>JBOFBK010000644.1:0-22588 GCA_051645525.1 Dermatophilaceae bacterium | reverse complement strand
GCGATGATGTTCGACGGCACCGTCTCGACCTTGGTGTTGAGGTCGCGCACCGTAGCGTTGTAGTACCGGCGGGCCGAGGCGATGCGGTCCTCGGTGGAGGTCAGCTCCTCCTGGAGCTCGAGGAAGTTCTGGTTCGCCTTGAGGTCGGGGTAGGCCTCGGCGAGCGCGAACAGGCGGCCGAGCGCCTGGCTGAGCATGTTCTCGCTCTCGGCCTGCTGGCCCGGCGACTGGCCGGGAGCGACCGCGGCCGTGCGCGCCCGCACGACATCCTCGAGCGTGCCGCGCTCGTGCGCCGCATAGCCCTTGACCGTCTCGACGAGGTTGTCGATGAGGTCGTGACGGCGGGTCAGCTCGACGTCGATCTGGCGCCACGCCTCCTGGACGAGGTTGCGCAGCTTGACCAGCCCGTTGTAGCTGCCGACCGCCCATCCGAGGACGGCCAGCACGATGACGAGGATGACGACGAGGACGATGGTGAGGGTCATGACGGGGGCTCCCGGGGTCGGCTGCGCCGATCCTAGGCCCGGCGGCGTGGCATCCGGGTGCCTGGCGGGGCGGTATCCGTACCCCGGCGGGGCGGCATCCGAGTCGGTCGTCAGGCGAGACCGAGGTCGGCCAGCCCGAAGACGTGCCGGTACTGCAGGCCGGCGGCGGCGAGCTTCTCGGCGGCGCCGGTGGCCCGGTCGGCGATCGTGGCGACCGCCACCACCGTGCCGCCGGCCTCCTCGACGGCGCGCGCCGCATCGAGCGGTGAGGCACCCGTGGTAGAGGTGTCCTCGACCACGAGCACCCGCCGGCCCGCCACCGACGGGCCCTCGATGCGCTGCTGCAAGCCGTGCGCCTTGCCCTCCTTGCGCACGACGAACGCGTCGAGCCGCCGGCCGGCCGCGGCCGCCGCGTGCAGCATCGCGGTCGCCACCGGATCGGCACCGAGGGTGAGGCCGCCGACCGCGTCGTAGCCCAGGTCGGCGGTGAGATCGAGCATCACCCGCCCGACGAGCGGGCTCGCCTCGCCGTCGAGGGTGACCCGGCGCAGGTCGACGTAGTAGTCGGCATCCCGACCGGATGACAGGGTGACCCGCCCGTACACGATGGCCTTGTCACTGACGATCTCGAGCAGGCGGGCACGATCGGCGGCGAGGTCGGTCACGCCGCCCACCGTAGTGCGCCGAGCCGAGCCGACGACCTGCTCGTCGTCATCCGGACTTCGGAGTGGGCACCATGTCGTCGATGGTGCCGAGACGACGTCGCGGGGAGTCGGGTACCGGCCGGCAGCGCCGGGTCTGGGACCACGCCGCGCCGGCCTACGACCGGCAGATCGCCCTGTTCGAGCGCATCTGGTTCACCGGCGGGCCGCGAGTGGCTGGGCGAGCTGGTGCCAGGCGGGCGGCTGCTCCTGCTCGACCATGTGGGGAGTTCGTGGCCCCCGCTCCGCGCCGGGCAGTGGCTGGTCGAGCAGGTCACCACCCGAGTGACGGGCGAGCATGTCACCCGGCGCCGGCTGCCGCTGGTTCAGGCCGCGGGCTTCGACGTCGTCGAGGTGGAGCGACTCAAGGCCGGCACGGTGGAACGGCTCCATGCCGCGACACCGAGACGCTGACCGCCCGACTCCACCGCATGCGCATTTCTGCCATCGGTATCCGGGGACAAGTCCGGTGTCGAGGCGGCGTCTGTCGCGCATAGCGTCGTTAACACATCGAGCGACGGCGATCAGCAACACGCCGCGCCGGTGACAACACCCCCGACAGAAGGAGATCAGCATGCGTGCGAAGTCCGTCCTCGGTAGCGGAGCCCTGGCCCTGGCCGCGACCGGCGTGTTCGCCGTCGCCGCCCCGTCGGCATCCGCGGACAACTACTCGAGCAGCAACTCCAGCTCGACGTCACAGAGCAACTCCGGCGGCAGCGGGTCGAACTGCAAGGCGACGAAGCAGGTCAACGGGAAGACGGTCTACACCACGACCGACTGCGCCAAGGTGCAGAGCCAGATGTGGCAGCACTTCCCCTTCCGCTGAGCCGACATTCGGCATCTGGATGCCGGGCCTGAACCGTCGCGGTTCGGGCCCGGCATCCGCGGTGGCTAAGGTCGACACGTGCGACTGGCCACGTGGAACGTCAACTCCATCCGCTCCCGCATCGACCGCGTCGAGGAGTGGTTGCGGCGCAGCGATGTCGACATCCTCGCGATGCAGGAGACCAAGGCCCGTGACGACCAGTTCCCCTACGACCGGTTGCGATCGCTCGGCTACGAGGTGGCCCATCGCGGGGTGAACCAGTGGAACGGCGTCGCCGTGCTCTCCCGGGTGGGGCTGGATGACGTCACGCCCGGTTTCGAGGGCGACCCGGGGTGGGGCGACCCTCGGGTGAGCGAGGCCCGCGCGATCGGGGCCACGTGCGGCGGCATCCGGGTCTGGTCGGTCTATGTGCCGAACGGGCGAGCGCTCGACGACCCGCACATGGCCTACAAGCTCGACTGGCTGGGCCGGCTGAGGGACCAGGCCGTGGTGTGGGCGGCCGACGGCGCGCCGCTCGCGCTCTGTGGCGACTGGAACATCGCGCCGCAGGACGACGACGTGTGGTCGATGGAGTACTACCTCGACAAGAGCCACGTCTCCCCGCCGGAGCGGGCCGCGTTCGGTGCGTTCCTCGACGCCGGGTTCGTCGACGTCGTGCGTCCGCACGCGCCCGGCCCGGGCACGTACACCTACTGGGACTACCAGCGGCTCGCGTTCGCCAAGCGGCGCGGCATGCGCATCGACTTCGTGCTGGGCTCGCCGTCGTTCGCAGCGCTCGTGCAGGGTGCGGCCATCGACCGCGAGGAGCGCAAGGGCGCCGGCGCGAGCGACCACGCCCCGGTCGTCGTCGAGCTCGACGCCTGAGGTAGGTCGCCACGGTCCCGGGCGCGGGCGGGAAAGTCGAGGCGGGTTGCGGATGACGGGTGTCGCCGCCGCGGGTTAGCGTGCCGGCATGAACCGCCCGCCCCACGAGAACGTCGCGACGGTGCTCATCGAGCCCGCGACCCTCGGCGAGCTCGAGCTGGCGCTCATGCCGCTCGACCTGCGGGTGTGGCCGATGGCGACGGCGCCGATCTGCGCCGACGGGCGGCGCCAGGCTGTCCAGTACCGGCGACGAGTGCTCACCGCACGTCGTGGCGCCTGGGACGACGCCACCGACTGGGTGCCGGCGTGGATCTCGTTCGGCGCGTCGTGGCGCAACGGCGCCGAGCCGCTGCCGTGGGCGGCGCACGCCGCGCTGTGGCGGGCGCTCGAGGGGTTCGCCGGCCGGGTCCGCTATCGCAAGCGCCTGGTCGGCGTGCGGCCACTTGCCGTGCCCGTCGGCGTCGACGGGGCCGGCGATAGCCCCGGCATCCGGCGCGGCTGACGGCCTCCGCCTGCGGCTCCCGAGACGTCAGCGGCGCCAGAAGAGATGGTGGACGACGCCGCTCGGGCTTGGGACCTTCTCGTGGTGGAAGCGGTCGAGCAGCTCCTCGGGTGACTCCCAGAGCCGGCCGCCGCGGCCCAGCTCGACCGGGGCGACGGCGACGTGCATGGTGTCGACGAGGTCGGCCTCGAGGAAGGCCCGAAGCGTCGACACACCACCGCCGAGGCGCACGTCCTTGCCGTCGGCAGCGGCCTTCGCCTGCCGCAGCGCCTCGTGGGGCTCGGCGTCGATGAAGTGGAACGTCTTGTCCGACAACGAGATCGACGGCCGCACGTAGTGAGTCAGGACGAACACCGGGGTGTGGAACGGCGGCTCGTCGCCCCACCACCCCTCCCAGTCGAGGTCCTGCCACGGGCCCTTCTGCGGACCGAACTTCCCGCGGCCCATGATCTCGGCGCCGATGTTGTCGCTGAAGTCACGGGTGAAGTAGTCGTCCAGGCCACGGGTGCCCCCGAGCTCGGTCCGGTTCGGCCAGCTCGCCGTCGCGCCCGCCCACGACGCCAGCCGGGCGGGGTCGGCGTGCCCGAAGGGTCGTTCCACGCTCTGCCCCTCCCCCGTGCCGAAGCCGTCGGTCGACAGCATGAAGTTCTGCACCCGGAGGAGCTGCTCGCGGGGGCCGCTCACGACGCCTCCTCCGGGGCGGCGAGGCCACGCTCGGCGTAGTGGCGCCGGGCAGCGGCGAAGGCGTCCCAGTCCCACGGCACGGGCTGTCCCGCCAAGGTTGGTTCGAGCCGGTCGAGAGAGGTCTGCAGCCCGACGAGGTAGAGGTTGTCGATCGCCTCCCCGACATCGGGGACGTGATGGCTCAGCCGGAGGATGCACCCGCTCTCGGCGGCCTCGAGCTCCCACACCATCCTCGACCCGGGCGCGGGATGGGTGTGCTCGAGCCGCACGGGGGGCTCGAGCCGCAGGATCGTGCACGTCATCGTGACGGGCTCGTCGTCGGACGTGCCGGCGAAGACCATCTCGCCACCCTCCCGGAGGTCGACGGTGACGTCGGCGTCGAACGGCAGCCACCAGTCGGCCAGGCGCTCGGGCATGGTGATGGCGTGCCACACGTCGCGCACGTCGTAGGCGAGGTGCCGTTCGAAGCGGATGACGCCCCCGCCGGCCGTGCGCTCGAGCACGCCGTCGTAGCGGGTGGTGAGGTCGTCGGTCACGAGGATCGCTCCTTCGGGGGGATCGGGCGGGCGGTGCGCTCGAGGTGGCGCTCGAGGGAGTCGAGCCGGGCCGACAGCTCGGCGCGGTAGGGCTCGAGCCACTCGTCGAGCTCGCGCAGCGGCTCGACGCGCAGGCGGTAGAGGCGGCGCTGGGCGTCGCGACGGACCTCGACGAGGCCGGCGTCGCGCAGCACCTTCAGGTGCCGGGAGACCCCGGGCTGGTGCATGCCCACGGCCTCGACGAGCTCGCTGACCGAGCGCTCACCACCCCGCACGGCATCGAGGATCCGGCGACGGGTCGGGTCCGCGATCACCTCGAGAACCGCGAGCTCGCCCGACACGCAGACCAACATATGCTATCACATATATATGTGCAAGCGGATGAACGGCCACGTGGACACTCCCGGGCCCGGCTTCAGGCGCGGGTGAGCATGCCGCTCGCGTACGCCGCCTGCTCGACGTGCTGGGCGCAGTCGTCGACCACGACAGGGCGTCCTCCAGTGTGCCGTCGATGACGACGTGCACGCTCTCGCGCACCCGGCCGAGGCCGTCCGAGGCCACCCGCTTGGGGACGCACCGCCTCGGTGCTGGTCGTCGCGACCGCGATGCTCACCCGCGCGCGGCCCCCGCCAACCCGCGACCGCTCGCCCGGACTCGCCGCGGCGGACCGCCGAGGCTCAGGGCCACCGCGGCGCCGAGCGCCGCCGCGAGCGCGGCACCACGGAACGCCGTCGACACCTGCACCACCGCGGCATCGAGAAGTGCGCCCGCGTCGGTGGGGTCGGGCAGCTCGGCCACCGCGTCGTAGTAACGGCTCAGCCCCACCGCGGTGAGCACCGCGATGCCGACGACCATGCCGACCATGCGTGCCACCACCACCAGCGCGGATGCCGTGCCGTGCGTCTCCGCGGACGCCTCGGCCAGTGCGGCGTTGTTGACCGGCGCGAGTGCCAGCCCGATGCCGAGGCCGGTGGCGGCGAGCACCACTGTGGCAGAGGGCTGTTCGAGCGACCCACTCCCCCACGTCGACATCGCCGCCAGCCCGGCGGCGGCGAGCGCCAGGCCGGATGCCGCCACGGCGCCGTCGCCGAGCCGGCGCACCGCCCAGCCCCCGGCCAGCGCGCCGACGGGCACCGCCACGAGGAACCGCACCAGTACCAGGGCCGCCTCGGTCTGGCTGGTGGTGAGCACGAGCCGGGCCAGCAGCGGCACGTCGACGACGACCGCCACGAGCGCGACACCGACCAGCGCCGACACCACCAGGGCGCGCACCAGCCGGCCGCGCACCAGCCCGCGCGGCACGAGCGGCACCGCGGCCCGGCGGTGGTGCGCCAGGTACCCCACCGCCAATAGGGCCGCGAGTGGCAGGAGCGCGTACCCGAGCGGACCGACCACCTCGCGTTCGGGCTCGGCGGCGGCGAACGTCACCACGATGCAGCCGAGGGCGCCGCCGAGGAGGCCCGCACCCAGCAGGTCGGCCCGGACGAGCACCGGCCGCCACCTCGGCAGCGCGGCCCCGAGCGCGGCGAAAGCCATTGCGGCAGCAGCCAGCCCGATCGGGGTGGCCAGGCGTGAGGTGGCGTCGCCGAACGGCACGAACGGCACGCCGAGCGACACGCTGGTGACGAGCGCGTCGGGCGCCGCCAGCGCGAGCCCGCCGGTGCCGAGCGCGGCGACACCGAGGGCCGACGGGAGCAGGCGAGGCAGCGTCCGCCCACGCGAAGCGTGGGACCCGCGGTCGCCGCCGAGGGCAGCCACGGCGGCGGCGAGCACCACTCCCGCAGCCGCGTTGAGCCAGAAGATCGCGCGCCAGTCGGCGACCGCGAGCACGAGTGCGCCCAACACCGGGCCGAGCACCGAGCCGACCTCCTGGACCGCACCGACCACCCCGAGCGGCAGCCCACGGCGGTCGGCCGGCCAGAGGTCGGCGACGATCGCGAGCGTGGCCGGCACCAGCCCGCCGCCGCCGACACCCTGCACGACCCGGCCGGCCACGAGCACCGGCAGCTCGACGGCGAGCGCGGTGACCACCGAGCCGACGACGAACACCGCGAGGCAGACCAGCAGCACACGCTGGCGGTCGACGAGGTCGGCCAGGCGCCCGACGAGGGGCAGCACCGCGACGTAGCCGAGCAGGAAGCCGCTGATGATCGGCGTGGCCTGCTGGAGGTCGGCGATGCCGATGCCGACGCCGCGCATCATGTCGGTGAGGGCGAGGACGACGACGTAGGTGTCGGCCGCGGCGAGCGCGACCGCGAGCGAAGCCGTCGCGAGCAGCGCTCTAGGGGCGGGCGATCGCAACGCTCGTGCCGTAGTCGGTCAGGGTGAGGGTGTAGGTGGCCTCGGCGCCCTCGAAGAACGGGCCGACGAGCGTGGCCGTGCGCAGCTCGTCCTCCGCGGTGAGCCCGTAGGTGATGCGGTAGGTGCCGGTGCCGTCACCCAGGTTCAGCAGGTCGGCGACCGCCGCGCCCGGCAGCGTGCCCGCGACCTGGTCGAGCACCTCGCGACCGGCACGCACCCGGCTGCCTTCGGTCGGGTCGACCGTCCGCGGCAGCAACGACGAGATGCCTCGCTCGGGGTGCACGAAGGTGGCCGGGTTCGGCGCGTTCAGCGTGTCGAGGTCGGTCTCGACGAAGTCGGGCGTGAAGAACTTGATCCAGGCGGTCTCGCCGATCGCGACGACCTCGACCTGCCCGGCGACGCCGTCGATCGTCCCGGTGATGCTGCCGGCGAACTTGGGCTCGGTGGCGCTGATGACGCCCGAGCCCTTCGCGGCGGTGACCCCGCTTTGGAGCTTCGGCACGTCGGTGCTGGTCAGGTCGATCTTCACCGAGCCGGCGCCGTCGAACGCCGTCTTGGCGGCGGCGAGCCGCTGCGCCGGGTCGCGTTCGGGGGTCTCGGACGCCCCCTCACCCGAGCAGCCTGCGACGAGCGCTGCCACGACGGCCGGCACGGCGAGGAGCAGAACGCGACGGTGAGGCACGCGCACACCCTAGTGGGCGGCTCCGCAGGGCCCGCCCGGATGACGGCCGTGCACCGGGTGCCGGTCGGCGCCCCCGTCGTCCGAGACCTGGCGTCAGCCGACAGCGAACACCTGTCGACCGCCTCCGCAGGGAGCCCTACCGTCGACCCATGGGGACACTGCACCGCCTCGCCGACCGCCGTCGCCCCGCGCCGGCCGCCCCGGCCGCGCCCGCCGAGCGTCTCGACCCAGCGAAGCGGCCGGTGGTCACCACGCCTCCGCCACACCCCAGGACGCACCGCCCGGCCGCGCGCTCGGCATCCGCGCCCGAGCCGCTCTGGCGCGAGAAGGTCGGTCGCGCGCTGCGCGTCGAGCGCACGGCCCGTGGCGAGCGCATCGCCGATGTCGCCGAGCGCGCCGGGGTCTCGCCGCAGTACCTGTCCGAGGTCGAACGCGGTCGCAAGGACCCCTCCTCGGAGGTGCTGTCGGCGCTCGCCGGTGCCCTCGGCCTCACGGTCGCCGACGTCGCCCGGAGCGCGCTGGTGACGCGCACGTCATCCGGCCGCCCCGCGTCATCCGGCCGCGGCCCCGAGGCTCACCTGCTCGCTGCCTGACCTCGACGCCACCACCGAGTCGACCACGCCGTACTCCACGGCCGCCGGCGCCGGGAGCACGAGGTCGCGCTCGGTGTCGGAGCGCACCTGGGCGGGGGTACGGCCGGTGTGCAGCGCCAGCAGCTCCTCCTGCATGGTGCGTACCCGCTGCACCTCGTCGGCCTCGAGGATGAGGTCGGGCACCGTGCCCCGCCCCTGCGCCGCCGGCGCGTGGATGACGACCCGTCCGTGCGGGAGGATGGTGCGGTAGCCCTTCGCTCCCCCGGCCAGCAGTACCGCCGCGGTCGCGGCGGCCTGCCCCACGCAGGTGGTCTCCACGCGTGGGCGCACGTACTGCATCGCGTCGTAGATGGCGAGCGTGGCCGGGATCGAGCCGCCAGGACTGTTGAGGTACACGGCGATCGGTGCGTCGGGCCGGTCGTTCTCGAGGTGCAGCAGCTGGGCGATCACCGCGTTCGCCACGCCGTCGTCGATGCCGGTGCCCAGGTAGACGATCCGGTCGGCGAGCAGGCGGCTGTAGATGTCGACCGTGCGTTCACCGAGCGGGGTACGCGTGGTCACGTACGGGATGGGGTACGAGCTCACGACTGCACCCCCAGGCCCGCGGCCCGCCGCCGGCGCGGCACCACGTCATCCGCGCTCTCGACCACGGCGTCGACGAACCCGTACTCGAGCGCCTCGGCCGCGGTGAACCAGCGGTCGCGCCGTGAGTCCTCCTCGACCCGGGCCACCGGCTGACCGGTGTCCTGCGCGATGCAGCCGAGCACCACGTCGCGGGTCTGCCGCAGGTCGTCGGCCTGGATGGCGATGTCCATCGCGGTGCCGCCGATGCCGGCGCTGCCCTGATGGAGGAGGACCTTGGCGTGCGGCATCGTGTACCGCTTGCCCTTCGTTCCCGCCGAGAGCAGGAACTGCCCTGCGCTGTAGGCCATTCCGAGGTTGACGGTGACCACGTCGTTAGGCATGGCACGCATGCAGTCGCGGATGGCGAGCATCCCCGGCACCGAGCCACCCACCGAGTTGACGAGCAGGCGGATGTCGGCGGTGGGGTCCTCGGCGCTGAGCACGAGGATCGCCGTGCACAGCCGGTTGGAGTTGCGCTCTTCCAGCGGTTCCCCGAGCAGCAGGGTCCGCTCGGCGTACAGCCGCCGGTACAGCTCGGCGTCGAGACCCGCTGCCGGGTCGGTTCCGTTCTCGCTCATGCCTGACACGATCGGATGACGCACGCCCGCCACGGAAGCCCGCGCTGCCGTGAGCAGCGCCCCGCCGCTCCCGGCAGCGAGTCGTCCTGGGTAGGACTCCCGATGCCGTCCAGGAAGTCGGTCAGTACGGTCTATCTCGGCCAGCGCTCTCATCTGCCTGAGGTCCTGCCTGCCGTCGCACGGCGCCCGCGCGACCGCTGACCCGGATCGCGCCAGGGCTCGGATCCGGGTCGGACGCCGGGCCCGTCGCGCAGCTCAGCCGGCGAGATCGCCGCCCGATCGGGACGGAATACCCAGATACTCGTCAGCGAAGTGCTGATGTGACCGGCCCGAGCGCGTGTTTCGCTGTGGGACATGGACATCACAGAGGTCGCCGTCGTCGCTCTCCTCGTGTCGAGCCTGTTCGCGACCGCGCTCGGTGCGCCGGTGGTCATGGCTCGCTGGGCGGCTCGGAGCCAGGCGCTGCGGGCGGAGCAGGTGATGCAGCAGGTGCTTCCGGGCGAGCACGTGCTCGGCGTCGCACTGGGACGTGCGCGTCGGCCGCTGCCGGTGACCGGCGCCATGGTGGTGCTGGGCATCGTGGCGATCGTCGCGGCGCACTCTCTCGGTACCGCTCAGAGCGCAGTCGTGACGATCGGTGTCGTCGCCGCACTTCTCGTCACGCACCGCCGTGTGCTCGTGGCGGCCACTCCGGAGGAGATCGTCGTCATCGAGACGACGCGTGACCTCGAACCGGTGGCCGTTCTCGGCCGGATCCCCCTGACCCGGTGGCAGCCGACCCATGGATGGGGCGCGACCAGCCACCCGGTCGGGGACCTCGACATCGTGGTCGTCGGTACGGCGCTCGGCCGCCACCTCGTCGCCGACACGATCCAGACCAACCTGGCGGCGGCCGCCACCGAGCCGCCCGAGATGCAGGACGCGACGTTCACGTGAGGGTGAGGGCGGTGGCGTCGTCGGCGATGTCGACCTTCACCGTGTCACCGTCGCGCACGTCGCCCGTGAGCAGCGCGCGAGCCAGCCGGTCGCCGACCTCGCGCTGCACCAGCCGGCGCAAAGGCCGCGCACCGTAAGCGGGGTCGTACCCCTTCTCCGCGAGCCAGGCCCGCCCGGCATCGGTGACCTCGAGGGTGATCCGCCGGTCGTGCAGCCGGGTCGCGAGGGCCCGCACCTGGAGGTCGACGATCCGCGCGAGCTCGTCGGTCGACAACGGGTCGAAGACGACGACCTCGTCGAGCCGGCCCAGGAACTCGGGCTTGAACGCCGCCCGCACCTCGGCCATCACGGCCTCGCGCTTCGCCCGGGGGTCGAGCATCGGGTCGACGAGGTACTGCGAGCCGAGGTTGCTCGTCATCACGAGGATGACGTTGCGGAAGTCGACGGCGCGGCCCTGCCCGTCGGTGAGGCGACCGTCATCCAGTACCTGGAGGAGGATGTCGAACGTCTCCGGGTGCGCCTTCTCGACCTCGTCGAGCAGCACCACCGAGTACGGCCGGCGGCGCACCGCCTCGGTGAGCTGGCCGCCCTCCTCGTAGCCGACGTAGCCGGGAGGGGCGCCGATGAGCCGGGCCACCGCGTGGCGCTCGGAGTACTCGGACATGTCGAGGCGCACCATGGCGCGCTCGTCGTCGAAGAGGAAGTCGGCGAGCGCCTTGGCGAGCTCGGTCTTGCCGACGCCCGTCGGCCCGAGGAAGAGGAAGGAGCCGGTCGGCCGGTCGGGATCGGCGACGCCGGCGCGGGAGCGGCGCACGGCATCCGACACCGCGCGCACCGCCTCGGTCTGGCCGATCAACCGCGAGCCGACGAGCGACTCCATCGAGAGCAGCTTCTCGGTCTCGCCCTGGAGCAGCCGGCCGGCGGGGATGCCGGTCCACGCCGAGATGACCTCGGCGATGTCGTCGGCGCCGACCCGCTCCTTGACCATGAGGTCGCTCGTGTCGATGGCCGACTCGGCCTGCTGGGCGGCCTCGAGGTCCTTCTCGAGGGCGGGGATCTCGCCGTAGAGGATGCGGGACGCGTTCTCGTAGTCGCCCTCGCGCTGCATCCGGTCGGCCTGGGTACGCAGGTCGTCGAGGCGGGCCTTGAGCTCACCGACCCGGTTCAGGCCCGACTTCTCGGCCTCCCACCGTGCGGTGAGCGCGGCGAGCTCCTCGCTCTTGTCGGCGAGGTCGGCGCGCAGGCGCTCGAGCCGCTCGACCGAGGCCTCGTCGGTCTCCTTGGCGAGGTGCAGCTCCTCCATCCGCAGCCGGTCGACCGCACGGCGCAGGACGTCGATCTCGACGGGGCTGGAGTCGATCTCCATCCGCAGGCGGGACGCCGCCTCGTCGACGAGGTCGATCGCCTTGTCGGGCAGCTGCCGGCCGGTGATGTACCGGTCGGACAGGGAGGCGGCGGCGACGAGCGCGGTGTCCTCGATCTCGACCTTGTGGTGCGCCTCGTAGCGCTCCTTGAGGCCCCGCAGGATGGCGATGGTGTCCGGGGCGCTCGGCTCGCCGACGAAGACCTGCTGGAAGCGGCGCTCGAGCGCGGGGTCTTTCTCGACGTGCTCGCGGAACTCGTCGAGGGTCGTCGCGCCGACGAGGCGCAGCTCGCCGCGGGCGAGCATCGGCTTGAGCATGTTGCTGGCATCCATCGCGCTCTCGCCGGTGGCGCCGGCGCCGACGACGGTGTGCAGCTCGTCGATGAAGGTGACGACCTGGCCGTCGCTCGCCTTGATCTCCTCGAGCACGGCCTTGAGCCGCTCCTCGAACTCGCCGCGGTACTTCGCGCCCGCGGCCATCGCGCCGAGGTCGAGGGCGACGAGCCGCTTGTCGCGCAACGACTCCGGTACGTCGCCGTCGACGATACGCTGGGCCAGCCCCTCGACGACCGCCGTCTTGCCGACGCCGGGGTCGCCGATGAGGACGGGGTTGTTCTTCGTCCGGCGCGCCAGCACCTGCACGACCCGGCGGATCTCGGCGTCGCGCCCGATGACCGGGTCGAGCCGGCCGTCGCGGGCGGCTTGGGTGAGATCGGTGCCGTAGGTGGCCAGTGCCTCGCCCTCCTCGGTGGGTGTGGCGCTGGTGACCTTCCGCCCGCCGCGCAGCTGCTCGATCCGGGCCTCCATGTCGGCGGCGCCGCGCTTCTCGACCGCGGCGAGGTGGCCGGTCTCGGCGAGCGCGAGCAGCACGAGATCGAGAGCGAGGTGGGTGTCGCCCTTGGCGCGCATCAGGGTGTCGGCCTGCCGGAGCACGGCGAGGGCGTCGCGGCCGAACGTGGGCGGCTGCGCGGTCGCCCCGCTCGTCGTCGGCAGCGCCCGCAGCCGCGCGTCGGCCTGGCCGAGCACGTGGGCGGCTCCGGTTCCGGCTGTGGTGAGCAGCGCGTCGGCGAGCGGGGTGTCGAGCTGCACGGCGGCGCTGATGAGGTGGTCGGGCGTGATCTCGGCGTGGCCGGCGGTCTGGGCGGCGCGCTGCGCGAGCGCGAGCGCTTCGGCGACCTTGGCGGTGGGGTTCAGCTCCATGTCGGACCTTCGGGACGTGCGGGAACGGTGGTCACTCGGGGCAACCGGGCCAAGGTTGAGCCTATTCCGCTCAACTTCGCCGAGGTGGTGGTCACACCCGGGTGAGAGGACGGGGCGGGCCGGGTGGCAGCGCGACGGCGATGGGGTCGCCCTGGCGCACCGACCCGCTGCGCGACACGACCGCCATCACGCCGGCCAGCCGCTCCACCACTCCGTCGTCGCCGGTGCGGACGAGCTGCTTCAGCAGCCCCGGCTGGAACTCGTTGATCTGCCGGCAGGGGTTGCGCAGGCCGGTGACGGTCACCGTGGCGTCGCCCACCGTCATCCGCGTACCGACCGGGAGCCCGAGCAGGTCGACACCGCGCGTGGTGACGTTCTCGCCGAGCTGGCCGGGCCGCACCTCGAACCCGGCGGCGGCGAGGGTGTCGAAGAGCTCGGCGTGGATGAGGTGCACCTGCCGCAGGTTGGGCTGGGACGGGTCGGCCGCGACCCGGCTGCGGTGCTTGACCGTGACCCCGGCGTGCGCGTCGCCCTCGACCCCCCACCCTTCGACGAGCCGGATGCCGTCGACGGTGGTCTTGCTGAACGCGTGGGTGTCGCCGGCGTGCACGGCGACCACTTCAGGGCTCATGGCAAGGAGTCTGACACCGCGCGGAGCGCTCAGCAGGTGCGCGACAGGTCGGCGGCCTCGTCGTCGGGTGCCACACTCGGGCTGCTCGAGGACGACGGGGACGGCTCGGGGTCGGGGTCAGATGAAGCGGACGCACTCGCCGACGGGCTGGCCGACGACTCGCCGGCCCGGTCGAGCGAGTCCTCGACGAGCTCGCGGATCTCGTCGAAGTCGGGATTCGCCGGAGGGACGACGTCGCTGGTGAGCGGCAACGAGCGGATGCCGTCGCCATCCTGGACGCGAAGCACGAGGTCGACCCACGCGGCGAGCTCGCCCTCGGGAAGCTGCACCTCGAGGTTGTCGCGGAGCGCCCCGGCGATCTGGGGGTAGCGGGCGAGCAGCGAGACCGGGTCGGCCTGCTCGATGAGCGCGCCGGCGACGCAGCGCTGCCGGCGCATCCGGTTGAAGTCGTCACTGCCGGCGCGCGAACGCGAGTACCAGAGCGCGCCCCGGCCGTCGAGCCGTTGCAGCCCGGGCTCGATCCACTCCTTCTTCCCCGTGGTCCACCTGATGCTGCCGTCGGAGCGCTGCGAGCACCCGACGCACACCCGCTGGGTGACGTTGACCTCGACGCCGCCCATGGCGTCGACCAGAGCCTCGAAGCCCTTGAGGTCGACGACGACCGACCGGTCGATGTCGAGGCCGGTGATCTCGCCGACCACGTCGACCGTCGTCGTCAGGCCCGGGCTGGGGTCGTCGGGGAACAGGTCGGCATTGTCGACGGCGAGGGTCCACACCCCGTTCATCAGGCACTCGTCACCGCAGTCGTAGCCGTTTGGCCACCGCTCGTGCAACGGGTTCGACTCAGGGAACGGCACGTTCTCGAGGTTGCGCGGGATGCCGATGAGCAGCGTGTCGCCGCTGCGAGGGTCGATGCTCGCCACCATCATCGAGTCGGTACGTACACCGGTACGACCCTTGCCGGCGTCGGACCCGATCAGCAGGGTGTTGACCCGGGCCGTGCCCTCCCACTCGCTCCGCCCGCCGGCCTGGCCCCCCGGTCCGGCGACAACGACGTCGTCGACCAGCGCGGCCTGGACCTCGAGGTAGCGCACGGCCACCCCGGCCGGTGCCGCCACGGCGAGGCAGGCGACGACCGTGACCAGGACCCGCAGCACCCGCCCCCGGCGGCGGCGCGGCCAGTGCTGCCCGGCGGTGAGCACGATCGTGGCAGCCCACACCAGCGCCACCGCGACGACGACGACGCCGAGTAGCCGCAGCGCGTCGGGGTCGACCGCCACTCCGAGCGCCGAGCGCACCACGCCGTCCTCGACCACGCGCCAGCCGGCATACCCGACCGCGCCGAGGAACGCCAGGAGCACTACCGCGCCCACCAGCCGCCATCGCGTGCGCAACAGACCGGCACCGGGCAGGATCACGGCGAGCAGCACCCGGCGGTAGAACCGCGGCACCGCGGCATCCTCCTGGCGGCGCGCAGCACGGGTCGGCGGCAGGTCCTCACCCGGCGACGGCCGGGCCCCTGCCGGCGACGCACGCCTGTCGACCGACATCGAGCTCCTCCCGGCGGGTGTGCACGTGCCCAGTGCGGCCGGATGGCGCATGACCCACCTCGCGCCAGCGTATCCCGGAGCCGGCTCCCGCCGGCGTCGGCTCGTGGAGTGCGCCTGACGCCATCCTGTCGCCGGGCTGTGGTGCGATAGGGCGGTGACGACGACGGACGAGACGACGGCATCCCCGACCTCGGCCGACCGGCAGCGACAGCTGGCGGTCACCGCGGCCGAGGTCTTCTGCGTCGTGGGCACCCTCGTGGGAGTCGGGGTGATCGGCACCCGGGTGGCCGAGAGCGGCGGCGGTGCGCTGGCGGCCGACGCCACGCTGCTCGCGCCCGCCGGGCCGGCGTTCTCGATCTGGACCCCCATCTACCTCGGGCTGCTCGCCTACACGGTGTGGCAGTGGCTGCCGGCGCAGGCCACCGACCGGCGGCACCGCGCCATCGGCCGGCCGGTCGCGGCGTCGATGGTGCTGAACGCCACCTGGCTGCTGGTCACCCAGCAGGGGTGGATCTGGGTCAGCGTGGCCGTCATGGGCGCGCTGGCGGCCTCGCTCGGCATCCTCGTACGCCGGCTCGAGGAGCACCGCTCGTACGGCCTGGTCGAGACGCTCGTCGTCGACGGCACCTTCGGGCTGTACCTCGGGTGGGTGGCGGTGGCCGCCTGCGCCAACGTCACGGCCGCGTTCGTCGACAGCGGCGTCGCGCTCGAGGGAGCCGCGGCCGATGTCGTGGCGGTGCTGGTGGTCGCGGTCGCGGCAGCGCTCGGGTGGTGGTTCGCGCTGCGACTCGGCGGGCGCTGGGCCGTCGCCGGGGCGATGGCGTGGGGTCTGGGATGGATCGCGGTCGGGCGGCTCACCGACGAACCCCGTTCTGTGGCCGTGGGGTCGGCGGCTCTGGTGGCGGCCGTCGTGGTGCTGCTGCCGGTGGCACGAGCCCGCCGAGCGGTCGGAGCCGGCGGATGACGCCCGGCACCGCGCAGACGTCGCGGATGACGGGCGCGCCGCTGGTCTCGGTCGGGATGGTGCTGCGGCCGCAGGTCAGCGTCGAGCACCAGCCGGCGCAGGTGGTGCGGGCCGGCGCGGCCGGGCTCGACGAGATCTGGCTCTGGGAGGACTGCTTCCTCGCCGGTGGCATCGCCGCGTCGGCCACGGCGCTCGCCGCGGGCGACACCTCGCGGCTGCGAGTCGGGCTGGGGCTCATGCCGGTTCCGCTGCGCAACCCGGCGCTGGCCGCGATGGAGGTCGCGGCGCTGGCGCGGCTGCATCCGGGCCGGTTCGTGCCGGCGTTCGGGCACGGCGTCCTCGACTGGATGGCGCAGGTCGGCGCGCGCGCCGAGTCCCCGATGACGCTGCTCGAGGAGTATGTGCGCGCCGTTCGGGCGCTGCTGCACGGTGCCGAGGTCACCGTCGACGGGCGGTACGTGCACCTCGACGGCGTCGCCCTCGACCACCCGCCGGCCCAGCCGCCGCCGGTGCTCGTCGGTGGCCGCGGGCCGAAGACCCTCGCGCTCGCCGGAGCGCTCGCCGACGGGGTCGTGCTCGACACGGGCACCACGCCGGATGTCGTGCGGCAGGCGCTGGAGCACGTCGCGCGCGGACGGGTGGATGACGCCGATGGCGACGCTCCCAGCGGGGCGGGCCTGGAGACCCACAGCCCGGATGACGGTTCGTTCCGGGTCGTCGTGTTCCTGCCGGCCGGGATGGACGCCGGTCAGGAGGAGCGGGTACGTGCCGACGTCGCCGCGTTCGGCATCCCGACCGGCGCCGCGTCGGTAGCCGGGGGCGGCGTCGACGGTGTGGCCGCCCGGGTGGCCGAGCTGGCCGCTGCCGGCGCGACGACGGTCTGTCTCCAGCCGGCCGGGGACGAGCCCGACCTGCCCGCCTACATCGAGGCGGCCGGTGCGGTCGCGGCGCTCGTTCACCGGGGCTGACTCGGCTCCTCGACCGCCTCTGCTGCCGTCGAGGGGCACTGCGACGTGACCCGCCGTCGACGGTGGCGCGCCGGCCTCGAGATGCGGGACGGTCCGCCGCTTGTGACGATGGGCGCATGGACCAGATCCCCCGCACGCGCACCTCGTCCACCACGTTCTCCCGGCGCCTGGCGCTCGGGGCCGGGCTGGCATCCGCCGGGGCGCTGACATTCGGCGATCCGGCCGTGGCCGCGAGCCCGGGGTTCCCGCTCACCGTCGCGCTCCCGGACGGCATCCGCCCCGAAGGGATCACCTCCGGCCCGGGGACCCGCTTCTACGTCGGCTCCCTCGCCGACGGTCGCCTCGTCGCGGGCGACCTGCGCACCGGTGCGGTCGGCACGCTGCTGCCCGGCGAACCTGGCCGGAGTCTCCGCGGGCTCTACTGGGATCGGCGGACCGATCTCGTCTGGGCGGCGGGCGGCCTGGGCGACGAGGCGCACGTCTGGGCGGTCGATGGGCGCACCGGCGCGGTCGTGTCGGACACCATCGTCCCCGGCGCGGCGTTCCTCAACGACCTGGTCCGCACCGGACGCACGGTCTGGGTCACCGACTCCCGACTCGACCGGCTGACCGCGATCCCGCTCGACGGTGCCGCGCGACCCACGGGGGGCGCGCCGGAGTTCGTGACGCTCCGAGGTGAGTGGCGCTCGGGCGACGGCACCGAGATCAACGCGAACGGCATCCGGGCCCTCGACGACGGCTGGCTGCTGCTCAACAACTCCCGGGTCGGCGGGCTCTGGCGGGTGAACCCGCACACCGGCGGGACCCGGCGGATCCCCGTCGTGGGGGGCGGGCCACCGCTGATCGGCGGCGACGGCCTCGTGCTCGACGGGTCGACGCTCTACGACGTCCGCGGGAGCGGGGACAACCAGGTGTCGGTGCTCCGGCTCCAGCGGCTCAGCCGCGGATGGATCGCCCGTTGGCGTGGCGCGCTCTTCGACAGCACGCTCGACGTGCCGTCGACCGCGACGGTTGCCGAGGGCTTCGTCTGGGCCGTCAACGCCCGGTTCGGCGTCGCGAACCCCGACACCGCCAGCTACTCCGTCACCCGCCTCGACCCACGTTGACCGTCTCCGCGACGGCTCCCACCCTCACCTGGATGATCCACTGACGAAGATCGCGCGTCATCCCCGGCCGATCGAACCGGCACATCGTGTCAACCTGCCGTATGACACAGACACCGTCGAGAACCGGTGAGACCGAGACCAGGCTGAAGCGCCCTCGCCCGAGTCGCGCAGACTCGGGAGAACGGTCCGGCGGACCGGGCGGACGGGCGCGAGCAGTGAGCCGTGCGCCTTTCAGGCTCCGTCTCCAGAGGCCGGACCCGACGCCCGCCTCACCCGTGGCTTAGTGGCGTGGGCGCCACACGACGAGTGCCTGCGAGCGGACGGAGCGTGGCCGCTCACCGAGCCGGGCGGTGAGCACGTCGCCGCTCGGCGACACCGAGAACACGCGGGTCTGCCTGTGACGGGTCACCCGATCGGCAGTGGACGCACGCAGCGCCTCCACCTCGTCGGTCACCTCGGCCAGTCGCGCCCGGAGCGCAGCGACCTGGTTCTCAAGCTCGAGGATGCGGGCGATGCCGGCGAGCGAGACCCCCTCCTCCTGGGAGAGCCGCTGCACCTCGCGCAGCAGCGCGACGTCACGCTGCGAGTAGCGCCGCCCCCCGCCACGGGTGCGTGACGGCGAGACCAGGCCGAGCCGGTCGTACTGGCGCAGGGTCTGAGCGTGCATGCCGGCCAGGTCGGCGGCGACCGAGATGACGAACACCGGCGTGTCGTCGTCGGCGCCGATGCCGGGAAGGCGGGCGGGCGTCATCCGCCACCCCCGGGCTGCCTGGCCTGCTCGAAGAGCGTGGCGCGCGGGTCGGCACCGGCCTCCTCGTCGCGGAGCGCCTCGACCGCGGCCCGAGCCGTGTCGGTGAGCCGCTGCGGCACGACCACCTGCACCCTGGCGAGCAGGTCGCCCGTGCCGCCCCGCCCGGCGACGCCGCGGCCCTTGACCCGCAACACACGCCCGCTCGGCGTGCCCGGAGCGACCTTGACCCGTACCGCAGAGCCGTCGAGCGTGGGAACCGCGACGGTCGCACCAAGGGCGGCCTCGGCGAAGGTGACCGGGAGGTCGACCGTGAGGTTGTCACCGTCGCGGTCGAAGACGGGGTGCTTCTCGACGGCGACCGTGACGATCAGATCGCCCTTCGGCGCACCACCCTCACCGTCAGCCCCCTTGCCGCGCAGTCGGATTCGTTGGCCATTGCGCACACCCGCCGGGATCTTGGCGGTGATGCGACGGCCCTCGGCCGTGGTCAGGGTAACGGTCGAGCCTTCGACGGCGTCGCGGAAGGACAGTGTGGTGCGGGCCTGGACGTCGGCACCCGCACGGGGCCCACGGGGGGCGCCGAACCCGGTGAACGGGTCGGTGCGGCCACCGGCGCCTCGGCCGGCGAACATCTGCGCGAGGAGGTCGTCGAGATCGGCCTGACCCCCGGGACCGCCCGGACCGCCTGCGCCACCCGTCGAGAACCGCACGCGTTGACCGCCGCCGCTGGAGAAGGCGCTGAAGATGTCCTCGAACCCACCCGCGCCACCCGGGCCACCGGGACCGGCCCGGAACCGAGCGCCGCCGCCCGCCATCGAGCGGATGGCGTCGTACTCCTGCCGCTGCTTGGGATCGGAGAGCACGGCGTGCGCCTCGCCGATGTCCTTGAACCGCTGCTCCGCCGCCGGATCGTTGGCGTTCTGGTCGGGGTGGTGGGTGCGGGCGAGCTTGCGGTAGGCCTTCTTCACGGCCGCCTGGTCGGCGTCGTGCGGGACGCCGAGGATGGCGTAGAAGTCCTTCTCGAACCAGTCCTGACTGGCCATCTGTCTCGGTGCCTCCTCTCGGGCCTCGCGTCGGTGGGCATTCTGCGGCAACCGGAGCAGCCGGCGTCGGTTGTTCCGCGGCGTCGGCGGCTACCCGGGGTCGGCGACGGCGACACGCGCCGGACGAAGCACGTGATCGCCTGCGCGGTAGCCGGGTTGGAGCACGGTGACCACGGTGGTGGCCGAGCCACCCTGTGGGAGGTCGGCATCGTCATCCGGCCATGGGGCGTGCATGAGGGCCTCATGACGGGCCGGGTCGAACTCCTCACCCTTGGTGCCGAAACGCTCGAGGCCGTACTTGGCGAACGTCGCCTCGAGCTTGTCGGCGATCGCGGCGAACGGGCCGCCGTCGAGATCACCGTGCTCACGGGCGAGGTGGATGTCGTCGAGCACCGGCAGCACCGACTCGATCACGTCACGCACCGCCCGCTCCTGGACCACCGCACGGTCGCGGTCGACCCGCCGCTTGTAGTTGACGTACTCGGCCTGGAGCCGCTGGAGGTCGGCGAGCCGCTCGGCGGCGAGGTCACCGCCGGCTGCGGATGCCACCTGAGGAGTGGGCTCACGCTGCGCGTCGGCGACGCCCGGCTCGCCGTACGCGTCGCCCGGCCCGCCGGCCGGGGTGGCCGGGGTGGCCCCGGCGATGCTCGGGGCCACCTCCTCACCGTCGTCGGCCAGGTCGCCCAGGTCCGCCACCACCTCGGATGGCGCGAAAGCATCCGGTGCGCCGTCGGCATCCGACGCATGGCTGTCGTGCTCAGCGCGGGCGGGTGGGACCCGCGTCTCGACCGGCGCGAGCTTCTCGCGCGGGTCCGCAGGGTCGACGGGCTCGGTCACTTCTTCTCCTTGTCGGCATCATCCTCGACCACCTCGGCGTCGACGACATCGTCGTCGGCGGCGTCCCCGGCCGGCTGACCGCCGTCGGATGCCGCGCCGGACTCGCTCTGGTCTCCCTGGTCGCCCTGCTCGGCCGCGGCGGCGTACATCGCCGCGCCCATCGCCTGGCTCGCCGTGTTGAGGGTGTCGATCTTGGCCGAGATGTCCTGGGCCGACGCCGCCGACTCGGGCTTGATGGCCTCCTTGAGCTCGGCGAGGGCTTCGTCGACCGGCTTCCGGAGCTCGGCGTCGACCTTGTCGCCGGACTCGGAGAGGAACTTCTCGGTCGAGAACACCAGCGACTCACCGGTGTTGCGCGCCTCGGTCTCCTCGCGGCGCTTCTTGTCCTCCTCGGCGTGCGCCTCGGCATCCTTGACCATCCGCTCGATCTCCTCCTTCGACAGGGCGGACCCGCCGGAGATGGTGATCTTCTGCTCCTTGCCGGTGCCGCGGTCCTTCGCGGACACGTTGACGATGCCGTTGGCGTCGATGTCGAAGGTGACCTCGACCTGCGGCACGCCACGCGGCGCGGGCGCGATGCCGGACAGCTCGAACGTGCCGAGCGGCTTGTTCTGCTGCGCGATCTCGCGCTCGCCCTGGAACACCTGGATGAGCACGCTCGGCTGGTTGTCCTCGGCCGTCGAGAAGACCTCGCTGCGCTTGGTGGGGATGGCGGTGTTGCGCTCGATGAGCTTGGTGAACAGCCCGCCCTTGGTCTCGATGCCGAGGCTGAGCGGGGTGACGTCGATGAGCAGGACGTCCTTGCGCTCGCCCTTGAGCACGCCGGCCTGGAGGGAGGCACCGAGGGCCACCACTTCATCCGGGTTGACGCCCTTGTTCGGCTCCTTGCCGCCGGTGAGCTCCTTGACCAGGCCGGAGACGGCCGGCATCCGGGTCGAGCCGCCGACGAGGACGACGTGGTCGATGTCGGCAAGATTGATACCGGCGTCGCGGATGACGTTTTGGAACGGCTGCTTGGCGCGGTCCAGGAGGTCCTTGGTCATCTGCTCGAACTGGGCGCGGGTGAGTGACTCGTCGAGGTGGATCGGGCCGTTCTCGGACATGCTGAGGTACTGGAGGCTGATGTTCGTGCTCGTGGCCGAGCTCAGCTCCTTCTTCGCCTGCTCGGCCGCGTCGCGCAGCCGCTGCATGGCGATCTTGTCCTTGGCGAGGTCGACCCCGCTCGAGGTCTTCACCGTGGTGAGCAGGTGGCCGACGATGCGCTCGTCCCAGTCGTCGCCGCCGAGCTGGTTGTCACCGCTGGTGGCGCGCACCTGGATGGTGGAGAAGCCGTCCTCGGGGTCCTTGCCGACCTCGAGCAGGCTGACGTCGAAGGTGCCGCCACCGAGGTCGAAGACGAGGATGAGCTCGTCCTCCTTGCCCTTGTCCAGCCCGTAGGCCAGGGCCGCCGCGGTCGGCTCGTTGACGATGCGCAGGACGTTCAGGCCCGCGATCTCGCCCGCCTCCTTGGTGGCCTGGCGCTCGTGGTCGTCGAAGTACGCCGGCACGGTGATGACGGCGTCGGTGATGGTCTCGCCGAGGTAGCTCTCGGCATCCCGCTTGAGCTTTTGCAGGATGCGGGCGCTGATCTCCTGCGCGGTGTACTTCTTGCCGTCGATGTCGTCCGAGCTCCAGTCGGTGCCCATGTGCCGCTTGACCGAGCGGATGGTGCGGTCGGCGTTCGTGACGGCCTGGCGCTTGGCGATCTCGCCGACGAGCACCTCACCGCCCTTGCTGAACGCGACGACCGACGGGGTGGTGCGACCGCCCTCGGCGTTCGCGATGATCGTGGGCTCGCCGCCCTCGAGGACGGCGACGGCGCTG
>JBOFBK010000643.1:0-3484 GCA_051645525.1 Dermatophilaceae bacterium | reverse complement strand
GTGCCGTCCTCGCTGCTGGTCTGCCCGGAGCTGATGCTCGACCCTCCCGCCCAGATGGCACTCGTCGAGCGGGTACGGTCCCTGGGGTCGAGCGTCCTGCGCTGCAGTCGGTCGGCGTTCGAGAAGGTTGCCTACCGCGAGGGGCCCGACGGGTTCCTCGCCGTGGTTCCACTGCCCGGGCGCCCGCTCGAGACCCTGGTCCTGCCGGCCGACCCGTTGGTGCTCGTGGCCGAGGGCGTCGAGAAGCCCGGCAACCTCGGCGCGGCGCTCCGCACCGCCGATGCCGCCGGTGCTGCTGCGGTCGTCGCGGTCGACCCGGCAACCGACTGGGGCAACCCCAACGTCGTACGAGCCAGCAAAGGTACGGTGTTCTCGGTTCCGGTGGCCGCTACCGATGGTGCCGGTCTGCGAACCTGGTTGCAGAACAACGACATCCGGCTGGTCGCCACCACACCGGACGCGCAGCTCCGGCACACCGATGTCAACCTACGGGGCTCGGTGGCGATCGCCATCGGCACCGAGAAGTGCGGCCTCACCGACCAGCTGTTGCGTGGTGCCGATCTCCGCGTCCGCATCCCGATGGCGGGTCGGGTCAACTCGCTCAACGCGGCCACCGCCGCGGCCGTGGTGGTGTACGAGGCGGTGCGGCAGCGAGCCGGGTGACGTCCGAGGCGCATCGTGGACGTGGTGTGCGTGGTGTGCGTGCTCGACGTCATGTGGTCGATCCGGCGCTGTACGGCCGCCCGAGGGCGGTGTCCGGAGCACCCTCGCGCGTGTGCAACCATGAACGGCATGCGAGTCGACCACGTCGTCTATGCGGCAGAGCGCGACGGCCTCCAGGCCACGGCGGCTCGGCTGGCCGACCAGATCGGTGTCGCAGCGGTCGACGGTGGCGTGCATCCGAGGTTCGGCACGCGCAACGTCATCCTCCCACTGGCTCACGAGCGCTATGTCGAGGTCGTCGAGGTGCTCGATCACCCGGCATCGGACAAGGCGCCATTCGGTCAGGTCGTGCGTGCCCGGTCGGAGTGCGGCGGCGGCTGGCTCGGTTGGGTGATCCAGGTCGACGACATCTCCGAGCAGGAGACGCGCCTGGGCCGCCAGGCGGTCGACGGCAACCGGCACCGCCCCGATGGCACCGAGCTGCGCTGGAAACAGCTCGGCGTCAAGGGCCTGCAGGCCGACCCGCAGCTGCCGTTCTTCGTGCAGTGGGAGGAGGGCGTTCCGCACCCGTCGGGTGACGCACACACGGTGGTCACCATCGAGTCGCTGCAGATCGCCGGCGATCCCGATCGGGTACGCGACTGGCTCGGCCTGCCCGCCGACGACACCTCGTCGGCCATCGACTTCGAGTTCGTCTCGCCGCACGGTACGCCAGGGCTGATGTCGGTCACCTTCGAGACGCCCCGGGGCGGCGTCACCGTCTGACCCGTCTCGAGGTCGGGCGTGCCGCCGCCCTACTGCCGGATGACGCACGAAGCTCGCGGTGCAGAGCCTGGCCTCCCTCCGCGCGGCTACGACGCACGAAGCTCGCGGTGCACAGCCTGGCCTCCCTCCGCGCGACTACGGCGCACGGAGTCGGCCGGGCAGCGATTGCGATACCGCCGAGGTCACGCCCTCATGTAGGAGGCGATCATGTCGATCTCCGCGACATTGAAGGTGGTGTTCTGCCGGTCGACGACCCGCTGCAGCAACGCGAGGTGCTGCGGGTTTCCGATGTGCTTCATGCCGGCTGGTCCGACGAAGAAGTACCGACCGGTGTTGTCCTGGAAAATGCGCATTTCGTCCTCCTCGGTAACGGTGCCCGCACCCGGTGTCGCGAGGGGGGCGTTGTGGATCAGCGGATAGGGGTCGACCGAACTGTTGCGGGCGGTCGACGACGGGTGGCGGATCTCGACGTGCAGGTGGGGCCCGGTCGACTGCGAGCCCGTGTCACCCACGTGACCCATCAGCGCGGATGCCGGAACGGTCGAGCCGCGTCGTAGCGGGCTGGCGCCCTGCAGGTGCCAGTACAACGACGAGTACCCGTCGGCGTGCGTCACCGTGACGTGGTAGCCGATGCTGTCGTTGTAGTCGACGGTGGCCACGGTGCCCGCGGCGACGGTGTGCACCGGAACCCCGGCACCGGGGATGTAGTCCAGCCCGGTGTGGAAAGGACTACATGTGCTGCACGGCGGCGTCCTCGGTCCCCAGCCACTGGAGATCGGCGCCTGTCTCGTGAACGGATGCCGCCAGGAGACCGCGGCCCGCGCGTTCTCGGCATCCGCCAGCACCGAGGTCGCCAGGATCCCGGCTCCGACGGTCGAGAGGACCGCTCGTCTCTTGATCGGGCCCGGCATGCGGGCGTCGGCTTCTGGATCGTCGTCGTTGTCCATGGAGACGAGCGTGCCCGTCGGATCGCCAGATCGGACCCCACGATTCCGCGCTTCTGACGTGCAGACCATCGTGAGCAGGGCAAACGCCTGGCCGGCCGAGCCGGAACACGTGTGACGATCGTCGGTAGGGCAGCAGTCGCCATTGACGTCGCGGCCGACGAGCTCGGGCCGAAGGTCGCCCGAGGAGGTGGCGTCATCAGGATGGCCCGCTCCCTGACGCCAGGGCGTCCCGCACGCGCTCGACGGGGGTCAGAGCGTGCGGGTGAGGTAGGTGTTGTGCTCGGTGGCGCGGTAGGCACCGAACGGCGGGCACTCGACGAATCCGGCGGAGCGGTAGAGCGCGAGAGCCGGACGGAACTGGGCCGCGGTCCCGGTCTCGAGACTGACCCTGGTGGCCCCGGCGGCATGTGCCTCGGCCAGTGCGTGCTCGAGCAGCCGCCGTCCGAGCCCCATGCCACGACCTGCCGGGCTCACGCGCATCGTCTTGAGCTCGACATGGCCGTCGCCAAGGTCCTTCAGCGCCACCGACCCGACCAGCGAGCCGTCCACCGCCCACGCAGAGCGTGGGACCCGGGCGACCCACAACCGCACGCCGGGAGAGCGGAACGCCTCGAGGTCGAGCGCGTGACGGTCCGCAGGCGGCGCGCTCGGCTCCATCTCGGCGAGGTGTTCCTCGAGCAGGGATGCGACCCGGGGGTCGTCGAGATCGGCGGGTCCGATGACGACCGCCGGGTGGCCGGGATCGGCAGGCCGCGGGTCCCCCGCTGCCCACGCGGCGCGTGGGACCAGGCGTGGGCGGACGACTGGTGCTCCGCCTTCGATATCACCAGACCGCGGGTGAACCTCGTCGGCAGGAGCACGGTTGTCACCCACGTTCCGGTGCTCCACTCCCGTTGTCGCCCTGATGTGGGTGACAACCATCGGCAGGGGGCCGATGTTCACCCACGTTCGTTGGAGGGAGTGTCGGACGGGGCACCGGTCACGGCAGGTGGTCGACGAGCTCGGAGGCGAGGCCCACGTAGGTGGCGGGCGTCATCCGGGAGAGCCGGTCCTCCACCTCGGGAGGAAGGCCGAGGCCGCGGACGAAGGCGACGAGGTCGTCGCGGCCG
>JBOFBK010000642.1:0-1106 GCA_051645525.1 Dermatophilaceae bacterium | reverse complement strand
CCGACCGTCGCGCGCCTGCCGCGGTCAAGAACTACGCGCGTAAGCACCCGCACTCGATGGGCGCCTGGAGCCCCGACAGCGCAACCTCCGTCGCGACGATGGGCAAGGACGACTTCCGGTCCAACGAGCAGTCCGTCGTGCTCGAGGGCGCGGACACCCTCACCATCCGGCACACCGCCGACGACGGCACCGTCACCGTCCTCAAGGACGCCGTGCCGGTGCAGGCCGCCGAGGTCGTCGACGCCACGGTGATGCGCGCGTCATCCCTCGACGCGTTCCTCCGCGAGCAGGTCGCCCGTGCGAAGGCCGACGATGTGCTGTTCTCGGTGCACCTCAAGGCGACGATGATGAAGGTCAGCGACCCGATCATCTTCGGTCACGTCGTGCGGGCCTTCCTGCCCGAGGTGTTCGAGACCTACGGCGCCGACCTCGAGGCCGCCGGCCTGTCCCCCACCAACGGCCTGGGCTCCATCCTCGACGACCTCGCCGCCCTCCCCAACGGCGAGGAGATCCGCGCGGCGATCGAGAAGGGCCTCGCCGACGGCCCGCGCCTCGCGATGGTCAACTCCGACAAGGGCATCACCAACCTGCACGTGCCGAGCGACGTCATCGTCGACGCCTCGATGCCGGCGATGATCCGCACCTCCGGCCACATGTGGGGCCCCGACGGCGAGGAGCACGACACCCTCGCCGTCATCCCCGACTCCTCCTACGCCGGCATCTACCAGGCCGTCATCGACGACTGCAAGGCGCACGGCGCGTACGACCCGGCGACGATGGGCTCGGTGCCCAACGTCGGCCTCATGGCGCAGAAGGCCGAGGAGTACGGCAGCCACGACAAGACCTTCGAGATCCCCGCCGACGGCCGGGTCGAGCTCGTCACCACCGCCGGCGAGGTGCTCACCACGCACGACGTCGCCGCCGGCGACATCTGGCGGGCCTGCCAGACCAAGGACGCCCCGATCCGCGACTGGGTCAAGCTGGCCGTCACCCGCGCCCGCGCCTCCGCCACCCCGGCGGTGTTCTGGCTCGACGCCGGCCGCGCCCACGACGCCAACCTCATCGCCAAGGTCGAGCGGTACCTCGCCGAGCACGACACCGACGGC
>JBOFBK010000641.1:0-3500 GCA_051645525.1 Dermatophilaceae bacterium | reverse complement strand
GACGACGTCGTCGACCGCCTCCAGACCCGCATCGCCGAGCTCGACGCACAGATTGCGCGGCGCCGTGGGGAGCCGCCGCTACCGCCCGGCACCGAGCCGGCCCGTTCACCGGACCCGGCTGGCGGCGCGACGTCATCCGGCACCGGGGGCACGCCTGCGGCGTCCGGTCCGTCGCGCACCGTCGCCCCGCCCGGCGCCGACCCGCTGACCGGCACGCCGGCGCCCCTGCGCCTCGCCGACCTGGTTGCCGGGGTGGCGTACCTGCTGCTCGCCGGCTACCTGCTGAGCAACCTGCTGGCCGACGTCGACGGCCTCTACCTGTCGCAGGGCGTGCGCGACCACCAGGCGTTCGAGTGGTACCTCGGGGCCTCCGCGCACAACCTCGCCACCTTCTCCAACCCGCTGTTCAGCGACTTGCAGAACTACCCCGACGGCGTGAACCTCATGGCCAACGCCGCGGTCATCGGACTCGGTCTCCCGCTCGGCGCGCTCACCATGGTCGCCGGCCCAGGATGGACCTTCGTCGTCGTCGTGGTACTCGGCCTCGCGCTCACCGCGTCCGGCTGGTACTGGGTGTTCCGGCGCCACCTCCCGGTGCACCCGGTGGCGGCATTCCTCGGCGGACTGCTGGCCGGCTTCGCACCGAGCATGGTGTCGCACGCCAACGGGCACCTCAACTTCGTCGCGCAGTTCCTCGTGCCGCTCATCGTCGACCGGGTCCTGCGGCTGGCCCGGCACGGCCGTACCCGGCGCGACGGCGTGGTGCTCGGCCTGCTCGCCGCGGCCCAGGTGTTCATCGGGGAGGAGGTGCTGCTGCTCACCGCGGTCGGGCTCGCGATCGGCGGACTCACCCTGCTGGCGCACCGGCGCGTCGACCTACGCCGGGTCCTTCCCGGGCTCGGCGTCGCGGCCGGGGTGACCTTCGCAATCGTGGCGGTGCCGCTGTGGTGGCAGTTCGCCGGACCGCAGAGCTACTCCGGCATCTACCACCCGCCCGGCGGCAACGACCTGGCCCAGCTGTGGAGCCGGGCCACGCGCTCGCTCGGCGCCGACCCGTGGGCGTCGGCTGCGGTCTCGATGAACCGCACCGAGGAGAACTCGTTCTTCGGCATCCCAGTGTGGATCGCGGTCGCGGCGACTGCCGGAGCGCTGTGGCGCAGTGTCGTCGTACGGACGCTCGTCGTGGTGGTCCTGCTCACCTGCTGGCTCTCGCTCGGTGAGGAGATCGTCGTGTACGGCGAGGCGACCGGTGTTCCCGGGCCGTGGGCCGTGGTTGAAAGGCTTCCCGTCATCCAGGACGTGCTGCCGACCCGGCTCACGCTGGTCGCGGTCCCCGCTCTCGCCGCACTGCTGGCCCTGGGCGTCGAGGTGCTGCGCCGAGCCGTGCATCGTCGCACGGGTCGCCGGATAGTGGCCCTGGCGGGCGGGGGCGCGGTCGCCCTCGTCGCGCTCGCACCGATGACGCCCACACCGCTGATCGCCGAGCCCCGCGACCCGGTCCCTGCCTTCTTCACCGGCGGCGAGTGGGAGCAGTGGGTCGACGACGGCGGCTCGGTGCTGGCCGCGCCCCCGCCATGGGTCGCCGACACCCGCGCACTGGAGTGGCAGGCCGCTGCCCGCTGGGGGTTCCCGGTCGTCGCCGGGTACTTCGTCGGCCCCGGTCCCGAGCCCGACCGGCTCGGCCAGTACGGCGCCACCCCGACCCTGCTGACCCAGTGGATCTCGAAGGCCGCCAACGAGGACACCCCGGTGCAGGCCGACGCGGCGCAGGTCGCCCAGTTCGAGGCCGACCTGCGGGCCGGCCGGGTCGACGCCATCGTGCTCCCCGAGGGTCGGCCCGCGGCCGAGTCGATGCGGGTATCCCTGACCGGGGTCTTCGGGTCGCCGACCCGTACCGGCGGCGTATACGTCTGGGACGTGCGGAGCATCACCGATGGCGACTGAGGCCCCGGAGCAGACCCGGGCGGATGACGCGTCACCTCCGCCGTTCCCGGTGCGCCTGTCGCTGCTGACCCGGCCCGGCCGGCGCGCGCTCGCCGCGCTGGCGTTGCGGCATCCGGTCTGGACGCTGCTCCTCGTCTACGCCGGGTCGCGCCTGTGGTCGCTGTTCGCCGTCTGGCTGGCAGCCACCAACGTCCAGAACCCGTCCGGTGTCGGCCATCTCGACCCACAGCTCGACGACATGCCCGAGCTGTGGGACGGTGCCTGGTATCGGCGGATCGCCGAGGACGGGTATCCGCCGGACCTCGCACGCGACCCCGAGAACGGGCGCTTCGCCTACAGCGAGTGGGCCTTCTACCCGCTGTACCCGTACCTCGTCCGGGTACTCATGGTCACGGGGATGTCGTTCACCTCCGCGGCGATCGCGCTCAACCTGGTGCTGGGTGCCGTTGCCACGGTGTTGATCTGGGCCGTGCTGCGGACGACGGAGCACGCGGAACGTCAGCCGGAGCGCGAGCGGCTGGCCCTCGTGGCGGCCGGCCTGTGGTGCCTGTACCCCGCGACACCGATCCTGAGCATGCCGTACACCGAGGCCCTCGGTGCCGTCCTGGTCGCCGCCTCGGTACTCCTGCTGATCCGCCGTCGCTACCTCGCGGTGGCCGGGCTGGCGCTCGCGCTCGGCTTCACGCGCGGAGTCGCTCCCGCGCTCGGTGTGGTCGTCGTCATCCACCTGGTGGTGCGCTGGCGGGAGGACCGCGGTCGTGCCGGGCCCTTCCTGGCCGGCGAACGATGGCGGATCACGATGCTGCTGGCGGCCCTGGCGACCGCGACGGTGGCCTGGCCGGCGGTGGCCGGTGTGGCGACCGGGCGGCCGACCGCCTTCGTCGACGTCCAGTCAGCGTGGGGGCAGCGTCCCGAGGCCGGGCCTTTCGTGCAATGGCTCGAGTGGGCCTGGGACGCGAAGGGTCTCGGCGGGGTCGTGGTGCTCCTCGGTCTGGTGGCGACGTACGTCGCGCTGGTGCTCGGCCGGCACGGCCGGTGGATCAGCGTGGAGGCACGTGCCTGGGCTCTTGCCTACCCGCTCTACCTCGTCGCCGTGGTGCGGCCGATCACCTCGATGTGGCGCTTCCTGCTCCTGGACTTCCCGTTGGCCGCGCTGCTGTCGTCGGTGGCGATGCGTACGGCGAGTGGGCGGTCGATCGCGCCGCACTGGCGGCGTCGGGTGGCGTTCGTCGTCGTGGTGCTCGCCGGTGCGGTCCTCGTCTACAGCGTGTCGTTCCTGACTCGGGTGCCCTGGGGGGACCAGCCGCCCTGAGCACGGTGCGGTCCGGGCACTCCGGGTCGATCCGCGACGGTCCGCGGATTTCGTCATCGGGTCGCCGCTGCGGGATAATCGCCGGCAGACCCGGCGGCCCAGCGTCGGTGCACCACGCGGCGCGCAGCCCCGCAGCCGCGGCGATGAAGGGATGACTATGGCGGCGATGAAGCCGAGGACGGGCGACGGCCCGCTCGAGGTCACCAAGGAAGGTCGCGGCATCGTGCTGCGCATGCCCCTCGAG
>JBOFBK010000640.1:0-10189 GCA_051645525.1 Dermatophilaceae bacterium | reverse complement strand
GGCTCAGTCCGGCCGAGCGTCCGCGAGGGCATCGGGCAGTGGAGCGGTGTGCACCACGGTGAGCGCCGAGACGGCCCGGGTGAGTACGACGTAGAGCCGGCGCAGACCGGTGCGCCGGTCGGGTTCGGCAGCCACGATGGCCGCCGGCTCGACCACGACCACGCGGTCGAACTCGAGTCCCTTGGCGATGCTCGCCGGCACCAACTCCACCCGGTGGTCCGCGTCATCGCCGTGGCCGGCGCCGAGCCGTCCGTGCGCCAGCCCGGCTGACGTCAGCGCCGCATCGAGGTCGGAGACGGTGTCATCCCGGCAGATGACGCCGACCGTGCCGGGCTCGACGACGGCAATGTGCACGGCCTGGACCACTGCGGAGGCGAGCTCACCGTCATCCGGCCGGATGACCGTCAGCTCGCCGGGGTCGTCACGCACCGCTCTCGGCACTCCGAGGCCCGGTGCGATCTCGGGGAGCAGGCGGGCGGCGAAGTCGATGACCAGGCCGGGTACGCGGAAGCCCCGGTCGAGCACGACTCGCACGTGCGCGGGGTGGCCCAGGTGGGCCATGGCGTGGTCCCAGGACTCCGCGGCCCACGGGGTGGTGCCCTGGGCGAGGTCGCCGAGCACCGTGAGGGATCCGGTCGATGCGCGGCGGCCCACCGCGCGCAGCTGCATGGGGGAGAGGTCCTGCGCCTCGTCGAGCACGACGTGGCCGAGGCTGGGGGTGCGGTCGAGCAGGTCGGCCACCTCGTCGAGCAGTGCGAGGTCGGCTGTGCTCCATCGTGCGGCGCCCTTGGTCCGAGGCGGACTGCGCCACAACAACATTCGCTGCTCGTCCGGGGTGAGGATGCCGTGCGCCGCTGCGGCGAGCGCGTCGGCATCCGAGAAGAGATCGGACAGCACGGCGGTCGGGTCGAGGGCCGGCCACAGGGCCCGCAGGTACGTGCGCACCGGAGCCGAGCGTGCGATGGCGTCCTGCACCCGGTCGTCGGGGATGTGACCCGCACGCTCCAGCTGCAGGAGCACGCGGTGGGCCAGCCGCTGGGGAAGCAGCTCACGGGCGGCGGAGTAGCGCACGCCGCGAGTGGTGAGCGCGTCGAGCTCGTCGCGGACCTCGTACGCCGGCACGCGCCATCGGCGGGCCCCGCGCGGCACGACCAGCGCCTCGTCGGGCGTGCCGACGTGCGACCAGACGGCCCGGTGCAGCACGGCGGCGAGGCGGGCGTCGCCCTTGAGCGTCGCGACCTCGGTGGGCTCCTCGGTGCGGACTCGGCCGCGGTCGAGGAGGGAGTCGACGGTCGCGTGCTGGACCCGCACCTCACCCAGACTCGGGAGCACCGCGCCGATGTGGTCGAGGAATGCGCGGTTCGGCCCTACGACGAGCACGCCCGAGCGCTCGAGCCGGGACCGGAACGCGTAGAGCAGCCAGGCGGCGCGGTGCAGACCGACCGCGGTCTTGCCGGTGCCCGGCGCGCCCTGGACGCAGATGCTCGTGCCGACGTCGCTGCGCACGATCTCGTCCTGCTCGGGCTGGATGGTCGAGACGATGTCGCGCATCGGGCCGGACCGAGGGCGCTCGATCTCGGCGGCGAGGATGGCGCTGTGGCGGGTGGCGGCGAGGCCCGCGGTGTGCACGCCCGCGGTGCCGGCGGTGTCGGTGCCGTCAGCACCGGCAGCGTCGTCCCGGTCGATGGCGACCCCGTCGGCGGCGACTGCTCCATCGGCGAGGTCTGCGCCGGCCGGCCGGTCGTCCTCGTAGGCGGTGAGCCGGCCGCGATCGACACCGAAGCGGCGCCGGAGCCGGACACCCATCGGGTCGGCGGGCGATGCACGGTAGAACGCGGTCGAGACAGGTGCGCCGCCAGTCGATGACCACAGGGTCGCCGCGGTCGTCGCCGACGTGCCGGCGGCCGATGTGGAACGTCTCGTCACCGTGCGCGGTACTGGTGTCGATGCGACCGAAGAAGAGCGTGGTGTGCGGGTCGTCCTGCAGGGCGGCCACCCGCCGGGCGAGCACCCGGCCGAGGAGCTCGCTGGCGTACGCATCGCCGGCGGTGCCGGGGTCGAGCCGGCCGGAGGCCTCGCGCATGCGGCGCAGCTGGTCGCGCGCGTGCTCGAGATGTGCCTGCTCCCGGGCGAGCACGTCGTCGGTGGGTGCGGCGGACGGCGCGGGCACGGCGGGTCCGCCCTTCGGGTCTCGTGGAGTGGCCATACTGGCGAACCGACGATGGTACCCGTCCGACCCGGGTCCGGATGACGCCCGCGCGGCGGTGACCGGGCGTCATCCGCGAAACCGTCCGGAGCGCCGACGCGGTGGGGGTGGCGTGCGATCAGCGGCAGGTGCCGTCCTCGCGGCCGCGGCGCATCGGCGTCATCCGGGCTGGCCGGGCCGAGGTGGTGGGTCGGTGAGGGCTGTCTCGTAGGCCATGCCGGACTCGTAGGCGAGCGCCACCAGATGGACGCGCGACCGGCATCCGGTCTTGCCGAGAGCATTGGACACGTGGGTCTTGACGGTGCCCTCGCCGACCACCAGGCGGTCGGCGATCTCCCTGTTGGACAAGCCGTTCGCCACGAGGGCGACGACCTCGCGCTCGCGCCCGGTGAGCCGGCCGACGGCCGACGCCGCGACCGCGTCGGGGCCGCCGCCGGTGGTCAGCGACCGGGTGACCACGGCCCGGGTCACCTCGGGGGAGAGGATGGCATGGCCGCCGTGGATGACCCGGATCGCACCGACCAGCTGCTCGGGCGAGGCGTCCTTGAGCAGGAAGCCGGCGGCTCCGGCGGCGAGGGCGTCCCGCACGAGCTCGTCGTCGTCGAACGTCGTGAGCACGAGCACCTGGGTGCGGTTCTCGTCGGCGACGATCCGGCGGGTCGCCTCGATGCCGTCCATCACCGGCATCCGCAGGTCCATCACGACCACGTCGGGCGCGGTGCGCGAGACCAGACGCACGGCGGCCGCCCCGTCGGCCGCGTCGCCGACCACGGTCAGGTCCGGCTCGCCGTCGATGATGGTACGCAGCCCGCCGCGGGCCAGGGGCTGGTCGTCGACGACCGCCACCCGGATCGTCGGGTGTCCGGTGGTCGCCGGAGTCGTCACCGGGCCACCGGACGCCGGGCCGGATGCCGCGCCGCGGCATCCGGGGTGAGTGGCAGCCAGGCGTGCACCCGCAGACCGCTCCCGGGCCGGGCCACGACGTCGAGATGACCGCCGAGGCTGGCCGCGCGCTCGCGCATGCCGATCAGCCCGGTGCCGGCGTGGAACTCCCCGGTCAGCTGCCCGTCGTCCTCGATCTCGAGCAGTAGTGCCCCGTCCTCGCGGGAGACCCGGACCACCGCCCGACTGGCCGATGCGTGACGCAGCACGTTGGTGACCGCCTCCTGGGCGATCCGGTAGCCCGCCAGCTGGACCTCGGGGACGATGTCGCCGAGCTGCTCCGGCAGCTCGAGTGCGACGTCGAGCCCGACGCCGCGGGTGCGGTCGGCCAGGGCCGGGAGGTCGGCGAGGGTGGGCTGGGGCGAGCGGCTCGCAGCGGCGAGGTCGTCGCGACCGTCGTCGACGGTGCGGAGCAGTCCCACCAGCCGGCGCATCGAGTGCAGGATCACCCGGGCGGCGTCGGTGACCTCCTGCCAGCGGCCCGCCTCTCCCGGCCCGGTGGCGGCGGCCTGCCGCTGTGCGGCCTGCGCCTGGATCAGCAGCGCCGACACGTGGTGCGCCACCACGTCGTGCACCTCACGGGCGATGCGGGCCCGCTCGGTCACCAGAGCGGCCTCGGTCTCCCGGCGTTGCAGCGCGACGAGCTGGTCGTGCTGCGCCCGGAGCTGGGTCATGATCCGCTCCTGCCGCCGGGCGCCGAGCCCGACCGCTGCCGAGAGGCCCGCCACCAGGGTGACCAGCACGGTGGCCCAGACGACCTCCGGGCCGTCGTCGGTGCCGGCGAGCGCGGACCCGACGGCGACACTCATCGCCAACGGCACCGGGGCCACCCCGTGCCGTCCCCACGCACCCACCGCACCGCACCCGACTGCCAGCAGCACGAAGCCGACCGGGGAGCCGGCGGCCGTGCCGAAGTCGAGCGCGAGGTGCACCAGCGCGCCCACCAGGACCAGCCACGGCGCACGGCGGACGACGAGGATGCAGGCGCAGGCCGCGAGCGCGCTCATGACCCCGGCCCACTGTCCGAACCCATCGGGAGCGGTCGGTGGCTCGATCACGGTGAAGACGACCGTGGCGACCGACATCGCCGCGCACAGCCAGACCGGTGCGCTCGCCAGGTAGGCGCGGTCACGGTGCATGGCGCGGATGCTAGCCCGGTGACGGCGGCCTGGACAGCCACGGCGAGCGGGCGGCGCGTGCTGTCCCGGAGATCTCCACCGCTCGATGGATGCGGTTCTCTGTCGAGTGGCGGATGGTGCGCCGGCCGGATCTGCGCGACGACGGATACCGCAGCCGTGTGTCGCCGGATGACGATGGCACGGTGAGTACCGCGACCTCTGGCACCCGAGCCGGCCGACCGCCCGCTCGTGGCGCCGGCCCGGTTCGAGGGCACGCCGGGTGGGTCGTGCTCGCGCTCTGGGCGCTGGTGACGCTGGCGGTGCCGCAGACCGCGTCCGCTCACGGCGGCCCGACCTCGTCGCCACAGGTGGTCACCACCGATGTCGGTGGCCTGCAGATCAGAGCAGTGCTCGGGGTGGTGTCCCGGGTGCCCGACGACCTGCTCGTCGACCTGGAGCTCATGGCCCCGGCAGACACGGCGACGACCGTCGAGCTGCGTGCCTGGCCCACGAGCTCACCGCGACCGGCGGCGCCGGCGGCCACCGTCCGGCTGCTTCCCGGCGACTCCGCGCCGTATCCGACCCAGGTGCGCGTCGACCGGCTCGGCCCCTGGGAGCTCGAGCTGGCGCTGCCCGAAGCGGCCGCCGGGCTCGGCGTGGCGCGCATCCCGGTGACGGTGACGCCTCCGGTGCCCGAGCCGGGGGAGCCGGCGCGCTCCATCCTCTACGCCAGCGGGGGAGCGGTCGCGGTGGCCGGGGTCGGCCTCGCGGTACTCACCCGTCGTCGCGCCCCGCGGGTCTCGGCGGTCCTCGCGCGGTCCACCCCGCCCCTCGTCGTCGCAGCCCTCGCTGCGGCGGTGACCCTCAGCGTGGTGCCGCTGCCCGTTCCCGACCCGGTCGACCCGGCCATCGGCGGCTCGGTGACCAGCGGCCCGGTGATCGGCGGCCCGACCGGAGGTGCCGTTCGCGGTGCCGGCCCCTTGGCGGCTGCACCGCTGAACCTTCCCGGCCGAGCGGATGCCGCACCGGCCTACCTCCCGCACGCCGCGATGCTGGTCACCACCCCGAGCGGACAGCCCCAGGCCGGGCGGCAGGCGGTGCTCGAGCTGACCCTGGTCGACGGGTCGACCGGTCGGCCGGTCGACGACGTCACGCCGCACCACGAGGCCCTGGTGCACCTCGCGCTCACCGGGCCCACCGCGGCCGACTTCGCGCACCTGCATCCGGCTCGGGTCGGGCCGGGGCGCTACCGGGTGGAGTGGACCCCGGCCGGCCCTGGCCGGCACGAGCTGCGGGCCGAGCTCACGCGCGGGGTACCGGGCGACGTCGGCGACGTCGGCGGCCAGGTGGTCGAGCGGGTGGTGACCGTGGGCGGGCCGCCGCCCTCGACCCCGGCCGCGGTGCCCGGTGGGCTGGGCCGGCACGAGCTGGCCGGTGTCGACGTCGAGGTGAGCGCGTCCGGACGCCTGGTGGCGGGCGCGCCGATCGGGCTCCGCGCCCGGGTCACCGACGGCGGCGCCGATGTCCGGCTGCAGCAGTGGCTGGGCATGGAGGGCCACCTGATGCTGCGCCACCGCGGCTCGGGCGTCTTCGCTCATGTCCACGCGGTGGGTCCGATGTCGCCCGTGCCGGTGCTGGCCGGGTCGCCCGCCGGGCCGGAGGACCCGATCGCGGCCCACCTCGGTGAGATCCGCGGCGGGCCGGCGGGAGCCACGGCACCGACGTCGAGCGAACCGGCCGGCGACTCGACGGTCGACTTCGCGTACTCGTTTCCCGCGGCCGGCGAGTACGACGCGTGGCTGCAGTTCCGCCACGGCGACCGGGTCCTCACCGTGCCGCTGCGGCTCGAGGTCGGATCATGACCTGGCGCATCGTGCCGACACCGCGACGGATGACGCTCGGCCGCCACGACCGGGCGACGTCCGCTCGACACGACCCGATGACGCCCGGCCGCCACGACCGGATGACGTCTGCCCGCCACGACCGGGCGACGTCTGCCCGCCACGACCCGATGACGCCCGGCCGCCACGACCGGATGACGTCTGCCCGCCACGACCGGGCGACACCTGCTCACCGGCGGCGGATCGGAGTGGTCGCGGCCATGGCCGCCGCGGGGCTCGCCCTGACGGCCTGCGGCGCGGTGGAACCCGCCACCGTCACCGGCACCGCGGGGGCTCTCACCGTGGCGCTGACCGTGCCCGAGCCCTCGGCCGGCGCGCAGGACGCCGAGGTGCTCGTCACCGACGCCGGGGGAAACCCGGTGGCGGACGCCTCGGTCGTCGCCGGGGCCACCATGCCGCGCATGGGTCATGCCGGTCAGGTCACCACCGCTCGCCCTCTCGGGGGTGGCCGCTATGCCCTGGAGGGCGACCTGTTCCCGATGTCGGGCCGCTGGGACGTGCGCGTGCGGGTCGAGCGAGAAGGCCCTGCCACCGAACCGCCCGCCGGGCCGAGGACCGAGCAGCCCGACGAGCTGACGACCGAGCAGCCCGACGAGCTGACGACCGAGCAGCCCGACGAGCTGACGACCGAGCAGCCCGACGACACCACTGAGACAGTCCTGCCGATCGTCATCCGCTGACCCGCACCGAGAGAGGACCACCCGACCATGACCAGCATCCCCGCCGAGTCGGCCAGGAGCGTGCCGCCTCAGGCCCGGCCGATCGCCCATGCGGCCACCGCTGCCCTGGCGACGAGCACCCGGCACCCCATTCCGCCGGCGGTCGCCTGGCTGCTCGCCCTCGGCTCGTTCCTCGGCGTCACCGGTCTGGCGTGGGACATCCAGTGGCACACCGATGTCGGCCCCGACACGTTCTTCACGCTGCCGCACCTGGTGATCTACTCCAGCTCCGCGGTCGTCGGGCTGCCGTGCCTGGCGGTGTCGTTGCGCATTTTGCGCGAGCAGCGTGCCGAGGGCCGTCTGTCGCTCGCGCCGATCCCGGTGCCGGTGCTGCTCGCCGGGTTCGGCACGGCGATGTTCGTCGTGAGCGGCTTGTGGGATCAGTGGTGGCACACGGTCTACGGCTTCGACGTGACCATCCTGTCGCCTCCGCACATCGCCTTGCTGTCCTGCGTGACGTTCAGCATGGTCGGCGCGGTCGCCGCCTTCGTGTCGCGCAGCTACGGCGGCACCGGCAGGACCCAGCGTTTCGGCTCCAGGGCGCTCGGTGTGGCGGTGGTGGCAGCGCTGCTGGCGGCCTACGGGTCTCTGGTGTTCTCGGTGCTCGCCACGCTGGTGCCCACCGGTGGCCTCGACATCGACCCGGTGCGGGTCTACCTCACGGCGTCGTTCGTCGTCGTGATGACGCTGGCCGCGGCCGCGACGCGGGCGCCGTTCACCGCCACCGCGGTCGGTGCCGCCGTCGTCGGGCTCAAGCTGCTCTACGGGTGGTTCGCCATCGCCGGCACCGACTGGTACGCGGCGTCGCTCGGCCTCTTCGTCCGGGACGACGTGCTCGCCGAGGGTCGGCGTGTCGCCGGGTTCGCGGACGGGCTGCCCGCCGTGGCATTGCTCGCCGGCCTGCTCATCGACCTCGTGCTGGTCGTCGGAGCACGTCGGCGCTGGCCGGCCCGGGCCGTCGTGGCGGCTGCGGGCGCGGCATCCAGCGCGTTGCTCACCGTGCTCTTCTTCCACGGCGGCGAGCTCTTCCCCGGCGGCCAGGGTGCGATGCAGGCGCCCTCGCCGCTCACCGTCGTGGTGTCGGTGGTGGTGGGCGCGGTGCTGGCGCTCGGCGGCTGGCAGCTCGGCAACCTGCTGCGTTCGCTCCGGTGAGCGCGGTCACGCTCCGGTCATCGCACCTGCTCGCCCCACCCGGTCTCTCGCCAAGGCATCGGCCGAGGCGTCGCCTCAGGGCTACCACGTCATTCTTGGAGGACTCGTGATTCGCATCGTGACTCGTCGTTCGGCAGCCCTGGTGGCCGTGATCTGCCTGAGCGGTCTGAGCGCCGCCATGCCGCCTGCGGCCCTCGCCGCCGAGCCGGTCGAGATCGTGCATCGAGAGCAGGTGCAAGCCGGGCCCTACCGCCTCGACCTCGGGTTCAGCCACTGGCCGATGCTCGAAGGCCGCTCGTTCGACCTCGTCATCGACCCCGACGGCGGCATCGCCGGAAAGTCGGGCTCGCTGACCGTGCGCACCCCCACCGGCGCGGCCCTGGAGGACTTCGAGGAGGCGCCGCTGGTGCGTCATCCGCGGCAGCGCGAGTCCTGGGGCCTCGACGTCGTGGCGTTCACCGGCGACGGCGCCGGGGGCCGGTGGAGCATCGAGTTCGTCGTCGACGGGCCGAGCGGACGCGGCGAAGGGCGGCTGGCGGTGCTGCCATTGGGGCCGGTCCCTGGCCCGCCGCAGTCGTTCAGCTGGGCGGTCGCCACCGTGCCGACGCTCGTGCTGGCCACAGCAGCGGTGCTCGGCTGGCGCCGACTGCGGCCCGGGCGCGACCCGCAGGCCTGGTCGATCACCGCCGCTGCACCCTGACCGGATACCTGCGCTCGAGTGGTGTCGTCCTCATGCCGCCGAGGTGGCGGGGATGTCGAGCGGGCGTGGAGGTCCGTTCCCGCTCGACATGCGGATGTCCGTTCCCGCTCGACATCCCCGTTGCCGGCCGACCGGCCCGGCGGCATCCTCGACACCGGCGCGGGCGTCATCCGGTCGGGTCGGTCGTCAGGCCGGGTTGGCCGCGAGGAACCCGTCGATCTGGTTCATCGCCTCGCGGGCGCCCTCCTCCATGCCCATGTCGAGCACCTGCTGCATCGCCTCGGTGGTGGCGTAGGTACAGGTGTACGTGGCCCGTGTTCCCGTGCCAGCGGCCTCGAAGACATAGGTGTTCTCGGAGACCGGCAGGTCGCGGTTGGGGGTGAAGGTCTCGGCGTTGGCGAAGCCGTCCCGGAAGACGAACCGGGTGGGTGCCTCGACCTCGGTGACCTCCCAGTAGCCGGCGAACTTCTCGCCCTCGGGGGAGGTCATGTAGTACGTCACCCGGCCGCCGGGGCGCAGGTCGTGGTCGACGAAGGTCGCGGGGTAGGTCGGCGGGCCCCAGACCTGCTCGAGCTGGCGCGGGTCGGCGTAGATCGCCCAGACGCGCTCGACCGGGGCGGCGAACTCGGCGGCGATGACGAGGGTGCGGCTGTCCAGGTCCTTGGTGATGTCGGTGACGGGCATGTCAGCTCTCCTGTGTTGTCGTTGCGGGTGGTGGTGTGTCGGCCGGTGGCGCGTCGACCGGCGGGGGGCCGGTTGGTGGTGTGTCGACCGGCGGGGTGTCGACCGGCGGGTTGCCGGCTGGTGGTGTGCCGAGCAGCGCGTCGATGCGGGCGACCCGGCCTCGCCAGACGTCCTCGAGCTCGTCGAGCATCGAGGCGACGGACCGGACCGCCTGCACGTCGCCGCTGGCCAGCTGCTCGCGGCCGCTGCGCCGCTTGGTGAGCAGGCCGGCTCGTTCGAGCACGGCGACGTGCTTCTGCACGGCGGCGAAGCTCATGTCGTAGCTCGCCGCCAGGGTCGTGACCGAGTGCTCCCCGGCCAGCACGCGCCGCAGGATGTCGCGCCGCGTCCGGTCGGCGAGCGCGTGGAACAGAGCGTCCGTCCGGTCCTCGCTGCTCCCGGTCACGAGACCAATATACAACCAATAAGTTGTACGTTGTCAACCCCGAGACGGCGGATGCCGCTGGCGCCGCCTCCCGTACCGTCAGGGCGCCGCGAGTGCCTCCGGCAGCAGTCGAGAGTGGACGACGCTCAGGCCGGACACCGCTCGGGTGAGGACGACGTAGAGGCGCCGGAGGCCAGTGCGCTCGTCGGGCTCGGCGGCGACGATCGCGCTCGGCTCGACGAGGAACGACCCGGGTCGAACTCGACGCCCTTGGCGATGCTCGCAGGGACGAGCTCGACCTGGTGGTCCTCGTCGTCGCCGTGGTCGGCGTCGAGCCCGCCCA
>JBOFBK010000639.1:0-6587 GCA_051645525.1 Dermatophilaceae bacterium | reverse complement strand
CCGACTTCCAGGGCGTGCAGTTCATGCTCGCCGACATGGCGATGCAGCTCGAGGCGGCGCGCCAGCTGGTCTATGTGGCGGCGGCGAAGTCGGAACGCGGGGATGCCGACCTGCCGTTCTTCGGTGCCGCCGCGAAGTGTTTCGCCTCCGACGTGGCCATGCAAGTGACCACGGATGCCGTGCAGCTGCTCGGGGGCGCGGGCTACACCCGCGACTTCCCGCTGGAGCGAATGATGCGCGACGCCAAGATCACCCAGATCTACGAGGGCACCAACCAGATCCAGCGCATCGTCATGGCCCGCCAGCTGCTCAAGGGCTGACCCGAGGTACGGGGTCATACGGTAATGACGGAGCACCGGATTCCGGGTGTGCGTGCGAACTTGCGGTCGCGAGTGACGACCGCGCAGTCCCGGGTCTCGGCGGCCGCCACGTAAGCCGCGTCGTAGGCGGTCATGCCGTGCCGGAGGCCCCACACCCGGTCGGAGATATCGCCGAGCCGCACGACCTCGAGGTCGATCCGGCGCATCTGGCGGATAGCCTCGGCGCCGCGATCCTCGGTGACCTTGCCGGCGAGCACGCGCCCGCGGGTGGCAGCCAGCACCTCGGTCAGCATGTGTTCGGGCGCAACCCACTGCGGGTCCGTCGTGAGCGCCTGCCGGGACGCCTCTCCGGCGACGCCGTCGTCGAGCAGAGCGTCGACCAGCACGCTGGCGTCGACCACGATCACCGGTGCTCGATGATGTGGTCGCGCTCGCGACGCAGCGAAGCGATCTCCGACGCCGTCTCCTCCGCTCCGACGTGGCTGCCGTCGGAGCGATGACGGAACGAGTCCAGAATGCTCACGTTGCGTGATCGTCCAGCCTCCTGCTCGATGATCTCGAGCAGCACCGACTGCAGCGACCGGCCCTCCCGGCGGGCGCGCTCGGTAAGCGCGTCCCGGATCTCGTCGGGCACATTCCTGATCTGCAGTGCTACCACCATGCATGCATCCTACGGCAGCAACTCATCGGCGCGCGATGTTTCGTTCTGGCGCAGACCGGCCCGCGGCCAGACCGACGCGGGCGGACCTGCCGCAGTGGCAAACTCGGTTGCCTGGTCACGGCACACGTGCCTAGCGTGGCGAGGTGTGGGTCGGGTCGGACGTTGGCAGTGGGAGCGGGAGTGACGTGGGATGACGTGTGACGTGGCGGCAGTGACGTTCGATGCGCTCGACCCCGAGCGGCTCGCGCGGTTCTGGGCCGGCGTGCTGCAGCGGGAGATCGGGGACGGCGGGGTGACGCTCCCGCCGGGCGAGCGCGACGTCAACGGGTTCGACGTCTTCTTCGCACCCACGACGGTAGCGAAGGCCGGCCCCAACCGGATTCACCTCGACCTGACGAGCACCTCGCTCGACGACCAGCGGGCCACGGTCGAGCGGGCCCTGGCCCTCGGTGGGCGGCACCTCGACATCGGCCAGGGTCCGGATGAGGACCATGTCGTGCTCGCCGACCCGGAGGGCAACGAGCTCTGCGTCATCCCACCGGGCAACGGCTTCCTCGCCGGCACGGGCTGCATCGGGGCGGTCAACTGCGAGGGGACCCGGCAGGTCGGCCTCTTCTGGAGCGAGGTGCTCGGCTGGCCGCTCGTGTGGGACCAGGACGAGGAGACCGCCGTCCAGTCGCCGAGCGGTGGCTCGAAGATCACCTGGAGCGGGCCGCCGGTCCCTCCGAAGAGCGGCAAGAGCCGCATCCGCCTCGACCTGCGGCCGGCGGCCGGGAGCGAGCAGCCGGCCGAGGTCGAGCGGCTGCTGGCGCTCGGCGCCACCCGGGTCGACATCGGCCAGGGTGCCGCCCCGTGGACCGTGCTCGCCGACCCGGACGGCACCGAGCTCTGCGTCCTCCCGCCGCGTTGAGACCCGGCGGCACAGGTCGCGCCGGTCGCGCCGGACGTCAGCGTGCGGCGAGCCCGGCGAGGATGACGTCGACGTAGCGGTCCGCGACGTGCCGCCGTTCTCGAGCGGTGCGGGCTGTGCCGACGACGCTGCGGACGCCGCACGTGATGGCCAGGACGTCGGCCGCGGTGACGTCCCCACGCATCTGACGGTCGGCCACCGCGCGGGTCATCAGCTGATGGAGCAGGTCGTGGACGGATGCCCGCCGGCGGGCGGTCTCGGGGCGGGCGTCCAGATGTGACGCCACGACGTCGGCCAGCGCGCCGTCATCCGCCTGAGCAAGGGTGAAGCGTCGTACGACGTCGGTGACTGCCGCCCAGGCGTCCGGTGTGGCATTCGCCTTCTCGAGCATCTCGACGAGTCGGTCGAGCCGTTCCTCCACGATCGCCTCGACCAGGGCGCGGCGAGTGGGGAAGTGCCGGTACAGCGTGCCGATACCGAGACCGGCCTCTCGGGCGACATGGTCGAGCGCGACCTCCGGCCCCGAGCGTCGGTACAGCGCCGCAGCGGCAGCGAGTAGCGCCGCGCGGTTGCGGGCGGCGTCGCGGCGAGGTTGGCGTGAGAGGCTTTTTTCCGGAGGCATGCTCCGCTTAGTGTATCTGAACAAAAAACGGAGGGAATCTCCGTTTCGTCTGGAGGGCGACGTCTGCCGGTCCGATGCCGACATATCGCACGGGCCGTCGAGTCCCTGACTGCCAGCTCATCTCGACCAAGGAGAGCCATGTCCGACCACAGTCGTCACGAGCAGCCCGCCGAACGGTCGGCGCCGAATGCGCTACCACCGGGCGCCGATCCCGCCGCGCCGGTCGCGACCCGCCACTCGGGCCGGCGTGCGGTGCTTCGCGCGGGCGCGGTCTCGACGATCGCCGGTCTCGCGGCAGCGTCGTGGTCGCCGGCGACGCACGCGGCGGCGAGTACGGACCGACTGCCCGTGCCGCCGAACGCCCGAGGTCCGCAGATCCCTGCGGAGGGCTACGTCCTGGAGGAGATCGGCGACCGTGTGTTCTGGCTCGCCGACGGCGCTACCCAGATGATCTTCCTCGTCAGCGGCGACGGGGTGATCGCGGTCGACGCCCCACCGACGCTCGGGAACAACATCCTGCGCGCGATCCGGCGGGTGACGACCGCCGAGGTGACCCAGGTGGTCTACAGCCACTCGCACGCCGACCACATCGGTGCGGCGTCGCTGTATCCCGATCGTGCGCAACGTATTTCGCACGCAACGACAGCCGCGCTGCTGCGGGCGGCGGGCGACCCCGACCGGCCGCTCCCAACCCGCACCTTCCGCCGGTCCACCCGAGTTCACGCCGGCGACCAGGTGCTCGACCTCGCGTTCCACGGACCCAACCACAGCCCTGACAACATCTTCATCCACGCACCGCGGCATCGGGTGTTGATGGTCGTGGACGTGGTCTACCCGGGCTGGGTGCCGTTCCGCGACCTTGCCGTCTCCGAGGACATCCCCGGGTGGGTTCGAGCCCACGACCAGATCCTCGACTACCCGTTCGAGACCTTCGTCGGCGGCCACGTCACTCGATACGGCAGCCGCGACGACGTGCTGCGCCAGCGCGACTACATCCGACACCTGGAGGACGAGGCACGAGCGGCGATCGAGGAGGTCGACTTCCGGGCGATCGCCCAGGAGTACGGGACCGACGGCAACATCTGGGCGGTCAGCGACGCCTACTTCGACGCCCTGGCCACCCGCGCCGGCACGGCGAGCGCACGACGATGGGGCGCCGAGCTCGGCGCCGCCGACATCTTCGGCGCGGACAACGCCTTCGCGATGGCCGAGAGCCTGCGGATCGACCGCGGCATCCTCGGCCCCTTCGGCATCCGGCCATGACCGACCGTGTCGAGGCCGTGGTCGTCTCGCCTACCGGCCCCACCGCGGGCATCCGCGTCTGCCCTACAGCGACCGGAGACCGCACGCATCGAATGGCGCCCACACCACACCGCGAGGGATGACGGCGGCGGCAGGTCTGGTGGCTGCGGACCTGCCGCGGCGGTCTAGCGAGCGCGAACGACCGACCCGGTCGACGGTGCCGTCTGCTCGCGTCCGACCGGTTCCGAGGCCGGCGTCGCCTCATCGGGGACGAGCGTGTTCCCTGGCCGCTCCTGCGTGGACGGCTCCGTCCAGCGGCGGAAGCGGGCGACCATCCATCGACGCGCCGGGTTCTCGACGTACCGGTGGGCGCCCTCGGCAATCAGGAGGAGGATGCCGACGGTCAGGATCAGAGCGACGTACGGCGCGAAGCCGCGGGCGCTTCCGATGAGGTCCCCGAAGTCGAGCCGCCAGATCAGCCAACGGTGAGTCAGGTACAAGGCGTAGCTCGCCGTGCCGAGCGTGACGAACTGCCTCGTCGAGAGCAGCCGGCCGAACCAGCCGTGTCCGGAGCCGAGCGAGAGCATCGCGACCGCGAACGGGATGACGAACATCGCTCCGTAGGAGCCGGCCGAGATGAACGGCGACGGCGACGGCCGCAGCGCGGCGAGAAGGAGGACGTACGCGACGACGGACGTCTGGATGACGTGGTGGGTGGACACCCGCCACGGGCCGATCCGAGTCGCGATGTGCGCCAGAGCCATCCCGGTCGAGAAGCTGACGAGGTGAGGGAGAGGGTTGCGGTAGAGCCAGCGGTGCGCCGACCCGGGTATCGACGCTGGCTGGCTGGCACGGCCGGAGAGCCAGAAGTACATCCACAACCCGATCGCCACCGTCGCGGCTGATGCGATGAACAGCGCCAGGCCGCGGACGCCCGCGCGTCGGGCAAGGGCGGCCATCGGAACCGCGAGGAACGGGAACAAGCCGTAGAAGAACAGCTCGACGCCGATCGACCAGCCAGGCCCGTTGTAGTGCGTCTGCGCCACATCGACATCCGGACTCCAGGCCTGCACCGCGAGGACGTTCTGCCACAAGGCGGACGGGTACTGGTCTCGCCCGGCGACGTAGTAGTCGGCGACGCAGAACGCGATCATCACCCAGTAGAGCGGCATGACCCGGGCGACCCGTGCCACGTAGAACTTGAGGATGCCGCGCCCTCGCCCGCGCCCTGGCCTGAGGTCGGGGTAGTTGTACGCGAGCACGAAGCCGGACAGCATGAAGAACAGCGGGACACCCACGAATCCCCAGCCGACGATCTTGTGCGCGAACTCCGGCATGCTCTGCGGTAGGCCGGTGTGTGAGAGAACGACGGCGAGCGCGGCGACCGCGCGCAGCCCTGTGAGCGCCTTGAGTTCCGGCCTGCTTCGGGACGGAGCGGCATCAGGCACCCGTCGAGGGTAGAGGGTCCTCGAGTCTGCGTGTCGGTCGGGTCGGCGGCGCGATGGTGGTCGGACCGGCGGCGGTCGACGGGCTCAGTGCCGCGGCACCGGTGCGAGGCCGGCGAGGATGACCTCGAGGTACATCTCGCGCGGGCGGCCGCTCGCGGTCGGCAGCCCGGCGAGGAGCGACGCGAGGTCGGCCGCCGTGACGTCGCGCCGCACCGCACCCTTGTTCTGGGCGAGCGCGAGCAGAGCCGCCGCGGCCGCGAGGGCACGTTCCTCGACGGACCCGGCGGTGATGCCGCGCAACGGGTCGGCCGGGTCGTAGGTGCCGAGCCGCTCCTTGAACGCCCGGTCGGCCGCGTAGATCGCGGCGATCTCGCGAATGGTGCTGCCGAAGGCGTCGCCGGCCGTCTGCTCGCCCGAAACCACACGCGCTGAGGCCGATTCGGCGATCTCCGCTGCCTGGGCTGCGGAGTCGGCGACCACCGCCGCGACGAGGTCGTGCTTCGTCGGGTGGTGCCGGTAGAGAGTTCCCACCGCGAGGCCGGCCCGCCGGGCGATCTCGGACATCGGGGCGTCGATGCCGCGCTCGGCCACCACGGCGCGTGCCGCGTCGAGGATGGCGCTCGCGTTGCGCGTGGCGTCGGATCGCACGAAGCCATCATGAACCATAGTTCAGGATAGTGCTAACGTGAGTCATGGTTCATGTTACCGACGATCGAGGGAGATGCCGGATGGAGACCTGGGAGCAGCCGAACGTGCTGAATGGACGTCGAGCGGTGGTCACCGGAGCCAACGCCGGGCTCGGCTGGGAGACCGCCCGTGGTCTCGCAGCCGGTGGAGCCTCGCTGGTGCTCGCCTGCCGCAACGTCGACAAAGCGGATGACGCCCGCCGTCGCCTTCTCGACGCCGTGCCGGGCGCCGACCTCGAGGTGCGCCGGCTCGACCTCGCCGACCTCGACTCGGTCGCAGCGTTCGCCGACACCGTGCTCGCCGACAGCCGGCTCGACCTGCTCGTCAACAACGCCGGCCTGATGGCGGTCGACGAGTCCCGCACCGCGCAGGGCGTCGAGACGCAGTTCGGCGTCAACCACCTCGGCCACTACGCGCTGACCGCGCGGTTGCTGCCGCTCCTGCTCGGCACCCCCGGGTCGCGGATCGCGACGATGACGAGCATGGGCCACCGCGCCGCCCGTGGCGAGCCCGATCCGCTGCTCGCGCAGCCGTACGACCGCTGGCAGGCGTACTTCCGCAGCAAGCTCGCGAACCTGCTCTTCACCCGCGAGCTCGACCGGCGGCTCCACGCCGTCGGCGCGCAGGTGCTCGCGGTCGCCGCCCACCCCGGTGGATCGCGCACCGACCTCGGCACCGAGGGCAGCGGGGTCACGAA
>JBOFBK010000638.1:0-4739 GCA_051645525.1 Dermatophilaceae bacterium | reverse complement strand
AGGCGCCGTCGTTGGCCCGGAAGGTCTGGTAGTCGCCGTCGCTCGTGGAGTTCATCAGGTGCACGAGGGCGCCGTCGCCGTCGGCGGCGAGCAGCGGGTCCCAGCCGCGGCCCCACACGACCTTGATGACGTTCCACCCGGCGCCGCGGAAGAACGCCTCGAGCTCCTGGATGATCTTGCCGTTGCCGCGCACCGGCCCGTCGAGGCGCTGGAGGTTGCAGTTGACGACGAAGGTGAGGTTGTCCAGCTCCTCCTGAGCGGCGAGCTGGAGCAGCCCGCGGGACTCCGGCTCGTCCATCTCGCCGTCGCCGAGGAAGGCCCACACGTGCTGCTCGCTGGTGTCCTTGATGCCGCGGCCGCGGAGGTACTTGTTGAACTGCGCCTGGTAGATCGCGTTCATCGGGCCGATGCCCATGGAGACCGTGGGAAACTCCCAGAAGTCGGGCATCAGCCGCGGGTGCGGGTAGCTGGGCAGGGCGAGCGGTGCGCCGTCGACGAGGTGTGAGCGCTCCTGCCGGAACCCGTCGAGCCGGTCCGCGCCGAGCCGCCCCTCGAGGAACGCGCGGGCGTACATTCCGGGTGAGGCGTGGCCCTGGTAGAACACCTGGTCGCCGCCGCCCGGGTGGTCCTTGCCGCGGAAGAAGTGGTTGAACCCGACCTCGTACAGCGTGGCCGCCGACGCATACGTCGAGATGTGCCCGCCGACGGCGACGCCCGGCCGCTGCGAGCGGTGCACGATCATCGCCGCGTTCCAGCGCAACAGCGCCCGGAACCGGCGCTCGACCTCCTCGTCGCCGGGGAACCACGGCTCCTGCTCCGGGCCGATCGTGTTGACGTAGTCGGTGGTGGTCAGCGACGGCACGCCCACCTGCATCGCTCTCGCCCGTTCCAGCATCCGCAGCATCAGGTAGCGCGCCCGCATCCGGCCGGGGCCGTCGATGACACCGTCGAGGCTGTCCAGCCACTCCTGCGTCTCCGCCGGGTCGATGTCGGGAAGGTGCGTCGGGATGCCGTTGAGGATGGGGCCGACGTTGTCGTGCGTGACCACGCGTGGTCCTTTCACCGGTCAGGGACACGGACCCCGGGTGCGGGGTTCACCTCTTATCTTTCACCCGATCCGGCCCGGTGGTGCAATCGCGTCCGCCACCATGCGACGGTGCGCTGCACGGCATCCGGCATCGGGGTGGGTGGCAGCGGGCCGAATGCACGATCGAACGCGGCGTGGTCGGCGACCCACGGTCCGGTCCACTGGTAGGCGACGTGACCGAGCTCGCGCAGCATCGGGGAGAAGAGGCCACCGGCTCGCAGCATCAGGGGTGATGCGGTGGATGCGGCGACGTCCCGGCCCAGGGCGTCGCCCGTCAGGCGCAGCAGCTCGCGGCCGGTGCCGGCCTCGGCCGGGACGTGCCAGGCCCGGCCGTGGGCTTCGTCCCGCTCTCCGAGCAGCACGAGCGCACGGGCCACGTCGGGCAGGTAGCTCATGGTGTGCGGCTGGTCGAGGGCGCCGATCCACTGGGCCCGCTTCCCGGCGAGGAGGCGTCCGAAGAACGTCGCGCCCAGCGCGCTGTCGACCCCGTGCGGGCCGAAGTAGTCGGAGACCCGGCCCAGGACCACCTGAGCCCGTCCGGCGCGGTGCGCAGCGAGCAGCTGCTCGGCCATGGCCACCCGCACCCGGCCCTTGGGGTCGGTCGCCGCCATCGGGAGGTCCTCGGTGAGCGGCTGCGACACCGGCCCGTAGCAGTAGAGGTTGTCGGCGAGTACCAGCGTGGCGCCGGCCGCGGCGGTGGCGTCGAGCACGGCGGTGGTGAGCGGCGGGAAGTCGGTGCTCCAGCGGTGGTACTCGGGCTGCGCGCAATGGTGCACGACCGAGGCGCCGCGCACCGCCGCAGCGGCGCCGTCCGGGGTGGAGACGTCCGCGGCGAGCGGCTCGACGCCGGGTGGCACCTGGTCGGCGGTCAGGTGCCGGCCGACGGCCCGCACCGCGCGGCCACGGTCGACCAGCTCGGCGAGGACGGCCGACCCGATGCCGCCGCGGGCGCCGATGACGACGGCGAGTCCGGACATGGTGGTCTCCTTTCGCGGTTGCGCTCGGCCGATGACGACCAGCACCACCTAGACATCCGAGGTCGACGCCGCGCTCACGTCCGAGGTCGACGGCGGGCTCGCGTCGGAGGTCGACGGCGGGCTCGCGTCGGCCGGCAGGCGGTCGACCTCCGTGCCGGTCACGCGGTCGGGGCGGGAGTAGAGCGAGAACCGGGGCGGGCGGGCGAAGGCGGCGAGCGTCATCCCCACCTCGGTCGCCATGGCGACCGCCAGGGACGTGGGCGCCCCCACCGCGACGACCATCGGGATGCCGGCCACGGCCGCCTTCTGCACGATCTCGAACCCCGCGCGCGAGCTGACCACCAGCACGGTTCCGGCCAAGGGCAGCTCGCGCTCGCGGGCGAGCGCCCCGATCAGCTTGTCGACGGCGTTGTGCCGGCCGACGTCCTCGCGCACGGCGAGCAGCTCGCCCTCGGGTGTCGCGAGACCGGCCGCGTGCACCCCGCCGGTGCGGTCGAACACCGGCTGCCGGGCCCGCAGCGCCTCGGGCAGCCATTGCAACGCCTCGGGGGCGACGCGGATCGGGTCCTCGCCGACGTCCACGCGGGCCGACGTGCGCACCGCGTCGACCGATGCCGCTCCGCAGATGCCGCACGCACTCGTCGCCGCCGCCGCGCGTTCCCGCACCGGGCGGCGCAGCTCGGCTCCGGGCTGCAGGGTCGCCTGGACGACGTTGAACGTGGGCGCGCCGTCGGCGCCGACGTCGGTGCAGTGCATGAGCCGGGCCACCTCGGTAGCCGAGTGCAGCAGACCCTCGGTGAGCAGGTGGCCGAGTGCGAGGTCGAAGTCGTCTCCCGGCGTGCGCATCGTCGTCGTGACGACCCGGCCGCCGACCCGGACCTCCAGGGGCTCCTCGACGACCACGACATCCGGCCGGTGCCCGACGGCTCCGCTCCCGGTGTCGACCCGCGTGCGCGGGACTCGTGTCGTCACTCGGCCCACCGGTCCATCGAAGCACACGAGGCGTCCGGCGCGGCACGGCGCTGAGGCACACTGGGCGAGTGTCCGCCACGACCCCGCTCGGCCCCGTCCATCCCGGCGCCGACCAGGTGACCCTGCACGGCGGCGGGTTGCCGTGGCGCCCGGTCTCACCGGCACTCGCGACCGTGCGCATCATCACGCTGGCCGTCACCCTCGCGGTGCCGGTGCTCGTCACCGTCGCGGTCGGAGCGCTCGTGGCGCCGTGGGTGTTCGGGGCGACCGGTGCGCTGCTCCTGCTCGGCGGGTGGGGATGCTGGCTGGTGCGGCGGCAGGTGAGCGCGATCAGCTGGGTCGAGCTGGACGAGGAGATCGTCATCCGCCGCGGCCGGCTGTTCCGCACCCTGGTCAGCGTGCCCTACGGCCGGCTGCAGTACGTCGACATCCAGTCCGGCCCGCTCGCCCGGGCATTCGGCATCGCGCAGTGCGAGATCCACACCGCCTCGCCCGAGAGCGGTGGCTCGATCCCCGGTCTCCCGGTGGCCGAGGCCGAGGCGCTGCGGGCCCGTCTCGCGGCCCGGGGCGAGGCCCAGCGGGCGGGTCTGTGACCGAGCCGGTACCGCCCGGCAGCCAGGCCGAGTCGGCCGAGCCGACTGAGCCGGCCGAGTCGGCCGAGCCGACTGAGCCGGCCGCGCCGATCGAGCCGGCCGCACCGGCCGGTGCGGATGCCGCGTGGCAGCGGCTGCATCCGCTCTCGCCTCTGCTGCGCGGCGGCGTCATCGCCCTGGCCGCGCTCGGCTACCTCGCCACCCAGGTCGTGGACCGGGTGGTCGGCTCGGTCGCACCGGCATTCGACTACGGGGCCGACGCCGACGTCGGCGACACCGTCCCCGGCATCCCCGACGAGGTGCTCGACCGGCCGCTCCTCGCCGTCGGCGCTCTGCTCGCCTTCGTCGCCGTCGTCGCGCTCGTCGTGTGGGTCAGCTGGCGGTTCTCGCGGTTCCGGATCGAGAGCCGGCACGTCGAGCTCCGTACCGGGGTGCTGTTCCGCCAGCACCGGCAAGTGCCCCTCGAGCGGGTCCAGGCCGTCGAGCTGTCCCGTCCGGTGCTCGCCCGGCTGCTGGGGCTCGCGCAGGTGGTGGTGCAGTCGGCCGGCGGCTCGGACTCCGAGCTGAAGCTCGCCTTCCTCTCGGCCACCCGCGCGGACGCCGTGCGCGACCACCTCCTCGACCTCGCCGGCCGTGACGACGAGCGGCGGGCGGATGACGACCGCGTCACCGCCGGGCCCGACGCGCCGGGTGCGGTTCCGACGCCGCGGCGCTCGCCGTCATCCGCCGAGGAGCCGGTGGTGGCGGTGCCGAACGGGCGGCTGTTCGTCGCGACCATCCTGCACGGGTCGACGATCGTGCTCGGCGCGCTGGTGGTGCTGCTCGGCCTGGGCCTCGGGGTCGACCGGTTCGGTGTGGTGGCCTTCGGCTCGGTGCCGGCCCTCGTGCCGGCCGTGCTCGGCATCGCCGTGAGCCGTGTGCGTGAGCTGCTCGTGCACGGCAACTTCAGCCTGGCGGCCGGGCCGACCGCATTCCGCGTGCGTCACGGCCTCACCGACCTGCGGGCGGCCACGATCCCGCTGCACCGGGTGCAGGCGGTGGAGATCCTGCAGCCGTTGTGGTGGCGCCGCTTCGGCTGGTGGCGGATCCGGGTCAACGTCGCGGGCGTGG
>JBOFBK010000637.1:0-1345 GCA_051645525.1 Dermatophilaceae bacterium | reverse complement strand
CCCGACGCCGAGGCGCACGAGCTCCTCGACGTGCTCGCCATCGTCGACGACTGGGCGGCGGCCACCCGGTGACCGACCCGTCGGCCGAGGTCGTGGCGCTCCTCGGCCTCGCCGGCTTCGTCGCGGGCTGGGTCGACGCGGTGGTCGGTGGGGGAGGTCTCGTGCAGCTGCCCGCACTGCTGCTCGGACTGCCTGGGGCGTCGCCTGCCCAGGTGCTCGCGACGAACAAGTTCGGCTCCGTGTGGGGGACCGCCACGGCATCGGTCACCTACTGGCGCCGGGTGCGGCCCGACCTGCGCACGGCCCTGCCGATGGCGGCGGTGGCCTATGTGGGGGCGGTGTGCGGGGCGCTCGTCGGGCTGCGCATCCCCAAGGAGGCGTTCAACCCGATCATCCTCGTCATGCTCGTCGTCGTCGGTGCGTACACGCTGCTCCGGCCGCAGCTGGGAGAGGTGACGGCCCTGCGCTTCTCGAGCCACCGCCACACCGCCGCCGCGGTGCTCACCGGCTTCGTCATCGGGGTCTACGACGGCGCGCTGGGTCCGGGCACCGGCTCGTTCATGGTGTTCGCGCTCGTCGGGTTGATGGGGTACGCCTTCCTCGAGGCGAGTGCGACGGCGAAGATCGCGAACTTCGCCACCAACCTCGGGGCGCTCACCGTGTTCCTGCCGGGAGGGCACGTGGTGTACCAGGTCGGTGTGGTCATGGCCGCGGCGAACCTGTTGGGCGGCTACGTCGGGGCGCGCACGGCCGTCGCGCGGGGGAGCCGCTTCGTCCGGGTTGTCTTCGTCGTCGTGGTGGGAGCGTTCGTCATCCGCATCGGGGGAGACCTCGCCGGCCTCTGGTGACGGCGGGCGCCAGCCAGCCCCCTGCCCCCGCATTTTGACGCCATGGTGTTCCTCCGAGTCGGTGGCGTCCAGATCGTGACGCCGGTGATCGAAGCGAGCGCCATGGCGTCCACATGGAAGGCGTCCATGGCGTCAAGATGGGGAAGGCGGCCGGCGCGCTAGATGGCGGCGAGCGGGTTGAGCGGGTCGAGGGATGGTGAACGAGAAGCGGCGAGCGGGACCGGGTGCTCAGGGGGTGGTGAGCCAGAGGGCGGCGTAGGGCGGCAGCCACACGTCTCCGTCGTCCGCCCAGGGCAGCGGCTCGCCGGTGAGCGCGTCGACCGCGCCGGCCAGCCCCAGCTCGCGCACCCGCCATCCGGGCCACGGCCGCGGCTCGGCCGTCACGTTGTAGACCCCGGCGAACCGGCCGACCGGGTGGTCGCGCAGCGTCACGAGCACGCCGGGGTCGTCGACCGGCCCGACCCGGCTCTCCACCGAACCGTGCAGGTGCGGCAGGG
>JBOFBK010000636.1:0-10300 GCA_051645525.1 Dermatophilaceae bacterium | reverse complement strand
CTGGCACGAGGGCCAGTCCGATGCCCACCAGCTGGTAGGCGAGGTCGAGCCACGGCCGGTCGGCGGTCACCGACGAGTTCATCGCCGTCGTCTGCGAGCCGAGTGACTCGGTGCGGGTGAGCCGGTCGACGATGCGCAGGAGCGCGTAGACGGCCGAGGACCCGAGCGAGACCCCCAGCACGAGCAGCGTCTCGGTGAGATGGCGACGCCGCATGGCCGCCAGCGTAGGCGGCGATGCGGTACTCACGACCAGGTACCCACGACCAGACGGGGCGGCATCCGCGACGGACCGGCGGCATCCGTGACTGACCGGGCGTGCGCGACCTGACGCAGCGGGCGCGAACCGGACCGGGCGGCATCCGTGACCGACCGAGGGGCATCCATAGCTGCGTGGCAGCATCCTCGATCCGCCCCGGCGAGCGCGACCACGGAGATAGAGTGAGCCGGCTCCGACCGGGGCCACTCCATCGCCCCGACAGGACCACCGCCATGTCGCACACCGCACGTCCACTCCTTGTCGGGGCCATCCTGTCCGCCGCGCTGCTGGCCGGCGCGTGCGGCACCGATGCCGAGCCGTCGCGGGCAGCGACCGGCCCGGCCAGCGCCTCGGCCTCTGCGCCGAGCACTCCGGCTGCCGCGGAGGAGCCGAGCGTGCGCGAGCTCTACGCCAAGGTGCGCGCCGCAGCCCTGGCGGCGAAGTCGGGCCGGATCGTCGGGTCGGTGACCACCGAGGGCGGCACGGTCACCGTCGACATCGAGGGCCTCGCCGACGGGTCGAACCAGAAGGCCGAGATCGGGGTCGGCGACGGGACGGCGCAGATTCTCACCGTGGGCGGCAAGTACTACATGTCCGGGGATGCCGCCTTCTGGACCGAGCAGACCGGCGAAGCGCAGGCCGCGAAGCAGCTCGCCGGCAAGTACGTCGAGATCTCAGAGGCCGACGCCAAGGAGATCGGCGACCTCTCGCTCGGGTCGATCCTTCGCGAGACCTTCGAGGACGAGGAGCTCTCCCGACTGGAGACGCTGACCACCTCGGTGCAGACCCGCACCGAGGGCGGCGCGAAGGTCTGGGTGGCGTCGGACCCCTCCGGCGCCGAGTTCTGGGTCGACCCCGAGAGCGAGAACCTGCTGAAGATCGTCATCACCGGAACGGAGCCGGGTGAGCTGACCTTCGACTCGTGGAACGCGGCAGCGACCGTGGCGGCACCTCCCGCATCGAAGATCGTCACCCTCTGACGTTCTGGAAGCTGTCGCTCGCTCCACCGCTGGTCCGCCGGTCCCAGAGTGTGGATGACGCCTCGCTCAGGTCTGCGGCTCCACCCGGTCGCGGAAGCGCCGGGCCGCCACGAGCAGCGTGGCCTCGCCGGTGCGAGCGTGCTCGCGCAGCGTCGCCTCGGTGAGCTTGATGACGTGCTCGTCGCCGTGCTCCACCGCCTGCGGCACGAGACCGACCAGCTCGTCGTCCGGCAGCGTCGGTGGGTCGGTCGACTCGGCCGGCTCTCGCGGTGACCCGAAGGCGGACACGATGGCGCCCACGACCTGCCAGCTCACGGCGACGGTCTCGATGGCGAGCGCCGGCGGTAGATGCGGCAGTACGAGCCGTACGGCCGCGGGCGCGGTCACCGCGTGGCAGAAGGCGATCGGCACGTCGTCACGTGCGCTCAGCACTCGTGCACCGGCCAGGACCAGATCGTCGAGCGCGTCGTCGGCATCAACGGGTGCGCCCCACTCCTCGAGCCCCTCGGGAAAGCCGTCGACATCGGGGAGCACGGAGATCCGGCCCATGACTCCAGGCCCGCGTGGCGGCGCGCCCGGTGCGAGGCGCGGCAGCAGCGCCAGCGCGCCGGTGGCATCATGCCGTCCGCGCAGGTGCGGCGCACCGGGGACGGTCTGGTATCTCGCCGCCCACAGCGCCAGTCCGTGGGCCAGCTCGTCGACGAGCAGACGATCCGGCTCGCGGTCGGATGACGCGAGCGAGCGCACCGCGTGCGCGACCCGGATCACCCCGTGGGTGGCGCTCGCCGCCATCCCGGGCAGCAGACGGGGCCACCAGGTGGCGAGCAGCGCCTCCCACGACGTCTCGGCCGCCTGACGGAGGAGCAGTGCGGCCCAGTCGCCGGCGAGCCGCACGTCTCCCAGCGCCTCGCGCCAGTCGTCGGGGTCGATGCCTCGGACGATGTTGGCCGCCGGAGCCAGACGTGGTCGATATCGCTCGACCCAGGCCGGGACGGCGTCGGCCGCATCGAGCCGGGTGAGGGCCTCGACCGCCATCGGGCCGTGGTTGGCGAGGAAACCGTCGAACTCCGGGCCGGTGCCACGAAGTCGGTCCAGCCCGTCGAGCAGTGCGTCATCGGCCATCCTGCGACGGTACGACCTCACGCACACTTGAGGTCAAGGAGCGCGGCCGTCGACGACACACCGGGCAGCCGCCCGTCTCGCCCGAATCGGCCGGGTGCGAGCGGCCGTCATCCGGATGACGCGGATGCCGGGTCGCGTCGGGCGCGCCGCCAGCGCCGGAAGGTGAGCCAGCTCCATCCGAGGAACCACACCAGCAGGCCCAGCGCCACGACGACGAACACCGGCGCCAGCACGGCGACGAACGACAGCCCGAGCGACGCGCCGTCCTCGACCGTCGACACCACCGGCGCTCCGAGGCCGGCGGTGCCGGTGTTGACCACCGGGCGCGCGGCCATCTTGCCGCTGTGCACCAGCCCCGAGATCACCACACCGAGCACGACCGACACCCACGGGTTCTCGCGCATCCACGCGGACTGGTCGAGCTCGGACGCCGCGGTGGTGGCGGCGAAGATCAGCCCGCCCATGCTCGGCCGGATGAAGGTCTGGATCGTGTCGTTGACCGTGTCGACCGCCGGCACCTTGTCGAGCACCACCTCGGTGAGCAGCAGCACCGTGCCGACACCGATCGCCCACGGACTCTCGATCCACTCGTACCCGGCCGGCAGCACAACGTAGTCGGTGTACCGGGAGAGCAGCGCGACGACGAGGAAGGGGATGTAGGCGTTGAGCCCGGCCGCCGCCGACAGGCCCATCCCGGTGAGGGCTGCGATCATGCGCGTCCCTTTCGTGCTCGTGCGCCCCGCTGATGTGCTCGGCGTCGCCGGAAGGAACACCCGGCGACGCCGAGCGTAGTCCCGGCCGTTCCGTCGAGATGCCGACACGATCGGATCCGCGAGAGAGGCGATCGCTCGCTCGGATGACGCTCGCATGCCGTCGTGTCGTCCGGCTGACCGCGTCGTGGCCGGCTGGCCGGGGAAACGGGTTGCCGCGCCCACCTAGGATCGGTGTCCATGAAGGTGCTCTCCGCCGTCGCCTGGCCGTACGCCAACGGCCCGCGCCACCTCGGCCACGTGGCCGGGTTCGGTGTGCCCTCCGACGTGTTCAGCCGGTACATGCGGATGGCGGGGCACGACGTGCTCATGGTGAGCGGCTCCGACGAGCACGGCACCCCGATCCTCGTACTCGCGGACCAGGCCGGCACGAGCCCGCAGGAGTTCGTCGACCGCAACCACGCGGTCATCGCCGGCGAGCTCACCGACCTCGGCTGCTCCTATGACCTCTACACCCGCACGACGACGGCCAACCACTACGCCGTGGCCCAGGAGCTGTTCCTCCAGGTGTGGCGCAACGGCTACATGGTCGAGCAGACCACCAAGGGCGCGATCAGCCCAAGCACCGGGCGCACGCTGCCCGACCGCTACATCGAGGGCACCTGCCCGATCTGCGGCTACGGCGAGGCCCGCGGCGACCAGTGCGACAACTGCGGCAACCAGCTCGACCCCACTGACCTCATCGACCCGCGCAGCCGGATCAACGGCGAGACACCGGAATTCGTCGAGACGCAACACTTCCTCCTCGACCTTCCTGCGCTCGCCGACGCGCTGCGCGACTGGCTGGCGGAGCGCGAGCGGTCGGGCACGTGGCGGCCCAACGTCATCCGGTTCAGCCTGAACATCTTGGGCGACATCCGGCCCCGCGCGATGACCCGCGACATCGACTGGGGCATCCCGGTGCCGCTCGACGGCTGGCGCGACAACCCCGCGAAGCGGCTGTACGTGTGGTTCGACGCCGTCATCGGCTACCTGTCGGCGTCGGTCGAGTGGGCGCGCCGCCTCGGCGATCCCGGCCGCTGGCGCGAGTGGTGGAACGACCCCGAGGCGCTGTCGTACTACTTCATGGGCAAGGACAACATCACGTTCCACTCCCAGATCTGGCCGGCCGAGCTGCTGGCGTACGCCGGAAAGGGCTCCCGCGGAGGCGAACCCGGTACCTACGGCGTGCTCAACCTGCCCACCGAGGTCGTGTCGAGCGAGTACCTGACGATGGAGGGCAAGCAGTTCTCCACGTCGCGCGGCTACACGGTGCTGGTGCGCGACGTGCTCGACCGGTACGGCCCCGACGGCATCCGCTACTTCATCTGCGCGGCCGGGCCCGAGAGCCAGGACGCCAACTTCACCTGGCGGGAGTTCGTGCAGCGCAACAACTCCGAGCTCGTCGCCGGGTGGGGCAACCTCGTGTCGCGCACGGCCGCGATGGTGGCGAAGAGCTTCGGCGAGATCCCCGCGCCCGGCCCGCTGGAGCCGGTCGACGAGGAGGTGCGGGCGACCGTGCTCGCCGGGTTCGACTCCGTCGGAACGCTGTTGGAGCGGCACCGACAGAAGGCGGCCATTGCCGAGGCGATGCGGGTGGTCGGCGAGGTCAACGCGTACGTGTCGCGCACCCAGCCGTTCAAGCTCAAGGCGGATGACGAGCGCCCCCGCCTCGCGACCGTGCTGCACACCCTCGTGCAGTGCGTCAGCGACCTCAACACCATCCTGGCGCCGTTCCTGCCGCACGCCGCGAACCGGGTGCACGCGGTGCTCGGCGGCGAGGGTGAGTTCGTGCCGATGCCGCGGCTCGAGACGGTGCGCGGGCTCGATCCCGAGGACGCCGACCGTGAGTACCCCGTCATCACGGGCGACTACTCCGCGACGCCGCGCTGGGAGTCACGGCCGGTGCTGGTCGGCACGCCGATCAGCAAGCCGGCGCCGGTGTTCACGAAGCTCGACGAGTCGGTCGTCGACGACGAGCTCGCCCGCGCCGCAGAGCCCGCCGGCATCGAGCAGGCGGCCGGTGCCGGACAGCCCGCGGATGCCGGACAGTCCGCGGATGCCGGGGAGCCCGCGGGCGCGGGGCAGCGCGCCCGTGCCGGAGAGGCCTGACCGGTGTCGTCGCAGCCGAGCCGACGTGGAGCGCCCGAACCGCCCGACCCGTTGCCCATCCCGGTGGTCGACAACCACACCCACCTCGACATCAGCCGGGAGGGCGAGGAGGTGCGGGTCGACGACCTCGGGCCGGTGCTCGCGGCGGCCGCGGCGGTCGGGGTCGACCGGGTGGTCCAGGTGGGCTGCGACGTGCCCGGGGCCGAGTTCGCCGTCGCCGCGGCCGAGCGGTACCCGTCGGTGGTGGCGGGGGTCGCGCTGCATCCGAACGAGGCGCCGGAGCTGGCTGCGGCGGGCGGCCTCGACGACGCCCTCACCCGGGTCGCCGAGCTGGCGGCGCACCCCCGGGTGCGCGTCGTCGGGGAGACCGGTCTGGATTTCTACCGCACCGGACCCGAGGGCCGTCCGGCGCAGGAGCAGGCCTTCCGTGCACATATCGAGCTGGCGAAGAGGGTCGGCAAGGCCCTGCAGATCCACGACCGCGACAGTCACGCCGACGTGCTGCGGGTGCTCGCCGAGGAGGGCGCCCCCGAGAGCACCGTGCTGCACTGCTTCTCGGGTGACATCACCATGGCGCACGAGTGCGTGCGCCGCGGCTACCACCTCTCGTTCAGCGGCACGGTCACCTTCAAGAGCGCCAAAGCGCTGCGCGACGCGCTCGCCGTGACACCGCTGGAGCTGCTGCTCGTCGAGACCGACGCGCCCTACCTCACGCCGCACCCCTGGCGCGGCGCCGCCAACTCCCCGGCCCTCGTCCCGCTCACGGTGCGGGCGATGGCCGCGGTGCTCGGGGTCGCCGTGCCCACGCTCTGCGACGCGCTCTCCACGAACGCCGAGCGGCTTTACGGCCCCTGGTGACCCGCCTGCATCCCTCCTCGTATCGACCCCGGTGTGAACGTGGGTGACAACCGTCGACCGGACGACGGGTTTCACCGGCGTTCGCGCGGATCTGAGAACGCGCTCAGGGCGGAGTGACCGCTGTGACAGAAGAGACGGACGCAGTGGACAGCCGGCTCCAGATGCCGTTGCCCGCTCCGCAACGCCGTGACCGAGATTTGACCTCCGCGACGCTCTCGTGCACGGTTGACGACGATGGCCGGGGCCGGACCGCCTCGGACGCCGTGTGTCGACCACCTCGCCCCACCCCGTGGAGCGAGACCCCTGAACCGGTCGCACGGACGCCCCGAGCGGGCGTGGCCCCCCTGCGGCCGGCGCCCGACACCGGTGCCCGGAACCTACGTCGCTGGAGTACCCGTGCCCCTGTCCCGCCCCCTGCGCTTCGCTGCGCATGGTGCCGCCGCCCTCGTCGTCGCCGCCGGATCCCTCGGTGTGGCCACCTACGACAAGGCAGTCGCTCTCTCCGTCGACGGGACCACGTCGACCGTCCACGTCCTCGGGTCGACCGTCGCCGATGTGCTCGAGAAGCGCGGCATCACCCTCGGTGAGCACGACGTCGTCATCCCCTCGGCCACGTCCGAGGTCAGCGACGGTGACACGATCACCGTCCGCTACGGCCGCAAGCTCACCGTCACCGTCGACGGCACCACCACCGAGTACTGGACCACCGCCACCACGGTCGAGGCCGCGCTCGCCGACATCGGCGTGCGCGCCGACGGCGCCGTGCTCAGCGCGTCGCGCTCGCAGACCCTCGGACGCGACGGCCTGCGGTTGAGCATCACCACTCCCAAGCAGGTCACCCTGGTCGCCGACAAGAAGACCCGCACGGTGAGCTCGACGGGCGCTCGGGTCAGCGACCTGCTCGCCGAGGTGGGCCTCACCCTCGGCAGCCGCGACCTCGTGGCGCCGGCCGTGACCACCCCGGTCCGCCAGGGCCTGAGGGTCGTGGTGAAGCGGGTCTCCGTCACCCGGCAGACCACCACCGAGACGATTCCCTACTCGACGACGAAGCAGAAGGACTCCTCGATGGACGTCGGCGAGACCGACGTGGTCACCGCCGGCAAGGCGGGCTCCTCGAGCGTGGTCCGCGAGATCGTCCGCACCGACGGCGCAGTCACGAAGACGACCATCGTGGCCCGCACCACGGTCAAGGCCCCGGTCGCCGCGGTGGTCAAGGTCGGCACCAAGCCCGCCCCGTCGTCCAGCGACGGAGGCAGCGGTGGTGGCGGTGGCGGCGGGGGCCCGCTCAACCTCGCTCGCGCCGACATGTGGGACCGCATCGCCGAGTGCGAGTCGGGCGGCAACTGGTCGATCAACACCGGCAACGGCTACTACGGCGGGCTGCAGTTCGCCACGCCGTCCTGGCTGGCCAACGGCGGCGACGACTTCGCGCCGCGCGCCGACCTCGCCACCCGCGCCGAGCAGATCACCGTGGCGAACCGCTACTACGACAAGGCCGGTCTGTCCCCCTGGGGCTGCGCCCACGCGGCCTGACCACCCGTCATCCGCCTCGAGTCGGGTGCCCGGCCGGCTGACCTCGCCACTGCCCGGGCACCCGACGGTGCTGCGGTCTCGGATGACGCCGCTCCCGGATGACGCCCGCCGCGTCACTAGGGTGATTGGCGTGCCCGACCCGGATGCCGTGCTGCTCGGCGCTGCCGACATCCGCGCCATCGCCGAGCGGCTCGGCATCCGGCCGACCAAGCAGTGGGGGCAGAACTTCGTCGTCGACGGCAACACGGTGCGGCGCATCGTGCGGCTGGCCGGGCTCGGGCCGGACGACGTGGTGGTCGAGGTCGGCCCGGGCCTGGGCTCGCTGACCCTCGCACTGCTGCCCGCGGTGGCGCGGGTGGTGGCCGTGGAGGTCGACCCGGTGCTCGCCGGCGAGCTGCCACGCACGGTGGCCGAGCGTGCCGGCGCACTGTCCGGCCGGCTCGACGTGGTGCACGGTGACGCTCTTGCCGTGACGAGCCTGCCCGGGCCGGCGCCGACCGCGCTGGTGGCGAACCTGCCGTACAACGTGTCGGTGCCGGTGGTGCTGCGGTTCCTCGAGCGGTTCCCGAGCATCGACCGGCTGCTGGTCATGGTGCAGCTCGAGGTGGCCGAGCGGCTCGCGGCCGCACCTGGCAGCCGCACCTACGGCGTGCCGAGCGTCAAGGCCGCCTGGTACGCCGACGTCCGCCTCGCCGGGCAGGTCGGGCGCAGCGTGTTCTGGCCGGTGCCGAACGTCGACTCCGGCCTGGTGGCGCTCGCGCGCCGTGACCCACCGCCGTCGACCGCCGACCGCCGGCAGGTGTTCGCGTGCGTGGACGCCGCCTTCGCCCAGCGCCGCAAGACGCTGCGTGCCGCGCTCGCCCCATGGGCTGGCTCGGCTGCTGCAGCCGAGGCGGCGCTGCGGGCCGCCGGCGTCGACCCCCGCACCCGCGGCGAGCAGCTCCACATCGCCGCCTTCGCCCGAATCGCCTCGGCCCGTGCTGGATAGGGTGAGCGCATGACGACCGCGCCGACCGTGCCAGGCCCGGTCACCGTGCGCGTCCCGGCCAAGGTCAACCTCGAGCTGGCGGTCGGGGCGCTGCGCTCCGACGGCTACCACTCGCTCGCCACCGTGTACCAGGCCGTCGGCCTCTTCGACGAGGTCACCATCGCCGCCGCCGACACGTGGGGGTGCACGGTCACCGGCCCGATGGCCGAGGGCGTCCCCACCGACGAGCGCAACCTCGCGCTGCGGGCCGCCAGGCTGCTCGCCGACCGGTTCGACGGCGAGCCGGTGCACCTGACCATCACCAAGGGCATCCCGGTCGCGGGCGGGATGGCGGGCGGCTCGGCAGATGCCGCCGCGACGCTCGTCGGCCTCGACCACCTGTGGCAGCTCGGTCTCGAGCGCGACGAGCTCGAGGAGGTGGCCGCCGAGCTGGGCAGCGACGTCCCTTTCCTGGTCACCGGGGGCACCGCGGTGGGCAGCGGGCGCGGTGAGCTGCTCGCACCGGTGCTCGCCCGCGGCACCTACCACTGGGTGTTCGCCCTGGGCGAGGGCGGGATGTTGACCCCCCAGGTGTACATCGAGTGCGACCGGCTGCGCGGCGACGTGGCGGTGCCCGAGCCGATCGCCACACCGGCACTGATGGCCGCGCTGCGCATCGGCGACCCGCACGAGCTGGCCCCGCAGCTGAGCAACGACCTCCAGGATGCCGCGGTCTCGCTGCGGCCCGAGCTCGGCGAGGTGCTCTCGTCCGGGATGGAGTACGGCGCGCTGGCCGGCATCGTCTCCGGCTCGGGTCCGACCGTCGCGTTCCTCGTCGAGAACTCCGAGGCCGGCATCGACCTGGCCGTCGCGCTCACGGCATCCGGCGTGGTGCGCGACGTGCGCCGCGCGAGTGGTCCGGTGCACGGCGCTCACGTCATCCCGCACCGGGCCGAGTAGTGGCGAACCTGGTCTCGGTGGAGCGTGCCCGGCTGGCGCTCGGCACCACCGTCGTGCTCGACGACGTCTCGCTCGGCGTCGGCAGCGGCGACCGCATCGGTGTCGTCGGCCGCAACGGCGGCGGCAAGACCACCCTGCTGCGCGTGCTCGCCGGCTCGCTCGTGCCGGATGACGGTCGCGTGGCCCGCACCGGCGGTCTCACCACCGAGGTGCTCCACCAGGACGACACGCTCGACCCCTCGGCCAGCGTGCGCGCCGCGGTGCTCGGCGAGCTGGCCGCGCACGAGTGGGCCTCCGACGCCCGGGTGCGCGACGTGCTCACCGGGCTGCTCGGCGGGCTCGACGCGCCGGGTGTGGGCGGGCTCGACGCGCCCATCGGGCCGCTCTCCGGGGGTGAACGGCGCCGGGTGGCGCTCGCCGGGCTGCTCGTCGCCGACCCCGACCTGCTGCTGCTCGACGAGCCCACCAACCACCTCGACGTCGAGGGGGTCGCCTGGCTCGCCGACCACCTCGTGACCCGGCGTGTCCGGCCCGGTCACGCGCTCGTCGTCATCACCCACGACCGCTGGTTCCTCGACGCCGTGGCGACCCGCACCTGGGAGGTCGACAGCGGCAGCGTGCACAGCTACGACGGCGGCTACGCGGCCTACGTCCTGGCTCGGGCCGAACGCGAGCGGCTGGCCGGGGTCGCCGCGGACCGGCGCGACAACCTGCTGCGCAAGGAGCTTGCCTGGCTGCGCCGTGGCCCGCCCGCCCGCACCAG
>JBOFBK010000635.1:0-2059 GCA_051645525.1 Dermatophilaceae bacterium | reverse complement strand
CCCGCCGCTACCGAGAGGTCACCATCGCCGCCGGCGGCCACACTCTTACCGCCGCCGACCCGCTACCGGACGACCTCGCCGACGCCATCAACGCGATCCACCAGCACCCGCCTGCGCACTAGTTTGAGCAAAGTCGGGTTTGACGTCCCACGCGTTCCCGTCGGCATCAATGAATTCGGCACCTTCGTGGGGGGACCGTCGCAGTCCGCTCACGTCGCCGCGTTCCTCTAAAGCGAGGCCGACCTCGGCTTCGGCGATGGTGTCGGCATCGATTTTCCCGCCTTCGGCGGGATCGCGGGCGAGGTCGGCAATGCGCTGCTGTTGGGCGGGGTCGACGGCCGGAGACTCGCTCGCTCCTTCTGGTTGCTCCGGGCCGCGGTTGTCGGGCTCCGAGGCGTGCTGATCGGGTGGTGTGTGCGGATTGGCGGCGTCGCCCGTTCCGTCAACCGTCTGGCCGGGATGGCCATGGCCCAGAGCCGCGGGTTCGTGGCGCATCACGTGGTTGTCGAGGACGGTTCGTGATGTCGGGACGCCGGGGGTGGCGGGGCGCAGGGCGTCGAGGTGGTCGCTGAGGTCGTCCCCGAGGGTGGTGAGGTGGTCGAGGCGTGCGGTGAGGGTGGTGTTCAGTCTGAGTCGGGCGGCGGCGGCAGCGGTGCGGATGTCGAGGCCGGTGTCGCCGGCGGCCTCGAGGAGGCGGGTGAAGCGGGTTGCGGCGGCGCCGCGGACGGAGCCTTTGGCGGCGCCGCCGGCGCCCCAGGTGGCGGCGGTGAGCGCGACGTCCAGGCCGAGGCCGCCGCTGGTGTACCAGCCGGAGGTGTCCCAGGTGTCCCACCCGATGGTGTTCTTCCCGACTTCTTTGAGCCGGTCCGCTGCCTGCTGGGTGCCGTCTGGGTCGGTGCGCGCGGAGACCGCGAGGATCGGCAGGGAGGCGAACCGCAGCGAGTCGGTGGCGAGTTGCCCGAGGCCGGACCATGCTGCGGCAGCGGAGCCGTCCTCGCCCTGGCCGAAGAGGTCCCCGAAGAAGCCGATCGTGCCGGTGACGGACTCGGCTGCACCCATGGTCAGCATCGCCTTGCGGACCGCCCAGTTGTCACTGTCCCAGGAGTCCGGACGCCCCCAGGGGGCGTCCCCGGCCCGGGTCAGTTCCGCGTACCCCTGCGCGGACAGCCCGTACACGCTGTCATCCCCGACTGTGGCCTGGTCCGAGGCCTCGAACGGCTCGGCGCCCCACAGCGCGCCGATGGTGTTCGCGCACACCCGCTCGGCTTCGTCCTTCGCGGCCTGCAACGCCTCCACCCGCGCGGTGAGGTCGTTCTCCCGGACCAGCAACAGCACGCCCTCATCCGCAGCCATCGCCGGCCCGCTGGTCGAGAGCACCTCCACCACGTCATCAAGGAAACCCTCGCGCGCCTCCCGCACGTTGGCCTCGGCCTTATCCGCGTAGAACCCGGCGATGTCGGTGGCGAGCACCGCCTGCTTGGCGTGCAGCACGGCCAGCGCGTCGGCGTACGTCTCCAACGCCTGCCCTACTGTGCGTGCCTGACCCAGCAACACATCGGCCCGCTCGGCGGGGGTGTTCATCGCCGACAACAACACCTCCTGCTCCGGAGCCCGATAGAACCCCCCCCACCGCAAACCACGTCCCCCGCACCTCCTGCGCCCGATCCACGACCGCCTGACACGACCGCACCAAACCGGCCGCGGCGACCCGGATCGCCTCCGGACTGTCCAACTTCACCGCGAACGCATCCAACGCCATCACCAATCACCCCCACCAGCACCGCCACCGCTACCACTGCCGGTGCCGGTGCCGGTGCCGGTGCCGGTGCCGGTGCCTGGAGTGTCGCTCGGGTACGTCGCCATCGCCGACGCCTGCTGAGCCTGCCCAGCCATCTGTTCGTCGCCCGCGACGTACGCCAGCACCGCGTCACTGCCGCCCTGCACCGCCGAATGCGTGTACCCCGCCACCGCGGACACCCCCGGCGAGGCCACCTCCTGACCGAACCCCACCACATGCTGCATCACCAACGGCGACTCCGGCAGCGCGTTCACCACACCC
>JBOFBK010000634.1:0-3456 GCA_051645525.1 Dermatophilaceae bacterium | reverse complement strand
CGGACAGGTCGGCCTCGAGCACGGCGTCACGACTCCCGTCTGGGACGCGCTGCGCCGCGGTGAGGCCCCCGACCTGATGACCCTGGCCCAGAAGGCGAGCGCGGGGGCCGTGACCTTCCGCCTCCCGGAGGGGCGCGAGACGACCAGCGCCCGGCGGGCCGCGCGCGCTGCGGTGGCGCGCGGCATCCGCACGATCGACCGGCAGTGTGCCGCCCGCGACCGCCTCGTCGCACGGCACGGCGACGCGCCGCGCACCCCGTGGATCTACCTCATCGTCGCGACCGGCGACATCCACGAGGACATCCCACAGGCGCAGGCGGCGGCCCGGGCCGGCGCCGACGTCATCGCCGTGATCCGCTCCACCGGTCAGAGCCTGCTCGACTTCGTGCCCGAGGGCGCCACCCGCGAGGGCTACGCGGGCACCTACGCCACGCGGGAGAACTTCCGCCTCATGCGCGCGGCCCTCGACGAGAGCAGCAAGGAACTCGGCCGCTACGTGCGCCTCACGAACTACGCGAGCGGCCTGTGCATGCCCGAGATCGCCACCCTGGCCGGGCTGGAGCGCCTCGACATGATGCTCAACGACTCCATGTACGGCATCCTCTTCCGCGACATCAACCCGATCCGCACCTTCGTCGACCAGCGCTTCAGCCGCCAGGTGCACGCCCGCGCCGGCATCATCATCAACACCGGCGAGGACAACTACCTCACCACCGCCGACGCCGTCGAGGCCGCGCACACGGTCACGGTCAGCCAGCTGCTCAACGAGTACTTCGCCAAGGAGGCCGGCCTGGCGGACTGGCAGCTGGGCCTCGGCCACGCCTTCGAGATCAACCCCGACCTTCCCGACAGCTTCCGCCTCGAGCTCGCGCACGCGCTGCTCGCCCGGCAGCTCTTCCCGAAGGCGCCGTTGAAGTGGATGCCGCCGACGAAGCACATGACCGGCGACGTCTTCCGGGGCTACCTCCTCAACGGCTTCTTCAACCTCGTCGGCGCGATGACCGGCCAGGGCATCCTCCTCGTCGGGATGATGACCGAAGCCGTCGTCACGCCCTGGCTTTCCGACCGCGACCTGGCGCTCCAGAACGTCCGGTACGTCATGGATGCCGCCGGCGGCCTCACCGAGGACTTCCACCCGCCGCGCGACGGGTTCGTCCAGACCCGCGCGCGGCAGGTGCTGGGGGAGGCCGTCGACCTCCTCGACGCGATCGTCCACGACAGCGACGCCGCAGGCGACCCACCGCTCCTCGCGGCGATCGCCGACGGCACCTTCGGCGCGATGAAGCGCCCGCCCACGAGGGGCAAGGGCCTGGACGGAGTGGTCGCCAAGGCCGCCGGGTACGACAACCCGGCCGTCACCCTCCTCGAGGAAGGTGCCACCCGGTGACCACCACGAATGACGAGCGCGGCTCCCACGCGCCCGCGCGAGGCGCAGGACCCGTTCGTGGGATGACGCCCGCCCACCCCGAGCGCGGGTCCGCCGCGCCCGCGCCGAGCCCAGAACCCGAGCGCGGGTCCCACGCTTCGCCTGGGCTGACGCCCGCCGTCTCCCGCACCGAGGCGGCCGGTCCGCTGGTGCGGCCCTACGGCGACACCACCGGCGACGGCATGGTGCAGGTGTCCTTCACCCTCCCGTTGCCGCACGACAAGCGCGCCGAGGGCGCCGCCCTGCAACTTGCCGCGAAGATGGGGATCGAGCCGGCGCTCCTCGTGCACGCGAAGGCCGTGGGCCCCGACTTCACCTTTGTCGTCGTGTACGGCTCGGTCACCCACCTCGTCGACCTCCGCGACGTGCAGGTGGTGGAGCGCGAGTTCCCGCTGCTCACGCCGGGCGAGGTCAACGCCGCGATCAAGAAACGGCTGCGCCGCAAGCTCGTCGTCGTCGGCGCGTGCATCGGCACCGACGCGCACACGGTCGGCATCGACGCCATCCTCAACATCAAGGGGTTCGCGGGGGAGAAGGGCTTGGAGTACTACCGAGAGATGACGGTGGCCAACCTGGGCGCCCAGGTGCTCGTGCCGGAGCTGGTCGAGACCGCGCGGGAGGTGCGTGCCGACGCCGTGCTCGTCAGCCAGGTCGTCACCCAGCGCGACGCGCACGTGCACAACACCACGGCGATGTCCGCCGCGTTCCGCGAGGCGTTCCCGGCGGGGGAGGTGCCGCTGCTCGTCGCGGGCGGCCCCCGCTTCGAGGAGGGCTCCGCCGCGGCCCTCGGCGTGGACCGGGTCTTCGGCCGCGGCACGACGCCCGGCGAGGTGGCCTCCTACCTCGTCCACGCCCTTGTCACGACCCGTGAACACCCGGACCCGAGAGGACAGCAGCGATGACCCCCGCCGAGGTCGGCCTGACCGTCACGCACCGCCGCTACGTCCCCTACAGCCACGCCCACTACGCGGGGAACCTCGTCGACGGCGCCTACTCGCTGGCCGCCTTCGGTGACGTCGCCACCGAGCTGTGCATTCGCACCGACGGCGACGAGGGTCTCTTCGCGTCCTACTCCGACGTGCAGTTCCGCGCACCGGTCCGTGTGGGCGACGTCATCGAGGTGGAGGCCCGCCTCGTGCGCGTCGGGAACCGCTCGCGCGAGCTGGAGTTCGAGGTACGGGTCGTCGCCCGTGGCACCCCGGACCGGGGTGCGTCGGCGGCCGACATGCTCGAGCCGCCGCTGACGGCGACCACGGCTCGAGGAGTGGTCGTCGTTCCGCCGACGCGGTGACCTACGGTGGGCGAGTGCTCGATGATCGCCCCGCCGCCGCGGTCTCGGCGGCTCCGGCCGGCGCCGATGACCCCGACACCGCACCCGGACGGCTGGCCGTCGACCGGCCGATTCCCCTCTGGTGGCGCCTCGTTCTCGCCGCCGCCGGCGGCGTCGCGCTGTGGTCCGCCTTTCCCACGGTCAACGCGTGGTGGTTCGCGCCGGTCGGCGTCGCCCTGCTCGCCGCCGCCTCGCTCACCGCCGGCGCGCCGCGCGGGTTCGTCGTCGGCCTCGTGGGCGGGCTGGCCTACTTCCTGCCGACCCTGTCCTGGTCCGGTACCTACGTCGGCCGGGTCCCCTGGTTCGCCCTGGCCGTCCTCCAGGCCCTCTACGTGGCGGCGATGTGTGCGGTGGTCGGCCTTGCCGGCCGGCGCCTCGTGACGGCCGGCCGGCACCTCACCGCCCTGGCCGTGGTCCCGGTCGCGTGGGTCGTCCAGGAGTGGGCTCGAGGCAGCACGCCCTACGGGGGTTTCCCGTGGGCGCGCCTGGCCTTCAGCCAGGCCGACAGCCCGCTGCTCCACATCGCGCGGTGGGCCGGCGCGCCAGGGATGACGTTCGCCGTCGCCGTGGTCGGCACCGGGCTGCTCGCCCTGGGATACGGGGTGATCCGACGTCGCCGGACGGTGGCGATCCTGGGCCTGGCGGTATCGGCCGCACCGTGGAGCGCGGGCGTCATCCCGCTGCCCATGGACGGCCGCAC
>JBOFBK010000633.1:0-8269 GCA_051645525.1 Dermatophilaceae bacterium | reverse complement strand
CGGGTCGCCTACGCCGCACCGCACGTCATCCCCCGCGTCCTCGCCGACAACACGCCGGGTGCGTCGGCGGTGGTCGACTGGGACGCCACCCTCGCGTTCCGGCGCGAGCTGTGGTCGTGGGGACTGGGTGTGGCGGACGCCATGGACACCGCCCAGCGCGGGATGGGCCTGGACTGGCCGGCTGCCCGTCAGCTGGTGACCCGGTCGGCGACGGAGGCCCGCGCGGTCGGCGGGCGGCTGGCCTGTGGTGCAGGCACCGACCAGCTCGACCTCGCCGCCCTGCCCTCGGGGCGAGCCGGCCGGGCCGCCGTGCTCGCGGCCTACCGGGAGCAGATCGAGGTGGTCGCCGGCTCAGGGGCCACCGTCATCGTGATGGCGTCACGCGCCTTGGCAGCCACGGCGGACGGACCCGAGGCATATACCGGCGTCTACGACGCCATCCTGTCCGAGTCCACCGAGCCGGTGATCCTGCACTGGCTGGGTGAGGTGTTCGACCCGGCGCTGGCCGGCTACTGGGGTGATCGCGATCTCGAGCGCGCAACCGAGACGTTCGTCGGCCTGGTGGCTGCTCACGCGGCCCGGGTGGACGGCGTCAAAGTGTCCCTGCTCGACGCCGGGCACGAGCGAGCGCTGCGCACTCGGCTGGCCGGCCTGGACCCGCCGGTCCGGCTCTACACCGGGGACGACCTCAACTACCCGGAGCTCATCGACGACGACGGCACCGGCCACTCCGATGCCCTGCTCGGTGCCCTGTCGGCGATCTACCCGGCGGCCGCGGCGGCCCTGGCGCTCTACGACGAGCGGCAGCCGGAGCAGGCGCGGTCCGTGCTCGACCGCACCGTCGAGCTCAGCCGTCATCTCTTCGCCGCGCCGACGCCGTACTACAAGGTCGGCATCGCCTTCCTGGCCTGGCTCAACGGCCATCAGCCCGGTTTCGCCATGGTCGGCGGCCTCCAGTCGGCGCGGTCCGTGCCACACCTCGTCCAGACCTTCGTCCTGGCCGACCGGGCCGGCCTGCTCCTCGACCCGGATCGCGCGGCCCACCGGATGTCCGGCTGGCTCGCCGTCCACGGGATCGATGGCTGACCCCCGCGGCCGGCTGGGCCGCCTGTCGCTGAACACGGCCACGGTCAAGCGCCTCTCGTTGCCGGATGCCGCCGAGGCCGCCGCCCGCGCCGGGATCGGCGCGCTGGGCCTGTGGCGCGACCGGGTCGCCGAGACCGGGCTCCAGCGGTCGGCAGAGATCCTGCGCCGTCTCGACCTGTCCGCCTCGAGCCTGTGCCGGGGCGGGTTCCTCACCGAGTCGGGCGAGAGTGCCCGGCGCGCATCGCACGAGGACAACAGCCGGGCCATTGCGGAGGCGGCAGCACTGGGCGCGCGTGAGCTGGTGCTGGTGGTCGGCGGTCTCCCGAACGGTGACCGCGACCTCGCCGGTTCCCGGCAGCGGGTCCGCGACCGGTTGGCGGAGCTCGTACCTGTCGCCGACGAGCATGGTGTCCGGCTGGCGCTGGAGCCGCTGCATCCGATGTACGCCGCCGACCGGGCGGTGCTCTCGACCCTGGCCCAGGCCTTGGACTGGGCCGACCCGTACCCGCCCGAGCTCGTCGGCGTCGTGGTGGACACGTTCCACGTGTGGTGGGATCCGGACGTGGCCATCCAGATCGCCCGGGCTGGAGCGTCCGGGCGGATCGCGTCGTACCAGGTCTGCGACTTCCTCGTGCCCATCGCCGACGACCCGCTGCTGTCCCGGGGGGTCATGGGCGACGGGGTGATCGACTTCGCGCCGTTGACCCGCGCAGTGACCCAGGCCGGGTACACCGGACCGGTCGAGGTGGAGATCTTCAACGCCGAGATCTGGGATGCCGCGGCCGACCAGGTGATCGACCGCGTCATCGCTCGGTACGCAGCACTGGTCGCGCCGCACCTCGAGGGGCTGGCCCGTCATCCGACCAGGCGTGGCGCGTGATCCTGCTCGCCCTGCCCGCGGATCTGGTGGCGCAGCTGTTCGCTCCCGAGGACCGGGACCGGATGGCGCGGTGCGCGCCGGTGCGGCTGTCGCCGTCGCCCGCCGACCACCACACGCCGGCCGCCCGCCGCCTCCTGGCGACCGCGGAGGTGATCGTCACCGGCTGGGGCAGCGCCCCGGTCGACCGCGCCGTGCTCGACCACGCGCCCCGGCTGCGGGCGGTGGTGCACGCCGCGGGGTCGGTTCGGGGCTATGCGGGCGAGGACTGCTTCGCCCGGGGGGTCGTCGTCTCCAGCCAGGCCGCAGCGAACGCGCAGCCGGTGGCGGAGTACACCCTCGCGATGATCCTGTTGTCGGCCAAGGGAGTTCTCCGGGAGCAGCGCAGCTATCGGCGACGGCGCTCACGGAGTCGGACCCCAGCGGAGCTGGAGCGGCTGGGGGCGTACGGGCGACGGGTCGGCGTCATCGGCGCCTCGTTGATCGGGCGCCGGGTCGTCGAGCTGCTGGCGGCGTTCGACCTCGCCGTCGTGGTGCACGACCCGACGCTGCGCCCCGAGGAGGTCCTGGCGCCCGGTGTCACCCAGGTCGACCTCGCCACGCTGATGCGGACCTGTGACGTCGTGTCGCTGCACGCTCCGCTGCTCGACCACACCCGCGGGATGATCACCCGGGAGTTGCTGGCCGCGATGAAGGACGGTGCGACCTTCATCAACACCGCGCGAGGGGCCCTGGTCGACCAGGAGGCCCTGATCGACGAGCTACGGTCCGGACGCCTCGACGCCGTCGTCGACGTGACCGACCCCGAGGTGCCACCGCCCGACTCGCCGTGGTGGGAGCTGCGGAACCTGACGTTGACCCCGCACATCGCCGGCTCGGTGGGGAGCGAGCTGCGTCGTCTGGGTGCCTCGGCGGCCGCCGAGGCGTGCCGCGCCATCCGTGGGGAGTCGTTGCTGCATCCGGTGACCTGGGAGCGGTACCGAGATCGCGCCTGAGGCGTGCGCCGACCTCGTGAATACCGCTGGACGGCATACCGTTCCAGCGTCGGCCCTCCTCGTCCCCGTCATCATGGCCAGGAGGGCCGACGACCTGGGGATCAGCAGCCGGGGCGGATCCGGAACTCGTCCCATCGCAGGGCGGTGTCGGCGGTGGGCGCCCACAGCGGTTCGTTGCCGCCGTAGAACGTCGACAGGAACGCGGTGTTCATCAGCCAGTCCTGGCCGGTGGCGATGAACCGGTAGGGCCGGTCGTGGCGGACGATGCCGTCGACCTTGACCACGATCCGACCGTCGGTGTCGACGGTGCCGCAGTCGACGTCGAGGTCGATGTCGTACCAGCGGTCGTCGACCACGTCGGTGAGCAGGAACCGGTCGCCGAACGGGTCGACCTTCGCCTGCCAGTAGAGGTAGAGCTCGATGTAGCTGCGCCACGGCGTGCCGCCGATCCCGCCGCTGCCGTTGTCGCCGCGCCACATCAGCCGCGCCGACAGCCCGGCCGGGTCGTCGGAGCCGCCGCTGGGCACGGTGCCGCCGCCCAGCCCGGGGAGCTTGCCGCCGCCGTAGGCCTTGATGTCGTTGCCGCGGCTGAACTGGAACCCGGGCTCGAAGTAGAGGCGATAGCTCATCCGGTACCGGCGCAGCGGCGCGAGCCGGGACTCGAACTGGAACATCGACTGAGCCTGGTACTTGTCGGCCGCGAACCCGACGCGCAGCTGGTTCCGTCCGCCACGGCCGGGCCGGTCGGCGGCGACGATCCGGGCGTCGGCCGTGTCGACCAGGTACTCGACCTCCGGACCCCAGTCGGCGTCGACGTGCGCCCGGTCGTATCGGTCCCCGACCGGCCAGTTCTCGAAGCCGACGTTCAGGACCCTCGGCGCGCTCGTCCGCGGCCGGGCCGCATGAGCCGAGGGGGCATTGAGCAGCAGGCCGCCGGTCAGGGCCGACGCACCCGCGAGGAGGGTCCGGCGGGAGGTTTTCTGGGACGGGGGGTGATGGGACATCGGTGTCTCCTTCTCAGTGGTAAGAGCTTTCCAGCGGGTGTTGACGTGGTTGGCGGGCCTCGGCGTTGGGTTCTCGGTACCGGTCGAGTTCAGAGAGCACCGAGGGGCACCGCGCCGGCGATGGCCGCGTAGCCCACATCGTTGGGATGCAGGTGGTCGCCGGAGTCGAGGTCGGGCCTGAGCCGGCGAGGCTCGACGGGGTCGCGCAGTGCCAGGTCGGTGTCGGCGACCGCGTGCAGCGCTCCGGCTCCGCCGGAGCGGATCCAGGCGTTGACCTCGGCCCGGGCCTGCTCGCGTTCCTCGGTCCAGCTGCCCCAGCCCTGGAACGGGGTGATGGTGGCGCCGACCACCCGGAGTCCGTGGGCCCGGGCCCGAGCGGCTACCTCGGACAGCCCGGCGATGATCTCGGCCGACCCGGCCGACGCCTGGATGTCGTTGATCCCGGCCAACACCACGACCGAGCGCGCACCGGCCTGTCCGAGCACGTCGGCGTCGAACCGGTTCAGCACGCTGGGCCCGGGCTGGGCGAAGACGTCGCCGCCGTCGGCCAGGATCCGGTTCCCGCTGATCCCGGCGTTGGCGACGCCGTCGACGCGGGCTGCGCAGCCAGCCGGGCCCGCGAGCCGGGCGGCGAGCTCGTCCGGCCAACGTCGGTTGGCGCTCCACGTCGATGTCACCCCGTCGGTGATCGAGTCCCCGAGCGCGACCACGGTGCCCCGTCCACCGAGGACGTCGACCGCACTGACATAGTGCCAGGCAGACGTCAGCTCGGTGTAGCTCGGCATCCGGGTCAGGTCCGCCGTCGCATCGGCGGGTCCGGGACTGACGAACGAGCCCTGCTGTGCCGCCCGGTGGTACGTCACCGTTCCCGAGGGCTCGGGGGTCCATACGCTGACGAGCAGGTCGTGGTCGGCCGGGACGGTCAGGTCGACCGGGTCACTGACCACCTGGCTTTCCGCGGGGATGACGACGCTCGTGCTGCCGCCGAACCGCACGTCGCGCATCGTGCCGGCCTGCGCGGTGCCGTCACTGGTGTCGACGGTTCCATCCCGCCGGCCTCCGGTGTGACTCGAGATCGCGACGGTCACCCGGCCCATCAGCACCGGTTCGGTGCCAAGACGGTTGGACAGGTGGATGCGCACGCGGGGACCGCCGGTGACGGTGTGGACCACGTTGCGGAACGTCCGGCCCGGGTAGCCCGTGGTCACCCCGGCCACCGCGGATGACGGGACCGCGGCCCAGGCGGTCACCCAGCCAGGCCTGCCGGCCGTCGCGCTCGCGCCGCCAACCCCGTTGGCCAAGGCCGTCGGCGATGACGCGGCAGCGACGACCGCCGCGCTCGTCACGGCCACGACCATCGAAGCAGACCTCCGCCATCGGCCGACGTGAACTCGGGAACCTCGGGTCGGTGAATGCACGACAGACCTCCTTGTCTATCGGAATGCGCTTTCCTCAGGGCAGGCTACTCGGTGCGGCGGTGCGTGCCAACGACCGAGGCGACCCGCTTCGTGACTGCCACGGTTCGGCCGACCAGGGCTGGCGTGCGGTCCGGGAGCTAGCGGAGGGTACTGTCGAGCGCAACTTCTGGCCCCGATCGACAAGGATCACCGACATGGCCGACGGCGCCATCCTCACTGCCGCTGGTAAGCAGCTCGACCTCTCGCTGGCCACCGCCACCGAGGGGAACGGTGGGTACGACATCTCCGCGCTCCTCAAGGAGACCGGCAACGTCACTCTCGACTCGGGGTTCGTCAACACGGCGAGCTGTACGAGCGCGATCACCTACATCGACGGCGACCAGGGCATCCTGCGCTATCGCGGGTACCCGATCGAGCAGCTCGCCGAGCACTCCTCGTTCGTTGAGGTCTCGTACCTGCTCATCTACGGCGAGCTGCCGTCATCCGAACAGCTCGCCGCGTTCGAGGACCAGGTGCGCCAGCACACGATGCTGCACGAGGATCTCAAGGCGTTCTTCCAGGGTTTCCCGCGCGACGCGCACCCGATGCCGGTGCTGTCGTCGGCGGTGTCGGCACTGTCGACGTTCTACCAGGACAGCCTCGACCCGTTCGACGCCCAGCAGGTCGAGATCTCGACGATCCGCCTGCTCGCCAAGCTGCCGACGATCGCGGCCTACGCCTACAAGAAGTCGATCGGCCAGCCGTTCCTCTATCCCGACAACCGGCTCTCGCTGGTCGAGAACTTCCTGCGGATGACGTTCGGCGTGCCTGCCACGGGTTACGACCTCGACCCCGACCTGGTCGAGGCGGTCAACCTGCTGCTCGTCCTGCACGCCGACCACGAGCAGAACTGCTCGACCTCGACGGTGCGTCTCGTCGGGTCGGCGCAGGCCAACCTGTTCGCGTCGGTGTCGGCCGGCATCCACGCGCTCTCGGGTCCGCTGCACGGCGGCGCGAACCAGGCGGTGCTCGAGATGCTCGAACGGATCAGGGACTCGAGCGACGACGTCGACACGTTCATGAAGCGCGTCAAGCTCAAGGAGGACGGCGTCCGGCTGATGGGGTTCGGGCACCGGGTGTACAAGAACTACGACCCGCGCGCCGCCATCATCAAGCAGACCGCCCACACGATCCTCGAGAAGATCCCCGGTGGCGACGAGCTGCTCGAGATCGCGCTGCGCCTCGAGGAGATCGCGCTGGCCGACGACTATTTCGTCGAGCGCAGGCTCTACCCGAACGTCGACTTCTACACCGGGTTGATCTACAAGGCGATGGGCTTCCCGACCCGCATGTTCACGGTGCTGTTCGCGCTCGGTCGACTGCCGGGCTGGATCGCCCAATGGCGCGAGATGATCGAGGACCCGACGACGAAGATCGGCCGCCCTCGGCAGGTGTACGTCGGCGCACCGCAGCGCGACTACCTGCCCCTCGCCTCCCGCTGACCGGCAGTTCACGGCCGGTGGAGTCGGCCGGCTCTCGGGTCGATGGAGTCGGGTAGTGCGATCAGGAGAGAGAGATGACGACTCGTCGGTCCGCGCCGTCGCCGGCGCTGCTGCCATCGGCGGGATGCCATCGTAGCGCGTCGTCGCCTTTGCCGCGTCTCCACTCGCGCCCGTCGGTCACGACCCGCACGGCACCGGTCTCAGAAGCACGCGCCACCGCCCAGGACGCCACCGCCCAGGCCGCCTCGGCGCTGTCGGTCGGCACCGACACCCGGTTCTCGGAGACCTCGCCGTCGAGCCCGAAGTCCTTGTCCAGCAACGCGACCAGCGCCTCGGGGTCTCCTGGCGACGCCGGGTCGTCGAGCGCGCAGCCGACGCCTGCCTCGGTCTGCCCCGAGAGCACCGAGGCGGTCACCCGGGCCTTGGCCTCGTGCTGGGCATAGGCCGCCCCGTCGGCCGAGAGCTGCACCTTCTGCGCCGCTGCCGCGATGTCCAGGTCGGTGTAGCCGTCGACCTTCACGAGCGCGTCGTAGAACCTGTTCGTCGAGTACTCGGGGTCGAGGATCTGCTCCGCGGTACCCCAGCCCTGGGATGGGCGCTGCTGGAACAGCCCGAGCGAGTCGCGGTCGCCGTGCCGCACGTTGCGCACCTTCGACTCCTGCATCGCGGTGGCGATGGCGATGGTCGCCGCTCGCGGCGGTAACCCGCGCTTGACCGCGATGGCGGTGATGGCGGCGGCGTTGCTGGCCTGGTCGGGCGCCCACTGGAAGGTCGTGCCGGATGCCGTGACGCGGCACTCTTCGAGGCCGAGGCTCTCGAGCAGCTCGCGGCCTCCCCACCAGATGCCGGTGCCGACGATACCGAGGGCGACTACGAGGACCGCGACGGTGCCGCGCCGCTGGCGCGCGGTGCGTGGCCGCTGCTCGCTGAGGGTGATGGCAGCCCGTGCGGTTCGCGGCACAGTGCTCCTCCGGGCGTCGACGGCGGCGTGGCCGTGCGGGCGGGTGTTCGGTAGTGGTCGTTCGGTGGTGCGGTCGTTCGGTGATGTGGTCGGTCAGTCGTTGGCGTGCAGTGCCGAGTTCAGCACGATGCCGTGACCGTCACGGGGCCGCGCCTCGACCGCTCCGGTCACCGAGTTGCGGATGAAGAGCAGGTGCCCTTGCCCCGAGAGCTCTCGTGCCTTGACGACCTGGCCGTCCGGAAGGGTGACCTTCGTGCCGGCGGTGAGGTACAGCCCCGCTTCGACCACGCAGTCGTCGCCGAGCGCGATGCCGAGCCCTGCCTCGGCACCGAGCAGGCAACGTCGGCCGATGCTCACCCGTTCCGTACCGCCGCCGGAGAGCGTACCCATGGTCGACGCGCCCCCACCGATGTCGGACCCGTCGCCGACCACGACGCCCTGGGCGAG
>JBOFBK010000632.1:0-1434 GCA_051645525.1 Dermatophilaceae bacterium | reverse complement strand
TGACCGAGGCCACCGCTGCTGAGTCGGGAACGGCCCCCTGTCGGTAGAGCTCGGCATAGCCGCGCACGGTCGCGAGCGGGGTCCGCAGCTCGTGGGAAGCGTCGGCGACGAACTGGCGCATCCGTTCCTCGCTCGCCTCGCGCACCGAGAAGGAGTGCTCGACCCGGGCGAGCATGGGGTTGAGGCTGTCGCTGAGCGAGGTGACCTCGTCGTCGGCCTGACGGACCGGAACGCGCTGGGTGAGGTCACCGGCCGCGATCGCGGCGGCGGTGTCCTCGATCCGGCTGAGCGGGCGGAACGCCCGCCGCACGGCGAGACGCGCGAGCAGCAGGGACAGGGTGACGACGACCCCGCCGATGAGCAGGCTGGAGACCACGAGCCGGGTCAGGGTCTGATTCACGCTGGTCAGGGGCACGCCGACCGCGAAGGTCGCGCCTGAGTCCTCGACGCGCCCGGCCACGAAGCGCCATCGGGGGCCGTCGCCGGTCGACTCCACGGTGAACGGCTCGCCGGTCCGCACTCGGGGGTCGTCGACGGCAAGTGCGGGCAGGTCCGGTCGGTCTTTGTACCCCGTGGGCAGCCGCAGCACCTCGCCGACCGGGCTCTGCAGCTGGAACGCGTAGCTCGTGGGGAACGCCGCGTCGCGACTGCTCCGGAGGTCGTCGAACGCCTGGGTCGCCACCGGTCTCGCGACGCTGGACAGCTCGCGGTCGATGCGGGTCATGAGGTCGCGATACATCAGCGACGCGGTCGCCACCGTCGTGAGCAGGAGGGCCGCGCCGAGGACGGCGCCGACGATGCCGTAGAGCCGACGCCGGAGCGGCATCGTCTCGAGCCATCGGGTGATGCGCTCGGTCGCGCCGGTGGCGCGCGTCATCAGGTCTCCGGTGGGAGCCGGAGCACGTAGCCGACGCCGCGTTTGGTGTGGATCAGCGGCGGCTGTCCCTCGGTGTCGATCTTGCGGCGCAGGTAGGAGATGTAGGACTCGACGATCCCGGACTCGCCACGGAAGTCGTAGTCCCAGACGTGGTCGAGGATCTGCGCCTTCGAGAGCACCCGGTTGGGGTTGAGCATGAGGTACCGCAGCAGCTTGAACTCGGTGGGGCTGGTCTCGATGACGCGGGTGCCACGCCGCACCTCGTGGGAGTCCTCGTCCAGCTCGAGGTCGGCGAACGCGAGCAGGTTGCGGTCGTCATCCGCCGCGCCGCGGGTGCGTCGGAGCACGGCACGGATCCTGGCGACGACCTCCTCGAGGCTGAACGGCTTGGTGACGTAGTCGTCGCCGCCGACTGTGAGGCCCTTGATCTTGTCGTCGACCGAGTCCCGTGCGGTGACGAACACGATGGGCAGCTGACGGCCCTGGTCGCGCAGCCGCCTCGTGACGGTGAAGCCGTCCATGTCGGGCAGCATGACGTCGAGCACGCAGAGGTCGGG
>JBOFBK010000631.1:0-2000 GCA_051645525.1 Dermatophilaceae bacterium | reverse complement strand
GGCCCCGAGAACGTCGAGATCGTCGACTACCACTAGCCCGAAGGAGGCGCACCGATGACGACCATCGCACCGATCCACCCAGGGGAGGTTCTTCTCGAGGACTTCCTCGTCCCGCTGCAGGTCACCCAGAACCACCTGGCCGTCTCGATCGGGGTGCCGCCGCGCCGGATCAACGAGATCGTCCACGGCAAGCGCCGGGTCACCGCCGACACGGCGCTGCGCCTGGCCCGCTACTTCGGCACCACCGACCGGTTCTGGCTGAACCTGCAGACCCGCTACGACGTCGAGGTCGAGAAGGACCACCTCGGCGACGCGCTCGAGCAGATCCGTCCCCTTCAGAGCGCCTGAACCGGCATCCGCCACGCGACGGCGACGGCTACCTCGCCGCGGACGTGTCGTCGGTTGACGCGCACACCGAGTCGATGCGGTCCTCGGGGGCCCGAGGTACCGACGTCACACGTGTCGTCTAGGGCGTGAAGTCGAGAAGGAAACGGCCCGTCCGCCTGATCGACGCGCGCAGGCTTCGCCAGAACCCCTCGCCGCCTCGACGGGCCACGTGCCAGGCCGCGATCGCCACCCCCGCTCGCCGCCACGAGTCCGACGGCGCTCGCGGCAAGGGGAAGCCACCACGGCATCACGACGAAGTACGAGAAGAACAGAGTCACGGAAGCAGCGGCGACCAGGGCCCATCCCAGCAGCTCGAGCACATCCAGCCACACAGGTCGGAGGCGGTGCGTGGATCCACCTGCCGACGTCATGGTCCATGGTCGCACCGACGCGGTCACCTCTCGGTACCAGCTGAGCAACGTCGCCATGGTCAACTTGAGGTTGACGTTGGTGGAAGTCATCCTAGAGTCGACCGGGTGAGGGTGACGGACTCGGCCTTCAGACATGGACCGAGTCATCCACGCTGATCGACTCCGCCCGAAGTTCTACGACTCCTTGACGCGAGGTGACCCAGATGGCGACCACGAACACCACCGACATCGAGAAGATGCTCGACGAGCTGGACCCCGGGACGGTCACCGCGCGCGACGCGGTGCACTTCCGGCGGATCATCGCGGCCCGCGAAGGTGTCGCTCGCGCCGATCGCGAGCTCCACGACGCCGTCCGTGCGGCCCGTGCGGCCGGCGACTCCTGGCTGAGCATCGGCATGGCCCTGGGCGTCACGAAACAGGCTGCCCAGAAGCGGTTCGGCCGCTGAACGGCGCCGCGACGCCCTTGCGGCTCGAGCGCTACGGCCGGCCGCCGGCGAGGTCGGTCTCGCCGGCGATCACGGCGAGGAACTCCAGCGCCGCAGCCGACGGGCTGCCCGGCTCCGGCGTGTGGATGACGAGCACCTGGTCGTTGATGTCGTCGACCGGCATCACCTCGTAGTCGAGGCTCACGAAACCGACATCCGGATGACGAACCACCTTGCGGCCGTAGCGTTTAGCCGCGACATCATGGCTGTTCCACGCCGTACGGAACAGCTGGCTCCGTGCCGAGAGCTCGGCCACCAGGGCAGAGAGGCGGGGTGAGTCGGGGTCGAGCACCGCTGCCGCGCGCAGCTGCGCCACCGAGTACCGGACCATCTCGTCGAGGTTGACGTAGCGCTCCTGCACCAGCGGGTCCATCACCATGAGCCGCAACAGGTTCCGCTCGCACTGCGGCAGCGACCCGAGGTCGACGACCAGCGCCGCGTACAGCCGGTTCCACGCGACGACGTCGAAGTAGCGGGTCAGCACCACACAGGGCAGGTGGTCGAGGTGCCCGAGCAGCTGCCGGACACCACGACGCACGTCCGTCGTGTCTGTCGCGTCCGATGGAACCGGCTCGGCACCCTCCGGCGTCGCCAGCGTCGCGAGGTAGCGGCGTTCGTCGACATCGAGGCGGAGCGCGCGGGACAACGCGTCGACGACCTGGGCCGACGGATGCAGCTTCCGGCCCTGCTCCAGCCGGGTGTAGTACTCGACGCTCACGTCGGCGAGCCAGGCGACGTCCTCGCGCCGCAGCCCCGG
>JBOFBK010000630.1:0-4806 GCA_051645525.1 Dermatophilaceae bacterium | reverse complement strand
TGGTCGTCGGTGGCCGGGTCGCCCTCGCCGCGCACCTTGGTGCCCGGCAGGTCGGTGCCGCCACCGCCGTCGTGCACGGTGCGCTGGAGCCCGGCGGCACCCGGTGTCGTCGGGGTGGCGCCGGTGGCTGGCGGACGGGTTCCGGGGACGGTGCGCCCACTTCGGAAGCCGGCGTCGATGTCGAGGGTGCTGCGGGCGGTGGCGGCGAGCGCCGTGTTCTCGGACGATGCGAGCGCCTCCAGCAGGTAGGGCGGCACGAACGAGATCACTGCCTGGTTCGGTCGACGAGGCAACCGGTGAGCATCGGAGGACTGCGGACCGGGGAGAGGTTGCGTCATCCGCCTACCCTCTCCCGGAGCGTCGGCATTCGCTACTCGGCCTCAGGTCTGGACGCCCGGGTCGAGGCACGGTGGCGCTCGGTGGCTGTTCCGGTCAACGCCCGAGGGCCGCGGCCATCAGCTGCTGGGCGACCGGTGAGTGGAACAACCGGCCCGACGTCTGCGCCATCTCCTCGCCACGGGCGTCCAGGTCGGCGACGAGCGGCGCCGCCAGCATCTGCTTGGCGGCGACCAGTCCCTGGCGTGCACCGGCCCGCAGGTCGGCGAGCACCGCCGCGACGGCGTCATCCACCGCCTTGTCCGGCACCACCTGGGTGACCAGACCGTGCGCTCGAGCCTCCTCGGCGCCGAACCGCCGCCCGGTGAGGAACCAGTCGGATGCCGCCCGCGGGGTGACGCGGGCCAGCACCGGGATGGAGATGATGGCGGCCGCCAGACCGAGCCGTACCTCGGTGAGCGCGAAGTCGGCGGCCTCGGAGCAGACGACGACATCGGCTGCGGCCACCAGTCCGAGCCCGCCGGCGCGCACCGGTCCGTCGACCCGCGCGACGACAGGAACCGGCATCGCCGCGATCGACCGCTGCAACCCGACGATGGTTCGCCCGGTCTCGACCATGTCGACCTCGGCGGCCTCCCGCAGGTCGGCGCCGGCACAGAACACCCGCTGCGAGGAGCGCAGCAGCACCGCGTGCAGGCTCTCGTCGGCGGCCGTCGCGTCGAGGTGGGCCTGCAGGTCGGCGACGAGGCGCCGCGAGAGCGCGTTGCGGTTCGCGGGGGAGTCGAGGGTGAGCACGGCGACGCGGTCCTCGTCCGCGCGGTGCACCAGACCTCGGTCGTCGTCGGTCACGACGACGACCCTAGGCCGGCTGCGGCGGCCTCGCCGACCGAGCCCGGTCAGGCGGCACGGGACACGCGGAAGACCGGCATCCCGAGCGCGACGGCGAGGACGTCGTCATTGGAGGACCGCTTGTCCAGTCACTCGACGAACCGTCCGACGTCCCAGCTCCAGCGCCGCGGGTACGCGCGGATGACGGAAACGCGCTCGGGCGCGAGCCGGGGGTCCGAGCGGTGTCGGTGGCGACGGGCACCATGCGGGTATGAGCGATCACACGCACCACGCCCTCGACTACGTCGAACTGCCCGTCCGCGATCTCGAGCGCACGCGCACCTTCTACGCCTCGGCCTTCGGCTGGTCCTTCAACGACTACGGCCCCGACTACGCCGGTATCCGGGACCCCGACCGTGAGGGTGCCGAGGTCGGCGGCTTCGCCCGGTCGGACGAGATAACTCCGGGAGGTGTCCTGCTCTTGCTGTACTCCGCCGACCTCGACGCCAGCCTCGCCGCGGTGACCTCGGCTGGCGGGACGATCGTGCGCGAGCCGTTCGACTTCCCCGGTGGCCGGCGCTTCCAGTTCACCGACCCCGACGGCCACCAGCTCGGCGTCTGGTCCGAGTCCACCGGAGTGGAGCCCTAGCCGTAGGTGTCGCGCGGGCCGCGGCCGTCCTGGGCCCGGCGGGCACCTCGGGACCAGGACGGCGCTCCCGGACCGAGCACCCGCAGCTCGGTCACCGTGCCCTCGCCCACCTCCTCGGCGAGCCGCCCGAGGAGGCTGGCCCTGAGCATCCGCAACTGGGTCGCCCAGGCCGTCGAGTCGGCCCGCACCGTGAGCACGCCGTCGACGAAGTCGGCCGGCACACAGTGCTCGGCGACCTCGGCGCCGACGATCTGCGGCCACCGCCCGACGACCGCCCCGACCGCGACGTCGACCTGCCAGCCACGCTCGGCGACGAACCGTTCGAGCTGGTCTCCGAGGAGCGCCGGGTCGCGCCCGGCGTCGCCGCGCTGGGAGACCGGCACGTCCCTGACCCGGCGGCGTGGCTTCAGTCCGGGGCGCAGCCCCCTGGCCCGGGCGGCCGCGCGGGCACGCGCCAGCGCGGCGGCGGGGGCGACCTCCTCGGGGGGTGGCGGCGCGTCATCCGATGCAGGGCGGGAGATCTGCGGCGCATCCTCACCGGTCGGGCTGTCATCGACGCTGCGGACCGGATCGGCGGGTGGCTCAGTCATCTGGCGTCACCGACCCGAGGGTCACGGTGAAGGTCTGGCCGCTGAGGCCGGCCGGGACGTCGGCAGGCACGGCGGCGGTGACGAGCACCTGCTCGCAGTCGGCGACCATCGCCGCGAGCCGCTCGCGGCGGCCGGAGTCGAGCTCGGCGAAGACGTCGTCGAGAACCAGCACCGGGTCGTCGCCGAGGTCGTGCCGCAGCAGCTGGAACGCGGCGAGCCGCAGCCCGAGCGCGAACGACCACGACTCGCCGTGGCTCGCGTACCCCTTCGCCGGCAGCTCGCCGAGCGTGAGCAGCACGTCGTCGCGGTGCGGTCCGACGAGGCACACCCCTCGCTCGACCTCCTGGGCCCGTACCTCGGCGAGCGAGGCGAGCAGCTCGGCGGCGAGCTCTGCGGGCTCGGGGACCTCGCCGGCGGCGATCCGCCCGGCGCTCGCCTCGCGCAGCGAGGAACGGTACGTGACCTTCGCCTCCGACTGGTTCGCGCTCACCTCGGCGTATGCCTTGCCGAGGTACGGGCCCAGGTCGCGCAGCAGCCGCAAGCGCGCGTACAGCAGCTGCGAGCCGACCGCTGCGAGGTGTGAGTCCCACACCTCGAGCGTGTGCAGCGCCGAATCACGTTGGGCAGCAACGTCGTCGGCGGGTTCAGGCATCCGCACGCGGCTCCTGCCGCGCCTGCCGAGATGCGGGCCCGCCGACTTCAGCAGCGCGCTGCGCTGGCGCACCACCTTCTCGTAGTCGGAGCGCACCCCCGCCCACCGCGGCTGCCGCGCGACGAGCAGGTCGTCGAGGAAGCGGCGGCGCTCGCCGGGGTCGCCTTTGACGAGGGCGAGGTCCTCGGGAGCGAAGACGACGGTGCGCAGGGTGCCGAGCACATCGCGCGGCCGGGCCACCGGCGAGCGGTTCAACCGGGCCCGGTTGGCACGGCCCGGGGTGACCTCCAGCTCGACGAGTGTCTCGCGCCCGTGGCCGACGACGGCACCGCGCAGCACCGCACGCTCGGCGCCGGCCCGGACCAGCGGCTGGTCGTTCGCGACCCGGTGGCTGGCGAGGGTGGCGAGGTAGCCGACCGCCTCGACGAGGTTGGTCTTGCCCTGGCCGTTGCTGCCGAGAAACGTCGTGACCCCGGGCTCGAGGGCGATGTCGGCCTCGGCGTAGCTGCGGAAGTCGACGACGGACAGGTGCCGGACGTGCACCCGGACGTCAGTCCTTCGTCGCGGCGCGCTTCCGCGTCGACCCGGTGGATGCGGTGACCCGGCTCCTACGCTCTGCGTGGGCCGCCGGACCGGCCGAGTCCGCGCGTGCGATCCTGCTGTGCTCGGCATCGGTGTCACCCGCGCCGGACGACGGCCCTGCCTTCGCGGTCGCACGTCCCTTGGCGGCCGCCTCCTTCGGCGACCTCGGCGGCCGTTCCTTGGATGCGGCCTTCCGGGTCACCATCGCCGGGCTCGCCGGTCCGGCGGCCGACTCGGAGCGCAGCGCCTCGCCCTCGGCGGTCGTCATCACCTGGTGCCCGCCGAACTGCCCCCGTAGCGCGGCGACCGCCTGCATCGTGGGCGACACCTGCTGGCGGGAGGCGAAGCGGGCGAACAGCGACGCCGAGATCACCGGCATCGGCACCGACAGTGCGATCGCCTCCTCGACCGTCCAGCGCCCCTCACCGGAGTCGGAGGTGTAGTCGGAGACGTCCTCCAGCGCCGGGTTCTCCTCGAGCGCCTTGACCATGAGGTCGAGCAACCAGGAGCGCACGACGGTCCCGCGGCTCCACGCCTTGAACGCGCCCGGCACGTCCTCGACGATGTCCTTCTTCGACAGCAGCTCGTAGCCCTCGGCGTACGCGTGCATGAGGCCGTACTCGATGCCGTTGTGCACCATCTTCGCGTAGTGGCCGGCGCCGACCTTGCCGACGTGGACGAAGCCCTCGTCGCGCGGACCCTCGGGCCGGAGGGCGTCGAAGATCGGCATCGCCTTCCTCACGTTGGCCGCCGAGCCGCCGACCATGAGGCCGTAGCCGTTGTCCAGCCCCCAGATCCCGCCGGAGACACCACAGTCGAGGTAGCCGACGCCCTCGGCCTTGAGCAGCTTCTCGTGCACGGCGTCGTCGGTGAACCGGCTGTTGCCGCCGTCGATCACGAGGTCGCCCTTCTCGAGCAGACCGGCGAGCTTCTCGACGGTGTCCCGGGTCGGAGCGCCGTGCGGCACCATCACCCACACCACGCGCGGGGCGTCGAGCTTCTTCACCAGGTCGGCGAGCGAGCGGGCGTCGGAGACCTCGCGGTTGCGGTCGTAGCCGACGACCTCGTGCCCCGCGCGGCGCAGCCGCTCGCGCATGTTGCCGCCCATCCGGCCCAGACCGACCAGTCCCAGCTGCATCCGTGCTCCTCGGAGGTGTTGTGGTGTGTCG
>JBOFBK010000629.1:0-1073 GCA_051645525.1 Dermatophilaceae bacterium | reverse complement strand
GCCCGCCACGCAGCATCGCCACGCGTTCCTCGACCTTGGCCGCCGACACGCCGCCCTCGACGAGCCGGGCCTCGATGCCGGCGAGCCGGTCGGCGACCTCACGCTCGTCGCGGCCGATGACCACGTCGTAGTTGGAGCTTCGGGTGATCTCGGCGGGGTCACGGCCGAGGTCGCGGCAGTGCCCCTCGAGGATGCCGCTCTTGGCGGAGAACTCCTCGGGCGCGCCGAAGAAGTTCGTGTAGTCGGCGTACTTCGCAGCGATGCGCAGGGTCACCTTCTCACCGCCGCCGGCGACCCACACCGGGATGCCGTTCGCCCGGCTCCCCGGCAGCGAGGTGCCCTGCAGCGGGAGCGGCCGGCAGCGGGCGCCATCGACCTGGTAGTGCTGGCCGGCGAGCGTCGCCGAGCCGGTAGTCCACATCTGCCGGAAGATCTCGACGCCCTCCTCGAGCATCGCGAGGCGCTCACCGGCACGCGGGAAGCCGTAGCCGTAGGCACGCCACTCGTGCTCGTACCATCCGGCGCCGATGCCCATCTCGACCCGGCCCTCGGAGACGATGTCGACCGTGGCCGCGACCTTGGCGAGGTAGGCGGGGTTGCGGTACGCCATGCACGTGCACATCTGGCCCAGGCGCACGCGGCCGGTGACTCCCGCGAACGCGGCCATCAAGGTCCACGCCTCGTGGGTGGCCTCCTCGGTGGGCTCGGGCACGGTGTGGAAGTGGTCGTAGACCCAGATCGAGCTCCAGTCCGGGTTCGCGTCGGCGTGCCGGGCGATGCCGGCCATGACGCCCCAGTGCTGGCCGGGGTCGATGCCGACGAGGTCGTGGCGCCAGCCTTGGGGGACGAACAGTCCGAACTTCATGCGCAGGTCCTCTGTCTCGGATGCAGGGTGCACAGGGTGCACAGGGTGCACCGCCAAGGATGCCGGACGCCGGGCCGGTGGAGGGGCGAGGTCGGCGTGCAGACCGTAGGGTCGGCGCCATGAGCCGTACTGTCTGCGTGGTCGGGACCTCGTACGTCGGGCTGTCACTCGCGGTGCTCCTGGCCGAGCACGCCGACGTCGTGGCGTA
>JBOFBK010000628.1:0-6357 GCA_051645525.1 Dermatophilaceae bacterium | reverse complement strand
GACGCGGCCCGGCGGGAACCGCGCCCGTTGCCGGCCACCCGGGTGGCGACCTCGGCGCGCCCGAGCTGCTCGACACTCTCCGCCAGCACCGACCGGGCGGCCATCCCACCTCCCCGCGAATGTGGGTGAAGACCGGCGCCATTGCACCGACCTTCACCCACGTTCGCGGGGGAGCCGGGGGCTGTAGTACTAGCCCGCGGCCTCCGACGCCGCCCGGCGGGAACCGCGCCCGTTGCCGGCGACCCGGGTGGCGACCTCGGCGAGCACGAGCTGCTCGACACTCTCCTCCAGCACCGAGCGGTGCCGTGCCGAGATGCCGGAGTCGGTGATGAGGGTGTCGACGTCCTTGAGCGGCATGAACGTCGACAGGCCGACGATCCCCACCTTGGTGTGGTCGGCGAGCACGCACACCGACCGGCTCGCCCGCACCAGCGCCTGGTTGGTCTCGGCCTCGACGAGGTTCGGCGTGGTGAGCCCCGCGGTGCGGTCGATGCCGTGCGCGCCGAGGAACAGCCGGTCGACGTGCAGGCCCTGTAGCGCGGTGAGCGCCACCGGGCCGACCAGCGCGTCGGACGGGGTGCGCATCCCGCCGGTGAGCACCACGACGTGTCCGGCCTGCTGCGACTCGTGCAGCAGCTGCGCCACCGGCACCGAGTTGGTCACCACGGTCAGCTGCGGCACGTGGCGGATGGCGCGCGCCAGCTCGTAGGTCGTGGTGCCCGCTGAGATCCCGATGGTGGCGCCCGCCCGCACCATCCGGGCGGCGGCCGCGGCGATGGCCGACTTCTCGGCCGTCATCATCAGCGACTTCGCGCGGAATCCCGGCTCGTCGGTGGCCCGGGGCACGATCGCCAGGGCCCCGCCGTGGACTCGCTCGAGCAGCCCCTCACCGTCGAGCTTCTCGATGTCGCGCCGCACCGTCATGTCCGAGACGCCGAGCTGCTCGACCAGCTCGGACACCCGTGCCGCCCCCGCCTCCTCGACGATCGCGAGGATGGCGGCCCGGCGTTGGCTGGCGAGCACGCTCACCGCTCTCGCACCACCGCGGCAGTGCGCGGCGACAGCGCCAGCACCGGACCGACTGCGGCATCGGTGACGAGGTCGTGGCCGGTGACGGCGACCTCGCACGGCTCGTCGGTGTGGTTGAGCACGAACAGCCAGCTGCCGGATGCCGACCGGCGCCGCACCCGCTCGACCCCGGCCGGCGCCGCCGGGAGCGGCTCGACCCCGGCCGCGCCGACGAGGTCGTCGAGCAGCGCGGCGAGCGTGACGTCATCCGGGAGGGTGCCGAGGTACCACGCCGCGCCGTCGCCGACCGGGCGCCGGGTGACCGCCGGCCTCCCGGCGAGCGGGCCGCTGGCATAGGTGTGCCGCACCTCGGCCGTGGCTGTCGTACGGGCCCCGTTCGTCGTGCCGGCATCGCGTGTTATGCCGGATGACGAGGACACCCGGGCGTCCTCGCTCCAGATCGTGCCGCGACCGCCGCCGGAGAGCGCCACGTGCTCACCGTCCCGGAGCGGGAAGAACTCCTCGACCCGGATGCCGAGCAGCTCACGGAACGCCCCCGGGTACCCGCCCAGGCGCACGTGATCGTCGCGGTCGCTGATCCCGGAGAAGTAGGTGACCAGCACCTGGGCACCGCCCTCGGCCGCCGCGCGCACGGCATCCGCCTGCGCGTCCGAGACGAGGTACAGGGTCGGCACGACGACCACCCGGTAGGCCGACAGATCGGTGTCGGGGTGCACGACGTCGCAGGTGACGCCGCGGTCCCGGAGCAGCCGGTGCACCGTGTGCGCGGCTGCCACCGGGTCGAGAGCACCGCTCGGCAGGCACGGGCCCGAGGCGGCCCACATCGAGTCGTAGTCGAACAGGATCGCCACCTCGGCCTCGACCCGGGAGCCGAGCAGCTCACCGAGCCGGGCGGCCACCTCGCCGAGCCGGCAGACCTCGCGGAACCGGTCGCTGTGCTCGCCGGCGTGCGGCACGAGGGCCGAGTGGAACTTCTCGGACCCGGCCCGCGACTGCCGCCACTGGAAGAAGCCGATGGTGTCGGCGCCGCGGGCCACGTGCGCGAGCGAGTCCAGCAGGGTCTGCCCGGGCGGTTTGGCCGGGTTGACCGGCTGCCAGTTGACCGCGCTCGTCGAGTGCTCCATGAGCAGCCACGGCGCGCCGCCGGCCAGCCCGCGGGTGAGGTCGCCGTGGAAGGAGAGCTCGGCCTGCGGGTGGGGCAGGTCGTCGACGACGTAGTGGTCGGTGCTGACGACGTCCTGGTGCGCGGTCCAGCGCGAGTAGTCGAGATGGCGGAAGCTGCTGAGCGTCATGAAGTTCGTCGTCACCGGCACGTCCTCGGAGTACCGCCGGATGACGTCCTTCTCGGCGAGGAAGAAGTCGAGCAGGGTGTCGGAGCCGAAGCGCCGGAAGTCGAGCACGTGGGTCGGGTTGCCGAAGGTGGTGCTCAGCCTCGGCGGGAGGATGTCGTCCCAGGCGGAGTAGCGCTGGCTCCAGAAGGCGGTGCCCCAGGCGTCGTCGAGCCGGTCGAGCGTGGCGTACCGGCGCTCGAGCCACCGGCGGAACCCGGCCGCGCAGGTGTCGCAGTAGCAGGGCAGGTTGTGACAGGCGTACTCGTTGGAGACGTGCCACAGGGCCAGCGCCGGGTGGCCGGAGTAGCGGGCGGCGACCCGGTCGGTGAGGGCGAGCGCGAGGTCGCGGTACACCGGCGAGCTGGGGCACCACGCCTGGCGTGAGCCCGGCCACCGGGTACGGCCCTCGTGATCGACCGGCAGGATCTCGGGGTAGGCGGCGGACAGCCACGGTGGCGGTGTGGCGGTGGCGGTGGCGAGGTCGACCGCGATGTCGTGTGCGTGCAGGAGGTCCATGACGTCGTCGAGCCAATCGAAGGTGTACTCGCCCTTGGTCGGCTCCAGCCAGGACCACGAGAACACCCCGAGCGTGACGAACGAGACGCCCGCAGCATGCATGAGCCGCATGTCGTCGTGCCAGACCTCGCGTGGCCACTGCTCGGGGTTGTAGTCGCCGCCCAGGGCGACGCGGTCGCCGGGCCACGCACGCATGCCGCTCAGTTTGTGACCGCGCTCGGGCGATTGTCAACAACTATCAACATGCAGGTGCCGAGTCCCGAGCGCCGTGGTGGGCGGTCGTCATCCGGCGCCGTCGACTGCTCCAACAGGCCACTCCCGGTGCTGGATCACGGTCTGGACACGACGCCGGCGAGTGCTTGACACTCGCGATCCGCGGAGACAGACTCACGCCACGTATGTTGGTTTCTGATCGAATGTGTCAGGACCGTGAATGTCAAAGGAGACACCATGGCACGCCCGGCCACGCGCGAGGAGCACCTCGCGAGCCAGATCCCCTCGTCCGTCCGCGGCGTCGACCGTCGGAGCCTGCTCCGGGGTGCGGTCGGAGCCGGCGCCCTGCTCGGTGTGCCGGGCCTGCTGAGCGCCTGCGGTGAGGACTCCTCGTCCGGCGGCGGCGCTGGCGCGGCCGGCGACGTCTCGTTCGGTATGAACGAGGCCAAGGGCTCCGGCCCGGCCTACGAGCGCCTCCAGGCGATGGCCGACGCGTACGCGAAGAAGGAGGGCGTGACGGTCTCGCCCAACGCGGTCGACCACAACACGTTCCAGGAGAGCATCACCACCTACCTGCAGGGCACTCCCGACGACGTCTTCACCTGGTTCGCCGGCTACCGGATGGCGCAGTTCGCCGAGAGCGGCCAGATCACCGACCTCAGCGGCGTCTGGCCGATCGACGGCATGGGCGAGGCGTTCAAGACCGCCTCGACCGCGGCCGACGGCAAGCAGTACTTCGTGCCGGTCAGCTACTACCCCTGGGCGGTGTTCCACCGGAAGTCGGTGTTCGAGAAGAACGGGTGGACCGCGCCCACGACCCTCGACGAGCTCAACGCCCTGATGACGGACATGCAGGGCAAGAAGATCACGCCGTTCGCGTTCGCGGCCAAGGACGCCTGGGCGCCGATGGGCACGTTCGACATCCTCAACATGCGCATCAACGGGTTCGACTTCCACATGTCCCTCACCAAGGGCGAGAAGAAGTGGGACAGCGCCGAGGTCAAGCAGGTCTTCGAGACGTGGAAGACCCTGCTCCCGTTCCACCAGAGCAACTCGCTGGGCCGCACCTGGCAGGAGGCGGCCACCTCGATGGCCAAAGGCGAGTCCGGGATGTACCTGCTCGGCACCTTCGTCGTCGACGGGGTGCCACCGGAGGCCCAGGAGGACCTCGACTTCTTCACCTTCCCGGAGATCGACTCCGCCATCGGGTCCGACGCGCTCGACGCCCCGATCGACGGCTTCTGCGTCGCCGAGGCCGCCCAGGACACCGATGCCGCCACGGCGTTCGTGAAGTGGCTCGGCTCGGCCGAGGCGGCCGACGCGGCCAACAACGCGGCGTCGGCGCCGATGATCGCCGCCAACTCCAAGGCGAGCACCGCGAAGTACGGTGCGCTGCAGAAGAAGTCGGTCGAGGTCGTGCAGAACGCCAAGTCGATCGCGCAGTTCCTCGACCGCGACACCGACGCCGACCTCGCGAACACGGTGATCACCGCGGCGCTGCAGGAGTTCATCAAGAACCCGAACGACATCGACGCCGTCACGACGTCGATCCAGAAGCAGGCCGACTCGATCCTCGGCAGCTGACCCGCGGCGGCCCGAAGAGCGCACCATGACCACCACCACGCGGCGCCGGCAGCCACGACGACTCGAGCGACGACGAGGAGCACGGGACCGACTGGTCATCACGGCCATGATCGGCATCCCGACCGTGCTCGTCGTCTGGCTCGTGTGGCTGCCGGCGCTCGCGTCGGTGCTGCTGTCGTTCACGCGGTGGAACGGCTTCAGGTTCAGCGCGATCGAGTGGGTCGGGACGAAGAACTACGTCGACATCGCGACGATCTATCCGCCGTTCTGGCCGGCCATCCGGCACAACCTCATCTGGCTGGTCTTCCTCTTCGTGCTGCCGACGATTCTCGGCATTGTCCTCGCCGTGGTGCTCGACCGGGAGATGTGGGGGAGCCGCTTCTACCAGACGGCCTTCTACCTCCCGGTCGTGCTCTCGCTGGCCCTGGTCGGCTTCATCTGGCAGCTGTTCTACTCCACCGACCAGGGGTTGATCAACGAGGTGTTCCGCAGCGACGTCGACTGGTACGGCAACCCCGACGTCAACCTCTGGGCGGTGCTCGTCGCCACCGCCTGGAGACACACCGGCTACATCATGCTCATCTACCTCGCCGGCCTGAAGGGGGTCGACGGAACCCTCCGTGAGGCGGCCGCGGTCGACGGGGCCAGCGAGGTGAAGACGTTCTTCCACGTCATCTTCCCGGTGATGCGCCCGATCAACCTCATCGTCGTCGTCATCGTCGTCATCGAGTCGCTGCGGGCCTTCGACCTGGTCTGGATCATCAACAAGGGTCGCAACGGGCTCGAGCTCATCTCGGCCCTGGTGTCGCAGAACGTCATCGGCGAGGCCACCCGATTCGGCTTCGGCTCGGCGCTCGCCGTCGTGATGATGGTGATCTCCTCGGTGTTCATCACCATCTATCTCCGCGTCGTGTTCCGGGAGGAGCGATGAGCCTCGACACCCCGACGGCCGTCCGCGGTCCGGCCCCCCGCAGCGGCGGGAGGACGGCGTCATCCGCCCGCAGCGGCGGGGTGATCAACCGTCGCCGCGGCCGGGTGGCCACGGTGATCATGGCCGTGCTCGCCGTGCTCTGGCTGTTCCCGCTGCTCTGGGCGCTCTACAACTCGTTCCGCGACTACGGGTACACGCAGACCAACGGCTACCTCTCCTTCGGCGGGTGGACCTTCGACAACTACCGCGACGCCTGGAGCAGAGGCCAGTTCGGCCTGCACTTCACCAACTCGCTCTACATCACCGTGCCGGCGGTGCTCATCACGCTGTTCCTGTCCTCGCTCGTCGCGTTCGTGCTGGCCCGGTTCTCGTACCGCTTCAACCTCACCCTGCTCGGCATCTTCCTGGCCGCCAACCTGCTACCGCCGCAGGCCCTGCTGATCCCGGTGTTCCGGATGTTCCGCGAGATCCCGCTGCCGGAGTTCCTCAGTGAGAGCGGCACGATGCTGAACAGCTACTGGGCGCTGATCCTCGTGAACACCGCGTTCCAGCTCGGCTTCTGCACCTTCGTGCTGAGCAACTACATGAAGACCCTGCCGCACGAGATCTACGAGTCCGCCGAGCTCGACGGCGCGAGCGTGTGGCGCCAGTACTGGCAGCTCACCATGCCGCTCGTGCGGCCCGCGCTGGCGGCGCTGGCGACCCTGCAGGTCACCTGGATCTACAACGAGTTCTTCTGGGCCACCGTGCTGC
>JBOFBK010000627.1:0-1751 GCA_051645525.1 Dermatophilaceae bacterium | reverse complement strand
TTCCTCCGCGAGCACAACCGGCGGCGGGGCTCGACCATCCTGCTCACCAGCCACTACATGGGCGACGTCACCGCGCTGGCCAGCCGGGTGCTCGTCATCGACCACGGTCGTCTGCACTTCGACGGCGACCTCTCCGCGCTCGTCGAGCGGCACGCACCGAACCGCCGGGTCCGAGTCACGTTCCGCCGGCCGGTCGAACCGGCCACCCTCGCCGGGCTCGGCAGCGTCGTGGCGGCGGACGGTGCCACCGTCGCCCTCGAGGTGCCGAGAGCACGCACCACCGAGGTGGCGGCCCGGCTGCTCACCGAGCACGCGGTCGACGACGTCTCGATCGAGGACCCCCCGGTCGAGGACGTCATCCGGGAGGTGTTCAACCGTGGCTGATGCCGCCGCTCCCCGGGCCGACGACGGCGCCCGCGACCCAGTCGGGCCGCTCGGGCCGCGGTCGCCGTGGCCCGGTGGGGTCGGCGGCTTCGTGCGGTCGTGCGGCGGTCTGGTGCGCTCGTCGATCCAGGTCGCCGTCACCTACCGCGGCCGGATGGTGCTGTGGGTGGTCAGCGGTGTCTTCCCGTTGCTGCTCATGGCGGTGTGGCTCACCGTGGTCGCCGAGTCCGGGCCACCTGCGGGGTGGACGACCGGCGACTTCCTCGCGTACTACGCTGCCGCCGCGCTCATCTGGTACACCTCGGGCCAGCACGTCGTGTGGGAGTGGGACCAGGATGTGCGCTCCGGTGACCTGTCCACCAAGCTGCTCCGCCCGGTGCACCCGTTCTGGCAGTACGCCGTCGGCGATCTCGGCCAGCGGCTGGTGATGGTCGCCGGGCTGGTGCCGCTGCTGACGCTGGCCGCACTGCTCGTTCCCGGTCTCGACTACGGCCTCGGGCCGATCGGCGTGCTCCTCGCCGTGCTGGCGGCTGCGCTCGGGTGGGTCGTGAGCATCATCATGGGGTCGACCATCGCGCTGCTCGGCTTCTGGAGCACCCAGACGACGAACATCTGGATGCTGGTGTGGGGGGTGGGGTCGTTCGCCTCGGGCTGGGTCGCGCCCCTCGAGCTGATGCCCGGGTGGCTGCGCGACGTCGCGGTCGTCCTGCCGTTCCGGTCGACCCTCGGGTTCCCCGCCGAGCTGATGGCCGGGCGGCTGAGCGGCGCCGAGATCGCCGCCGGCTTCGGGGTCGGGCTGGCCTGGGCGCTGGCCTTCGCGCTGCTCTACGTGCTCGGCTGGCGGCGTGGGGTGCGCCGGTACCAGGCGGTGGCCGGATGACGCCCGCGCGGCACCGCGCCGACGAGGAGCCCCAGCGCAGCGGTCGGCGGACCGCTCGAGCGTCGCGCGGCACCCGAGGACCGCTGCGGGGGAGGTGGACGTCTGCTCGGGCGTGGCGCGCTGCATCCGCCGGGGAGGTGCCGGGCGGCTGGCGGCGGTACGCGCACATCCTCGCGGTGTGCTGGCGGGCAGCGGTCGCCGAGCAGCTCGAGTACCGGGCCGACCTCGTCGCCAAGACGCTGACCAGTGCGTTCTGGATGGCCTGGGCCGGCATCGGGGTGTCGGTGTACTTCCGGTTCACCGGTGACATCGCCGGCTGGGAGTACGGCGAGGTGCTCGTCGTGGTCGGGCTGTTCTTCGCGGTCAACGGCATCCGGCAGGCGTTCTTCGAGCCGAACCTGCGCCGGATGACCGAGTACGTGCGGCGCGGCACGCTCGACCACGTGCTCACCCAGCCGGTCGACTCCCAGGTGCTGGTCACCCTGCG
>JBOFBK010000626.1:0-1128 GCA_051645525.1 Dermatophilaceae bacterium | reverse complement strand
CGTAGTCGCGGTCGTCGATGCTGCGTGCCAGGCAGCGGCGAGCCCACTCGCCGTCGCGGGCCGGCAGGTCTCCCGCGCGGTACCCGTCGGCGTACGGGCCCGGGTCCGGGCCGACCTCAGCCATCCCCGTGGTGTGGCTCAGCATCATCCGCAAGGTGAGTGGCACCGACGGGTAGGACGGATGCCGCAGCGGGTAGGGCAGGTAGCGGTTGACGTCAGCGTCGAGGTCGACCATCCCGCGATCCACGAGCGCGAGGATCAGGGTGGTCATGTAGGTCTTCGTCACCGAGGCGATGTTGTGCGTGGTCCGTAGCGTGAACGGGCGGGGATCGCGCAGGTTGCGATGACCGTAGGCCCGAGCCCACACCACCTCGCCGTCCCGAGTGATGGCGACACCGCAGCCCGGCACGCGCGACAGGTCACCGATCCTCTCCTCGACGTAGCGCTCGACGGCGGGGAGGTCCGGGCCGACAGCCGTCCGGCCGGCCCTCGAGGCCGTCTCGTCCGATGACGGCGACGCGGCGGCTCTCGGCACGCCAGCCGCCAGCCCGGCGCCGGTGAGGAGGCCGAGGGTGGCTCGACGAGTGGGGTTCATGAGAGCTCTCCTTCGTGGTGTGTCTCGACGCGGAACCTCAAGTCCCGACGGGTGGTGTCAGTCGCCGTAGCTGAATGCGCGCGCCATCGGTGTGCGGTCACGGGCCTCGACCACCGCGATGGCGAGCTCGGCGAGGAACGGGTCGATTACGTGCTCCACGTGTGGGCTGAGCAGGATGTGCAGCGACGGTGGGGTGAGCCCGGTCGACACGTCCCATCCCCGGTCGAGCATCGCGGCCGACACCGCCTCGACGTCGACCTCCTCGTCGGCGAACACCACGACGATCCCCGCCTGCGGGTCGAGCGGCACTCGAAGCCCGGGGATCTGCCCGGCACCGGCCGCGAGTCGGCGGGCGCTGTCGCGGATGCTGACCGCGGCGGCCCGATAGCCGTCACGGCCGAGCGTGCGCAACGTGGCCCACGCAGCAGCGAGCGTGCCGCCCGGACGGGAGCCGGCGAAGCCGATCCGCTCGTAGGGCCGGTAGTGCCATCCGGGCTCGGGCAAGGTGAAGGTGTGCAGCTGGCGGAGGTCGT
>JBOFBK010000625.1:0-3904 GCA_051645525.1 Dermatophilaceae bacterium | reverse complement strand
CCGGTCCGGCTCGGTGAGACCAGGCCGGGGCGATGGCGAGCCCTGTCGTCGACCGAGATCGCCGCTCTCTACCGGGCCGCGGGGCTGTGAGACGGGTCCACGTCGTCGGGTGCGGCCTGCTCGGCACGAGCGCCGGCCTGGCGCTCACCCGGCTCGGCGACGACGTCACCCTCGAGGACGTCATCCCCACCCACGCCGCGCTGGCACGGGATCTCGGTGCCGGCCGGCTCGGCCCGGATGACGGTGCCGCGCCCGACCTGGTCGTCGTCGCCACGCCACCCGACGTCACGGCCGGGTGCGTCAGCGCCGCGTTGCGGCGATGGCCGGCAGCGGTCGTCACCGACGTCGCGTCCGTCAAGGGCGCCGTCGTCGGCACGCTCCGGGCCGGCGAGACCGAGCTGGAGCGGTACTGCGGCTCGCACCCGATGGCGGGACGGGAACGCTCGGGCGCGGTGTCCGGGCGTCACGACCTGTTCGACGGGCGAGCGTGGGTGCTGACGCCGACGTCCGAGACCTCCGAGGCCGCTGTCGAGCTGGTGACCTCGGTGGCCCGGTCGGTCGGCGCAGCCGTCATGGTGATGTCACCGGAGGCTCACGACGCAGCAGTGGCCGCGGTGTCGCACGTGCCGCAGCTCGTCGCCAGCCTCGTCGCGGCCCGGCTCGACACGATCGACGACGGTGCGCTCGCCCTGGCGGGCCAGGGTCTGCGCGACGTCACCCGGATCGCGGCCAGCGACCCGCACCTGTGGACCCAGATCCTCGCCGCCAACGCGGCGGCGGTGCGCGCGGTGCTCGCCGAGGTCGGCGCCGATCTCGACCGGGTGGTCGGGGCGCTCGGCGAGATCGACCGGCTAGACGACGCGCCCGGGTCCCGGGGGGTGATCGCCGGCGCCATCGCTGCGGGCAACGCCGGCCAGGCCCGCATTCCTGGCAAGCACGGCGCCGCCGCCACCGCCTACACGACGGTGCGGGTGCTCGTGCCCGACGAGCCGAACCAGCTCGGGCGGCTCTTCGCCGACATCGGCGGCGTCGGCGTCAACATCGAGGAGTTCCACCTCGACCACGGGCTCGGGCAGGCGTTCGGGCTGGCGGAGGTCGACGTGCTGCCCGGCGCTGCGGCCGGGTTGGAGGCGGCCCTCGTCGAGCGTGGCTGGCGGCTGCACGGCTGAGCTGCCCAGTAGGCTCGCGGACCATGACGACGACCGGCGGCACCGCGCTCACGATCGCCATCGACGGGCCGTCCGGGTCGGGCAAGAGCAGCGTGTCGCGGGCCGTGGCCGGCCGCCTCGGCATCGGCTACCTCGACACCGGCGCGATGTACCGGGCCCTCACCTGGTGGTGCCTGGAGCGCGGCATCGACCTCGCCGACGCCACGGCGGTGGCGGATGCCGCCCGCACGCTGCCGCTCGTCATGGGCACCGACCCGGCCGCTGCGACGGTCCACGTGGGGGATGTCGACGTCAGTGCCGGCATCCGCACCACCGAGGTGAGCACCGCCGTGTCGACGGTGGCCACGAACCTCGAGGTGCGTCAGGTGCTGCAGCGGCTCCAGCGGGACCTCATGGCCCGGGTCGCCGAGACCACCGGCGGGGTGGTGGCCGAGGGCCGCGATATCACCACCGTCGTCGCCCCGGACGCCCAGGTGCGAGTGCTGCTCACCGCCTCGCCGGAGGCGCGGCTGCGGCGACGGTCCACCGAGCTGCACGGGCGGGCGGACGACCAGGCGGTCGACGCCATCCGCGACCAGGTGCTGCGGCGTGATCGCGACGACTCCACGGTGTCCTCGTTCACCGAGGCGGCCGCCGGGGTCGTGCTGGTCGACACCTCCGATCTCGACTTCGACGAGAGCGTCGAGGCCGTGCTCGACGTCGTCGCGAGCGTCACTGCCGAGCGCGTCGACTGACACCTGGCCGGTACGGCCGCCGTGTCGCCGTGTCTCCGGATGCCGGGCGGCTCGTCATCCCAGCGCCCGGTGCCGACGCGATGCGGCTGACCTGCACCCGGTGCCGACGCGATGCGGATGACGCGCTCGGGCGCCGCCTCCAGGCGCCACGCGACGGGACGAGGCAACACCCGCGCAGAGCCGCGGCGGACCTGCACGAGGCACCGGTGCGCGTACGGGAGAATGGTGCGGTGAGCACCGACGACGCGCCGACCCAGACCCAGGACCCGGCCGCCGTCGAGCGCGCGCTGCGGGTCGGGCTCGACGACTTCGAGCTGAGCGAGGACGACCGCGCCCTCCTCGACCGCGGTGACGACGCGTCATCCGGGCCGGATGACGCGGGGCCGGTACCGGTCGTGGCGGTCGTGGGGCGCCCGAACGTCGGCAAGTCGACTCTCGTCAACCGCATCATCGGGCGGCGCGAGGCAGTGGTCGAGGACGTCCCGGGCGTCACCCGCGACCGGGTGGCGTACGACGCCGACTGGGCCGGGCGACGGTTCACTCTCGTCGACACCGGAGGCTGGGCGGTGGGCGCGACCGGCATCCATCTTCGCGTGGCCGAACAGGCCGAGGTCGCCGTCGAGCTGGCCGACGCGGTGATGTTCGTCGTCGACGCGGTGGTCGGGGCGACCGACGACGACGAGGCGGTGGTGAGGCTGCTCCGTCGCTCCGGCAAGCCGGTCGTCCTCGTGGCGAACAAGGTCGACGACCAGCGCACCGAGGCCGACGCCGCTGCCCTGTGGAGCCTCGGTCTCGGTCAGCCCTGGCCGGTGTCGGCGTTGCACGGCCGAGGGAGCGGCGACGCGCTCGACGCGTTGCTCGACGTGCTGCCTCCCGTGTCGCAGGTCGGCGGTGCGTACGACCGCGGCGGGCCGCGCCGGGTGGCGCTGCTCGGGCGGCCGAACGTCGGCAAGTCCTCGATGCTCAACAAGATCGCCGGTGCCGAGCGGGTCGTCGTCGACGAGGTCGCCGGCACCACCCGTGACCCGGTCGACGAGCTGGTCGAGCTGGCCGGGCGCACCTGGCGGTTCGTCGACACTGCCGGCATCCGCCGCCGGGTCCACCAGACCCGCGGCGCCGACTTCTACGCCTCACTGCGCACCCGGACCGCCTTGGAGAAGGCCGAGGTGGCGGTGGTGCTCGTCGACGCCGCCGAGACCATCACCGAGCAGGACGTGCGCGTCATCCAGCAGGTCATCGACGCCGGGCGCGCCCTGGTCGTCGCCTACAACAAGTGGGACCTCACCGACGAGGAGCGTCGCCACTTCCTCGAACGCGAGATCGAGCGCGACCTAGTGCAGGTGCCGTGGGCGCCCCGGGTCAACGTCTCGGCGCGCACCGGTCGGCATCTGGACAAGCTCGTGCCCGCCCTCGACGTGGCGCTGGAGTCGTGGGAGGCCCGCATCTCCACCGGGCGTCTCAACGCCTTTCTCGGCGAGGTCGTGGCGGCCCACCCGCACCCGGTGCGCGGCGGCAAGCAGCCGCGCATCCTCTTCGCCACCCAGGCCGGCACGCGGCCACCGCGGTTCGTGCTGTTCGCCTCCGGGTTCATCGAGGCCGGGTACCGGCGTTTCGTCGAGCGTCGGCTGCGTGAGGAGTTCGGGTTCGAGGGCACGCCGATCGAGGTGTCCGTACGGGTCCGCGAGAAGCGCTCCCGCCGCTGACCGCTGACCGCTGCGACGGCGGGCGGCTGCATGCCGCCGGCTATCTCGCCAGATCCGGTGCGATCCGGAACCTGTCAACCTGTGGTGAGTCGCTCGTCGGGGTGTGGGGTGTTGAGGACTACGTGTTGGTAGGGCGTGCGAATTTGGGGTCGCTGGGCGATGGAGTGCCCCCGCTTTCCCGGACAGGTGGGGTTGGGTGGTGGTGATCATGCTGCAGTCCCGCTGGGTCGTCCAGCCGGGCCGGTCTGTGCGTGATGGGTCTCGTAGTCGGCGGGGCTGAGGTAGCTAAGGGTCGAGT
>JBOFBK010000624.1:0-2194 GCA_051645525.1 Dermatophilaceae bacterium | reverse complement strand
CACCAGATCGGTGGTGCGCGTCTCCTCACGGGCGAGCTCCGGGTGCGCGTGGAGGTCACGGCGCACATCGACGAGCTGGGGGGTGAGCGAGGTGATGCGCTCGCCGACGGCGGCGAGAAGGGCATCGTCGTTCATCAGGATGTCGAGTCTACCGGCGGCCACGTACTCGGACCTGCCCGTCCCACCGGCGCGCCGTCAGCACCCCGGATGCCGGTCGCGCTCGTCATCCGCGAGGTGGCTGCTACTCCGATGTGGCGTGGTCGAGCCCGCGGCGGATCGCCTCTTCGACAGGCCAGAGGTCCTCCACCGGAGCGAGCGGATCCAGCGGCACGGCGGGCTCGATGCCGGGCTGGGACATCAGTCGCGGCCGTGTCCCGTGGTGCGGCTGCGCGGCGTGCACGAGGAACGGGTGGCAGACGTAGACGTCGCCCGGGCTCCCGGTCGCGAGCGCCACCGGCCGCGAGCGGGACGCCTCGTCCACGTCGACCGTCGTCACGCCGTCCTCGCCGTACGGAGCCAGCACCGCCGGCACGTCGAGGTGCGAGCCGACCCGGATTCGCGTCGGCGCGTCCTGCTCGCCGATCTCGGAGAACAGGAACAGCAGGAGCGCGGCGCGGCCCTTTGACGAGACGTTGACCCGCCAGTCCGTGTAGCCACCGAATGTCTCCACTCGTGGCTCGACGCCGTCCGGGAGGAAGCTCGCATCGATGTGCCAGCCGGCGTCGTCGGGCTCGTCGGGGTGGGGGAAGCGCAGCGGGAAGCTGCCGACCTCGCGCCGGGGCACCCACCGGTCCGGCCCGACGAGCGTGTCGAGGGCGTCGACGAGGGCAGGGGCGTCTGCTGCGCGAGCGAACGGTTCGCCGGTCAGGTACGGCACCCAGCGCACCGGCTCGGCCCAGGTCGACGGGTCGTCGCGGTCGTACCCCACCGCGCGCCACAGCCGGTCGGCGCACTGCTCGGCGGTCCGCCGGGCGACGGCGCCGCGCAGTACGACGAATCCTTCGCGCAGGTAGGCATCGACGTCCGCAGCGTCCATAGGTCGATGGTCACCACGCCGGCAGGTCGAGGCAACCGGATTAGACGAGGTCGGTGCGGCCGGCGGCCTTGAGGGCCTCGACGACCTGCTTGACGTCCTGGGCGCGCTCGCGCGTCGTCACCAGCACTGCGTCCGGGGTGTCGACGACCACCACGTCGTCCAGGCCCAGGACCGCGACGTGCCGCCCACCAGCCGGGATGACGACGCCGCCTCCGCCCAGCACCGTCACCTCCGCAGGGTCCCCCAGCACCCGCAGGCCGGGACGCGGCTCGGGAGCCAGGCTCGCGAGGCTGGTGACGTCGCCGATGTCGTCCCAGGCGAACCGGGCGGGCACCATCGCCACCTCACCGGCCGCGGCAGCCGGCTCGGCGACCGCGTGGTCGAGGGCGATGCGGGTCAGGCCGGGCCACACGTCGTCCAGCCGGCCCGGATCGGCCGCCACCGCGCGCAGGCCATTGGTGAGGTCGGGGTGCCAGCGGGCGAGCAGGTCGAGCAGCACCGACGCGCGCGCCACGAACATGCCTGCGTTCCAACGGTACTCGCCCGATGCGAGGTACGCATTGGCGCGGGCGGCATCCGGCTTCTCGACGAACTCCTGCACCGTCAACGCCGTCGGGAAGCCGGGCAGCGGGGCAGCCGCGCGTACGTAGCCGAACCCGGTGGCCGGGTACGTCGGCTGCACCCCGACCGTCACCAGCACTCCGGTGCGCGCCACCGACACCGCCTCCTCCACGACCTCGGCGAACATCGTGCCGTCGGGGATGACGTGATCGGCGGCGAACGAGCCGACGACTGCCTCGGGGTCGGTGCGCTCGACCACGGCGGCGGCCCAGCCGATGGCCGCCATCGAGTCACGAGGCGACGGCTCGGCGAGCACCCGCCCGGCCGGCACCGACGGCAGCTGCGCGCGCACGGCATCGGCATGTGCTCGGCCGGTGACGACGATGGTGCGCTCGCCGACGAGCGGGGTGAGCCGGTCGAGCGTCGACTGGAGCAGCGAGCGGCCCGACCCGGTGAGGTCGAGGAGGAACTTCGGCCGACCGGCACGCGAGAGCGGCCACAGCCGGGTGCCCGCTCCCCCGGCGGGCACGATCGCCCAGAAGCTCTCGACGGCCGGCATGGCCGCGCACATTACCGCCTCGCGGGTGGTGAGGAGAC
>JBOFBK010000623.1:0-1534 GCA_051645525.1 Dermatophilaceae bacterium | reverse complement strand
AGCGGCCGGCGCAGTCGCCGCGGCGCACGACCGCCTGACCGGCCGCATAGGTGCCGGACACGAAGAACACCTCGGCTTCGAAGCCCTCGTTGTCCATACCGGCGGGTCGGTAGCCGGCTCGGGTCACGGCATCCTGGATACGCACCGTCGCGTCGTCGATCGGCCGGTCGGTGACCGCCCGCACGGTGAGGTACCCGTCGTCGCGGCCTACCTCGGTCACCGGCCCGACGGCGTCGAAGGACAACCCGGCCGGCAGCAGTGCGACCTCGGCCGCCGGCGCCTCCCGCACCTCCGCGCACTCGCCGGTGTCCGGCTCGGTCGCGCACCCGGCGAGCACGCCGGACAGCGAGCCGAGCATCGCGACGAGGGTGAGCAGTGCGCGGCTCCGCCGCCGCCAGGACCCACCGCCGACACCGGGCGCGGAGCTCGCGGCGGACGGCATCCGGTCACTGTAGGACACCGCTCGCTGGGTCCGATTCCGCTCCGGTGACCGAGTCCGATCGGCGCTGTTACGTTGGCGGCGCAGGGATGCGGACCTCGCCACCGGGTACCGGGAAGCCTCGTCGCGCCCTGCGTCGCACGTCCTGCTCCCAGTGGAAGGCGATCTCGCATGATGCGCACGAGGACCCTCGTCCCCCTCCTCTCCGCGGCTGCGTTGGCGGCGCCGCTCGGCATCATGGCCGTCGGGGAGACCGATGGAGAGAAGGTGGCCGCTACCGCGGCCACCGCCGAGCGCGCGGTGGCGAGCCCGGTCGGTGCCGAGGAGTGGATGTTCCGCCAGCGGGCTAACCCGGACGGCGCCATCCCCGACGCCGCGGTGCAGGAGGCGGTCGGCCAGTCCCGCACGATGGGCACGACGGCCCTGCGCAGCGCGACTACCGACCAGGTGTGGAAGGAGCTCGGCCCCAGCAACATCGGCGGCCGGATCCGGGACGTCGCGGCCGACCCGACAACGAAGAACGTCGTCTACATCGCCACCGGCACCGGCGGACTGTGGCGTACCGACAACGCCGGCAAGACCTTCGAGACCGCGTGGAACGACCAGTACCCGCAGTCGATGGGCGCGGTCGCGGTCGACTCGAAGGGTGTCGTCTGGGCCGGCACCGGTGAGCCCGACCACGGTGGCGGCTCCTCGTACTACGGCGACGGTGTCTACCGCTCCGAGGACAACGGGGCGACCTAGCGCAACATGGGTCTCGGCGGCGGCGACACCATCGGTCAGATCGTCATCGACCCGCGGGACGACGACCGCGTGTTCGTCGCGGTGATGGGCGCTCTCCACGACACCAAACCCACCCGCGGACTGTTCCTCACCGAAGACGGCGGCGCCACCTGGGAACGCGTGATCGTGCCCGACAGCACCGCCACCGGCGCCATCGACGTGACGATCAACAAGCAGAACCCCGACATCATGCTCGCCACCACGTGGGACAAGATCCGCGACGAGAAGTCCCGCATCTACGGCAAGAACTCTTATCTCTACCGCTCCACCGACGGCGGCCGTACCTGGACCAACATCCATCAGGCGCCCCTA
>JBOFBK010000622.1:0-2095 GCA_051645525.1 Dermatophilaceae bacterium | reverse complement strand
CGGGATCGGCGAGTGCGTCGAGAAGGCCGTGGTAGCCGGGGACACCGCCGCAGTCCTCCGGCGGCGCCGCCCGCCGCCCGCCGGTGCAGCGCGGATACCGGGCGCCGGGTGCGGCATCCTCGACCGCCTCGACCTCGATGAGGTGCTCCCAGTCGTCGCCGAAGTCGTAGCGGTAGAGCAGGCGGTCGCCGGTCGCACCGGCCACGTCGGCCAGCCGGACCCGCTCCAGCTCGTCGTCCTCGAGCACCTGGCCGCGAGGGTGCCGACGACCGCCTCGCGAGCCCGCGACACCACCTCTGGGCGGCAGCGTCTCGAAGCAGTGCAGGTGCGCGTGCTCCCAGTCGAACGCGACCTGCAGCACCTCGTGCAGGTCACTGAGCAGGATGCCGGCGGGCACCTCGAGCCGGCGCCACACCGGTGGCCGGATGCCGTCGAGCGTCACCTTGAGCCGTAGCACCGTGCCGTCGCCCGTCGCTGGACCCGGTGGGCTGTCGCCTGTGGCCCTGCCCTGCGACCTGCGGCGCGGTGCAACGCTCGTCGAACGTCCGGCGTCGAGCTCGATCGGCAGGAGACCAGTGCCGGCCGGGCCCGGCGGGGGAACGGCGCCGGCCGGTCCCGGCGGGGGAACGGTGCCGGCCGGGCCCGGCGGGGGAACGGCGCCGACCGGGCCCGGCAGACGTGCGGCAACAGCCGGGCCGGCTGTGGGTGCGGCCGTCGGGAGCACAGCGGGCTCGATGCCAGCGAGGTCGCACAGGTGCCTGGACCGGACGCGCACCAGCTCGAGATGGGCGGCGAGGTCCTCGACCTGGTCGGGCTCGACCGGGCACGGCGGCGACGCGACGGCATCCCGCAGCGCGCGGGCCGCCTCGGTGAGGTCGAGGTCGGCGAGTTCCAGGGCCGGCTCGGCCGCGAGGCTGTCGATGACCCGCTGCCGCAGCGCCCGCGCCTCGCGGCCCTCGGCGACCCAGGCGTCCTTCAGGCCGCCGCCGAGGTCGTGGTCGACGAGCAGCATGAGGGTGTGGTCGCGCCCCCGGTCGGTGAACTGCACCCCCACCGAGTCCTGGGCGCCGAACAAGTCGCTGCTGCGCCACGCGCGGAGGAACTCCGGCCGGCCCACCCGCCCGGCCCACGGCGCGTCATCCACCCCTGACCCGGCGAGCCGCCCGGCCGCGTCGGCGGCCAGGGCGCGGCTGCGCTCGACGCCGTACACCCCGAGCAGGCGCAGCACGGCGAGGGCGCCTGCCGAGCCGACCGCCTCGAGCGGTGCGACGAGCTCGTGCAGCAGCAGGGCGACGGCGTGCTCGACATCCTCGGCATCACCCTCGACCCCCTCGCGCACCACGCCGATGACGTGGGAGAGCACTATCTCGGCCTCGAGCGCCGTCCGGGCCTGTGCGACCGGGTCGATGAGGGACTGCGCCACGTCGGCGGTCAGCTCCGGCGGTGCCGACCCGAGCTCGACGACGTCCCGGCCGTCGCCGACCGGTGCATCCGGCCGGCCGGTGCTGGGATGCGAAGGCTGTGGACCGGCCGAGCCCGGGCGCCGGGTCGCGTTCCGCCGCGGTGAGTGCCTCCGTGATCCCCCACCGGAGCTGCGTCGAGCCATTCGTCGATCCTGCCAGACCGTGGATCGGCCCTGACGAGGCGACGCCAGCCGCCAGGAGCCCGGTCTGCGCCGACGGGCGCGGGTCGGCCTCACCGGGGTGCCGGTCGCGCGGCATCCGACGAGCGGCACCCGACGCATCCGGCTCGCAGGCAGGCCGGCCCCGATCGTGCCCGGGCACGGCATCCGACCACGGCGGCGGGCACGAACGCGCATGTCGCCGACGAGCCGGCCCAGGTTGCCCGAACGGCGCGCAGGGTAGGCGCCTCGGCATGACAGGCGAGCAGACGTCATCCGCCACCGCGACCGACCTGGACCCGGCGACCGGCGCGACCGGCGCGACCGGCGCGACCGGCGCGACCGGCGCGAGTGCGGATGACGGCACGCGCCTCAGGCGCGGGGTCAGCGGGCGACTGCTGCTCGTGTTCGTCGTCGGCGACGTGCTGGGCGCGGGCATCTACGCGCTCGTCGGCGAGATCGCCGGTGAGGTGG
>JBOFBK010000621.1:0-1279 GCA_051645525.1 Dermatophilaceae bacterium | reverse complement strand
AGGGTGACAGCGCCTGGTTCACGATCTTCGTCAGCTTCGTGCCCGTGCTGCTGCTCGTCGGCCTGTTCTGGTTCCTCATGACCCAGGCGCAGGGCGGCGGGTCGCGGGTGATGCAGTTCGGCAAGTCCCGCGCGAAGCTCGCCACCAAGGACATGCCGAAGGTCACCTTCGCCGACGTCGCCGGGGCCGACGAGGCGGTCGAGGAGCTGCACGAGATCGTCGACTTCCTCCGGGAGCCCGCGAAGTTTCTGGCCGTCGGGGCGAAGATCCCTAAGGGGGTGCTCCTCTACGGTCAGCCCGGTACCGGCAAGACGCTGCTCGCCCGGGCCGTGGCGGGTGAGGCCGGTGTGCCGTTCTACTCGATCTCGGGCTCGGACTTCGTCGAGATGTTCGTCGGCGTCGGCGCCTCTCGCGTGCGTGACCTCTTCGAGCAGGCCAAGGCCAACGCGCCGGCCATCGTCTTCGTCGACGAGATCGACGCCGTCGGCCGGCACCGTGGCGCTGGCATGGGCGGTGGACACGACGAGCGCGAGCAGACCCTCAACCAGCTGCTCGTCGAGATGGACGGCTTCGACGTCAAGACCAACGTCATCCTCATCGCCGCCACCAACCGCCCCGACATCCTCGACCCGGCGCTGCTGCGTCCGGGCCGCTTCGACCGGCAGATCTCGGTGGAGAACCCCGACATGATCGGGCGGCACCGCATCCTCGAGGTCCACGCTCAGGGCAAGCCGATGGCGACCGGGGTCGACCTGCTCGCCGTCGCACGCCGCACCCCCGGGATGACCGGTGCCGACCTCGCGAACGTGCTCAACGAGGCCGCGCTGCTCACCGCGCGCATCGACAAGAAGCTCATCGACGACGAGGTGCTCGACGAGGCGATCGACCGGGTCATCGCCGGCCCGCAGAAGCGCACCCGCATCATGTCGGCCAAGGAGCGCAAGATCACCGCGTACCACGAGGGCGGTCACGCGCTGGTCGCCGCGGCGATGAACCACACCGACCCAGTGACCAAGGTGACCATCCTGCCGCGCGGACGGGCCCTCGGCTACACGATGGTGATGCCGACCGACGACAAGTACTCCACGACGCGCAACGAGATCCTCGACCAGCTCGCGTACGCCCTCGGCGGGCGGGTCGCGGAGGAGATCATCTTCCACGACCCGACCACCGGTGCCGCGAACGACATCGAGAAGGCCACCGCGATGGCCCGCAAGATGGTCACCGAGTTCGGCATGAGTGCCCGGGTCGGCGCGATCAAGCTCGGGCGCAACCAGGG
>JBOFBK010000620.1:0-5658 GCA_051645525.1 Dermatophilaceae bacterium | reverse complement strand
GACGCCTGACCCGCCGCGTCGCCCAGGCCCGCCGTCCCGTCATGGGCGGCGGGCCTCGGTCGTACCAGTCGCTCACTCGAGTTCTCGGGCGCCGTCGGCCGGCCCGTTCGGTTGACCGATCGGACGGACCTCCGACGGGGCTGCCGATGGAGGACATCAGGCCCGTCTATGGTGAACCGGTCAGCGCGTGACGTCGTACTCATGGATGACACGCGGTTGCCGCCGGTAGCTCGTGTCGCTGTCCCGCACCGTCGACCAAGGGAAGAGCCCATGATCACTGTCATCCGTCGCGGCCTCGGTGCCGCGCTCCCGCTCACGCTCGCTGCCACGCTGGCGGCGTGCGGCTCTGCCACGGCACCGACGGCGGAGTCCGAGGCGGCCTCCAAGGTCGGTGACACCGTCGAGCTCGTCACGCTGGCCAAAGACAGCGCCGCCGCGCAGCAGGCCAAGAAGACGGCGCACCTGACGATGACGCTCTCCGGTGCTCAAGAGGGCACCATCGACGCCGACGTCGACTACGGCACCACCCCGCCGGCGATGTCGATGACGATGGATGTCCAGGGCCAGGCCTTCGACATGCTCTACGTGGACAAGGTCCTGTACCTCGGTGGCGCTGCCTTCGCGGAGATGTCCGGCGGCAAGAAGTGGATCAAGGTCGACCCCGACGGCGACGACCAGCTGTCCATGATGATGCGCCCGTATCTCGACCAGGTCTCCTCCTCGCTGAGCAATCCGGCCGAGCAGTACGCGGTGCCGGGCGTACGTGCGACGGTGAAGGAGGTCGACGGTGACCAGACCACCTACACCATGACGTTGACGAAGGCGCAGCTCGAGCAGGCCCTGAACAAGCAGGCCGAGAAGACCGGGGCACCGGTCGACAAGAAGACGACGGCCCAGCTACCGGCTGAAGCGGTGTACGAGATGACGCTGGGCAAGGGCGGCATCCCGATCTCGGCCACCATCGACATGGGCGTCGTCGACACCGAGATCGTCTACTCGAAGTGGGGCGAACCGGTGAACCTGAAAGTCCCTGCGGCGTCCGACGTCGGCACCTTCCAGCCACCGGTACAAGGCTGAGAACAGCTGCACGGTGCGGTCCGGCTGAGCCGCCGACCATGACTGTTCGGTGGCTCACCCAATGTCAGCGGGACCTGTGGCGGCGGTGATTTGGGTTCCGGATGACGTGTCACGTACTGTTACCGCTGACCTAAGACCGCCGGTTGTCGTGTGCACCTGCACAGGACCGAAGGCTCCGCGAACGCGAGCGACCAGCGCAGGCCGCGTGCGATCGTCATCCAGCCGAGGACCGGTGAGGTGACCACCGAGCCCCGTGCCTGCGCCGGGGCTCGTTCTCGTACGGCCTTTGCCGTCGGTCGCATACCGACGGAAGGAGGCGCCCATGTCTCGAGCCGACAAGGCCGCAGCGATCGCCGAGATCTCGGAGAAGCTCCGTAGCTCGAACGCCGCTGTGCTCACCGAGTACCGCGGGCTCACGGTGCAGCAGATCACCGAGCTTCGCACCACGCTGCGAGGCCACGCGACCTACGCCGTGGTCAAGAACACGCTCACCGAGCTGGCCGCCAAGGATGCCGGAGTCACGGCGTTCGACGGGCAGCTCGTCGGCCCCTCCGCCATCGCCTTCGTCGATGGTGACCCCGTGGAGGCTGCCAAGGGTCTGCGTGACTTCGCCAAGGCCAACCCGCTGCTCGTCATCAAGAGCGGCGTCCTCGACGGTGCACCGCTCAGCGCCGCCGAGATCGGCAAGCTCGCCGACCTGGAGTCCCGCGAGGTGCTCCTCGCCAAGCTGGCCGGCGTCATGAACGCCTCGCTCAGCGCGGCCGTGTCGCTGTTCGCCGCTCCGCTGTCGCAGGCCGCTCGCACGGTCGACGCCCTACGGGCGAAGGTCGAGCAGGACGGGCCTTCGGCGGATGCCGTGGCCACCGTCACCGTCACCGCCACCGCCACCGCGACCACGGAAGACGAGGACACGGACGACGTGACCACCTCCGATGCCGCGTCGGCCCCCACCTCCGGTGCGGCCGACTCCTCCACCGACGTCGCCGAGGGTGGCGACGCGGGCTGACCGACGGTCCGCCCATCCCGATGTACCGCCACTCACGGCACACCAGAACGAAAGGACGCCAGACATGGCCAAGCTCAGCACCGACGAGCTCCTTGACGCCTTCAAGGAGATGACCCTCATCGAGCTCTCCGAGTTCGTGAAGCAGTTCGAGGAGACCTTCGGCGTCACCGCCGCCGCTCCGGTCGCGGTCGCCGCCCCGGCCGCCGCCGGTGGTGGCGCAGACGCCCCGGCCGCCGAGGAGCAGGACGAGTTCGACGTCGTCCTCGAGGCAGCGGGCGACAAGAAGATCGCCGTCATCAAGGAGGTCCGCGCCCTGACCTCGCTCGGCCTCAAGGAGGCCAAGGACCTCGTCGACGGCGCACCTAAGGCCGTCCTCGAGAAGGTCGACAAGGCTGCGGCCGACAAGGCCAAGGAGCAGCTCGAGGGCGCCGGCGCCACCGTCACCCTCAAGTGAGCCGGTCCCCGCGAGGGGAGTGACACTTCGCCGAACGGGCGGGTTCGGACTGCGGTCCGGACCCGCCCGTTCGCGCTCTCATGGATGGATGTCATGTCTAGTTCCAGTCTTACTGAAACCCGACATCACGACGAGGTGGATCGATGGAACGACACATCGGCGGCGATCACGCGTCAGCTTCATCCACCGCACCCGGCCGGCGGCCTGCGGTTGCCATGCCTATCTACCCGGGTATGACCCTCCTCGACCTCGTGGGGCCCTCACGCGGCGCTGGCCTGGCACGCGGACATCGACCTGGTCGCCACCAGCATGGACGGGGTCCTGACCGACTCAGGGATCCTGATGCGACCGACGGTCACGCTGGATGAGTGCCGCACGGATGTCGACGTGCTGTTCGTTCCCGGTGGTGCCGGTGCCCCCGGTGGGCCCGATTCGGCGACGATCAGTAGGAACGAGGACGTCCTGGCCTTTCTCGAGGCACGGCCGGCAGAGGTGGGCTATGTGCCGCTGTGTGCAGCGGATCCCTGGTTCGCGGAGCTGGTGGCCTGCTCCGCGGCTACTGGGCGGCGACCCATCGGGTTTCACAGCACGAACTCCCGTTGTTCGGAGCGATCCCGGTCGACGAGCGCGTGGTCATCGACCGCAACCGGATCACCGGAGGCGGCGTCACCGCCTGACTGGATCTCGGACTCGCGCTCCTCGGCGAGCTGTTCGACGGCGATGTCGCGACGACGGTTCAGCTCGCCCTGGAGTACGACCCGGCGCCGCCCTTCGACGCAGGTTCCCCGGCGAAGGCAGGCCCGGAGCTGACCCAGAGAGTGCGTGGAATCGTCGCTCACGTCGTCGACGACACCGTCGAGGCGAGCCGCCGGCGATGCGGTGGCACACCTCGGTGCGGTGGCTTCCGTTCTTCTCGACTCCTCGAGCCGGCGAGCTGCTGCCTCGCCGTGACCGGCATCGCGGTCATCGCCCGGCTGGCCGCTGCAGTCGTGGCCGGACAGCCGCCCCGAGAGTGACCTGCGCATGCGAGTTCCGCCGGAGTGCTTGACGGCGGCGGAGCGGCCCGACATCCTGTCTGCCGTCGACCACTACGGTGGGACGGCCGTCAGTCCGGCTGGAGGGGGTTTCGCCGGGCTGGACTTGCGTGCTTTCCATGGGTATGCTGTCGCGTTGCGCTGCCCCCTACCTTTCCTCGCTCGTCGTCGAGCCGTCACGTCGTCATGCCCCCGGTTTCCCCGGGTGGAAGTGCGATGCGGCGGCAACGGTGATCCGGCCGGTCGGGAGTGGCCGTCTCGCACGACTGACCAGGCCCGTGGAAGGAACCCTCCTTGGCTGCCTCGCGCACCGCGTCCCCCGCAGTTTCCACCGCACTGACGGCCTCGGGTCGTCTGTCCTTCGCCAAGATCCGTGAGCCGCTGGAGGTGCCCGACCTCCTTGCCCTGCAGACCGAGAGCTTCGACTGGTTGCTCGGCAACGAGCGTTGGCAGTCCCGGGTGGCGGCCGCCCGGGAGGCCGGCCGTGACGACATCCCCGACCGTTCGGGGCTGGAGGAGATCTTCGAGGAGATCTCCCCGATCGAGGACTTCGGCGGGTCCATGTCGCTCAGCTTCCGCGACCATCGCTTCGAGGACGTCAAGTACTCGATCGAGGACTGCCGCGAGCGTGACCAGACCTACTCGGCACCGCTCTTCGTGACGGCCGAGTTCATGAACAACGTCACCGGCGAGATCAAGAGCCAGACCGTGTTCATGGGTGACTTCCCCCTGATGACCGAGCGCGGCACGTTCATCATCAACGGCACCGAGCGCGTCGTCGTCTCCCAGCTGGTGCGCAGTCCGGGGGTGTACTTCGAGCGCACGCCCGACAAGACCTCCGACAAGGACGTCTACACCGCCAAGGTCATCCCGAGCCGCGGAGCGTGGCTGGAGTTCGAGGTCGACAAGCGCGACATGGTGGGCGTGCGCGTCGACCGCAAGCGGAAGCAGTCGGTCACGGTGCTGCTCAAGGCGCTCGGTTGGGGCGCCGACCGCATCCTTGAGGAGTTCGGCGACTACGAGTCGATCCGGATGACGTTGGAGAAGGACCACACCACCGACCAGGACGACGCGCTGCTCGACATCTACCGCAAGCTCCGTCCGGGCGAGCCGCCCACCAAGGAGGCCGCGCAGACGCTGCTCGACAACCTGTACTTCAACGGCAAGCGCTACGACCTGGCCAAGGTCGGTCGATACAAGATCAACAAGAAGCTCGGCGTCGACAACGAGCTCACCCAGTCCACGCTCACCATCGACGATGTCGTCGCCACCATCAAGTACCTCGTCGCGCTGCACGCCGGCGAGGAGACCGTCGCCGGCAGCCGCCGCGGTGAGGCGGTCGAGCTGCGCGCGGAGACCGACGACATCGACCACTTCGGCAACCGACGCCTGCGCAACGTCGGCGAGCTCATCCAGAACCAGGTCCGCACGGGCCTGTCCCGGATGGAGCGGGTCGTCCGGGAGCGGATGACGACCCAGGACGTCGAGGCCATCACGCCGCAGACCCTGATCAACATCCGTCCGGTCGTGGCGTCCATCAAGGAGTTCTTCGGCACCAGCCAGCTCTCCCAGTTCATGGACCAGAACAACCCGCTCGCCGGCCTGACGCACAAGCGCCGCCTCTCGGCGCTCGGCCCCGGTGGCCTCTCGCGGGACCGCGCCGGCATGGAGGTGCGCGACGTCCACCCGTCGCACTACGGCCGGATGTGCCCCATCGAGACCCCGGAGGGTCCGAACATCGGGCTCATCGGCTCGCTGGCGTCGTACGGGCGGATCAACTCCTTCGGCTTCATCGAGACCCCCTACCGCAAGGTGGAGAAGGGTCGCATCACCGACGAGGTGCACTACCTCTCGGCGGATGAGGAGGACGAGCACGTCATCGCCCAGGCGAACGCCACGCTGAACGAGAAGGGCGACCGCTTCGCTCACGAGCGGGTGCTCGTGCGGATCAAGGGCGGCGAGGTCGAGTACATCCCGGCCGACGACGTCGACTACATCGACGTGTCGCCGCGCCAGATGGTCTCGGCAGCCACCGCGCTGATCCCGTTCCTCGAGCACGACGACGCCAACCGCGCGCTGATGGGCTC
>JBOFBK010000619.1:0-2256 GCA_051645525.1 Dermatophilaceae bacterium | reverse complement strand
CCCTCGGCGCCACCCGGAGGCACGTCAGCGTGCAGTTCCTCGTCGAGGCGCTGCTGCTCTCGGCCATCGGCGGAACCGTGGGCGTCGTCATCGGTGCCCTGGTGACGGCCGGGTACGCGGTGCTGCGGGGCTGGGAGGTGGTGGTGCCGCTGGTCGCCGCCGCCGGTGGCCTCGGGGCAGCGCTCGCGATTGGCGCGATCGCCGGTCTCTACCCTGCGCTGCGCGCGGCGCGGCTCTCGCCCACCGAAGCCCTGAGGACGGTGTGACATGACCTCCCCCGAGAAGGACCTCAACGACCCCGTGCGCCCGGATGGCGCAGCGGGCTCGAACGGCCCGATACACCCGAACAGCCCGGTCGACTCGAACGACCTGGGACACCCGAACGACCCGGTCGTGTCGGGCGGTCCGAGGCACCCGAACGGCCCGGTCGTGTCGACGGGCGGCTCGACGCGACGCTGGTGGCGGCATCCTGCGGTCGTGGGTGTCGTGGTCGCCGGTGTGGTCGTGGGCGGTGGCGTCTCGTGGTCGGCCGCCGCGACCGACGAGGACGACACGGCGGATGACGCCGGCCGCACGGTCGCCGCGGAGCGCCGTCACCTCACTGCCACGGCGTCGGCCGCCGGGACCGTACAGCGCCGTACGGAGCTCACCGTGCTGGCCGGTGCCACCGCACCGAGCCGGGTCACCACCACCCCGGGAGCCGGCCAGCCGGCGGCGGGCACTTCTGCGGGCGGAGCCGACCCCGCAGCCGGTGCTGGCGCGGGCGATGGCGGCGCTGGCGCTGGTGGTGGTGGCGGCGCTGGCGCGGATGCCGCACCGTCATCCGGAGCCGCGTCGTCCGGCTCACTCTCGGGCGCCGCACCGGCGGCCGACTGGTCCTCGGAGGCGGGCACCGTGGCGGTGGCCGCGACCTCGGTGGGCAGCGTCGACCCCGCGTCGACTCCGTCGCCGGCCGGATCTGCGAGCCCGACGGCGACCCCGAGCCCAACCGCCAGCCCCACGCCGAGCGCGAGCTCGACGGGAAGCCCGACGCCGCCGGCATCCGAGAGCCCGACCTCCACCCCGACCGCGAGTACCAGCTCGCCACCGGCATCCGACAGCCCGACGCCGACGCCATCACCGACGCCGAGTGCCAGCCCGACGCCGACGCCGAGCGGCACCCCCACCCCGACACCCAGTCCGACTCCGAGCGGCAGCCCGACGCCGACGCCCACCCCCTCGCCGTCCGGGCCGCCGGCGCAGACCCCGCCGGCGCAGACCCCACCGGCTCAGACCCAACAGCCGGCACCGGGTCGGCCACAGACGGCTCCGCCGGGCGCCGGTGCGGCGACCGGTGCCGCTGCCGGCGCTGGCTCGGCGCCACCCCAGGGCGGCCAGGCGCCGAGTGCGGAACAGCTCGAGTCGGCGCCCGTGCTCACCGGCCTGGCCGATGTCGGGTCGCGGCTCGGTGACGGGGCCGTCGCCTATGCTGCCGACGGCGAGCCGACCGTGGTCATGGTCGGTGACACCCCGTCGTATCGTGCACTGCGCGAGGGGGACTCGGGCACCGACGTGCAGGCGCTCGAGGAGCTGCTCGAGCGCCTGGACCGAGGGGACGGCCTCACGGTCGACGACGAGTTCACGTCTGCGACCGCGGACGCCGTCGAGGAGTGGGAGGCCGACCTGGGCCGCGTCGACCCCGACGGCGTCGTCGAGCTGGGCGACCTGCTCGTCGTCAGCGAGCCGCAGGAGGTGACTGGTGCGGTGGCCGACATCGGCGACGAGGTGCCCGCCGGCACCCCGCTCCTCGAGGTCGGCGCCGGTGCGTCGGATGCCGTGGTCGACGTCGCGGTCGACGACCTCGCGGGGTGGACGGTCGGCGCCGAGGCGGAGGTCGCCATCGCCGACCAGAGCGTCGCCGGCCGGGTACGCACCGTCGGACGGGACGCCGTGGACGGCCGGGTCGAGGTGCGGCTGGAGCTCGGCGACGCCGTCGATGCCGCGCCGGGCACCCCCCTCGACGCGACCGTGACTGCCGGCTCGCGATCAGGAGCGGTGACCGTGCCGGTGGCGGCGCTGGTGTCGGGGTCGAGCGGGGCCACCGTCGTCCGCACCGTGTCCGGTTCTGGCTCGGATGACGCCGACCGCGAGGTGGAGGTCACGGTGGGCCTCGTGGTCGACGGCTGGGTCGAGGTCACCGGCGTGGACGAGGGCGCCCAGGTGCGCGTCCCCGACTGACCGCCGCCGGCCGGTTCGGGTGCCGGGTGCGCATCCGGC
>JBOFBK010000618.1:0-6093 GCA_051645525.1 Dermatophilaceae bacterium | reverse complement strand
AGAAGCCGGGTACCTCGGCGCCTTCGACCTCGACGAGGGTCTCACCGACCAGGTCCGCGGTCCGGCCCCATCCGGAGCCCAGCACGAGGGCGATGTCGTGCCGGTCGGCACCGGTCCGGGCGCGGATGACGTCGGCGGCGGCGGTGGCGACCGTGGACGGGTCCACCGCCGGATCGGCGAGATCGAAAGCGTCGCGGTGCGGGTCGAGCGCACCGTCGGTCGGATGGGCGGCGTCGGTCACGGCCCGCAGCCTAGCCGCGGAGGAGCCGCGCTCGATCCAGAGTCCCGGTACGCCTCTGCCTCGTCGCCGCGGCCACCTCGGCGCTGGCGGTGCTGGTCGGCGACGGGGCGTGTCACCTACGTGCGAGCGGACCGGTACGCGCGGGCAGTCTCAGCCGGCCATGAGCCCGGCCAGGGCGGCGTCCGGGTCGAGGCTGTCGACGAGCCGGCGGCACTTGCGATCGAGCAGGGTGATGTTCACCTCGGGTGAGCAGAACACGGCGAGCACGTGCGAACCGCCGGCTCCGTACACGACGAGACACCCGTCGCTGCTGCGCATGACCGCCTCGGTGAACTCGCCCTGGCCCAGCATCGTCGCCGTATGACGGCCCAGGCCCAGCACCGCGGCGGCGGTCGCCGCGGTGCTGCCACCCGTGACGTCGTCACGGGTGTCGACGATGGGGAGTCCGTCACTGCTGCACAGCAGCACCCGCTGGATACCCGGCAGGCTGTCGCGCAGCTCAGAGACCGAGTCGAGGAACGAGGTCACGATTGAACCCGACTCACACGGCCACCGGCATCCGGCCGGCCGCGACGGCGTCGTCCGCCTCCACGACGGCCGGCGGCATGGCGAGCGAGCTCTCGACGTGCTCGAACACCTCGACGAGGAGGGACAGCAGCAGGGCGCGACACCGGTCGGCGTCCCGGGCGTCGACGGCGATGACCTGCGTGCGCGGCACGCCGAGCGTAGCCGCGAGCCGCGCGACCTGGACCAGGCCGCGCACCCCGGGCTCGGTACGGCCGGCACCCACCACGACGGGCAGGTCCGGATGCCGCTCGCGGAACGCACCGAGGATGTCGGCCGCCTCCGCGACGCTGTCCGTCGAGCTGGCGTCGACGAGCAGCACGCAGCCGTCAGCACCCTCGGACAGGATGCGCCACATGAAGTCGAACCGGGCTTGCCCGGGGGTGCCGAAGAACAGCAGCTCGACGCCATCGTGCCGGTCGTCGCTCTCGAGGGTGATCGAGCCGTAGTCCATGGCCACGGTCGTGCTCGACTTGAGCGCCGAGGACTCGTCGCTGACGCCGGTCTCGGTGCTCACGACCGGGGTGTCTGAAACCGCATTGATGAAGGTGGTCTTCCCGGCCCCGAACGGGCCGGTGACCACGACCTTGAGCGTCGTCGACATGGGTGAGGCCCCCATCAGATGACGAGCTCGCGCTCGAGATTGGTGAGTTGGCGGCGGGCCAGGGCGAGATTGGCCTGGTTGCGGTTCAGCGCCAGGTAGAGGAACAGCCCCTCGCCGTCCTTGCCGGCGATCAGCCGGATGAGGTGGTACTGGCCGGTGAGGGTGATGAGGATGTCCTCGATCTTGTCGCTGAGGCCGAGGCGCTCCGCGGCGCGCAGCTTGGCGCGGACGACCTCGGTGTTGGCGGCGGCGGCGATCTCCAGGTCCAGCTCGGGCCCGCCGCCGCGGGTGCCGAGGGTCATCCCGCTGCTGTATTCGACGAGCGCGGCTCCGAGCGCTCCGTCGATATCCATGGCGAGCTTGAGGGTGTCGGTGACATTGCTCATGGTGCTTCCCTGCCCCTGCAGTAGACGGGTCGGCGAGCCGGCCCAGGTGGTGGATGACGCAGACGATACCGACCGAGGCGGCGCTTTGTCCTATGTTTGTCCAAGGTTTCTGCATCCACTCACCCATGCGTCGGGCGAAGTACCGACGACACGTCATCCCTCGCTGGCTGCGCCACCTCTCGTCCGCTGCGCCGACGAGCGCAGCCCTCAGACTCGGGTGCCCGGCACGTGGTGGTCACACCGTGCCGGGCCCCCGCCCCACGAGCGGGGAGCGCGTCAGGCCGCGACAGTGTCGAGGGCGGGCATGATGCGGCGACATACCCGGTGCAGCAGGGTGAGGTTCGCTCCCGCGGTGCAGAACACCCCGAGCACCCGGGCCTCGCCGACGCCGTAGACCACGAGGCAGCCGTCGGTGCTGCGCACCACGGCCTCGATGAAGCGGCCGTGCCCGAGCATGCTCGCGCTGTGGTGCCCGATGCCGAGCACCGCGGCGGCCGTCGCGGCCGAGCTCCCGGCCGTGACGTCGCCCACCGTGTCCTCCAGCGGCAGCCCGTCGCTGGTGCACAACACCACCCGGGTGACGCCGTCGACGGCAGCGTGCAGCTCGGCGACGGCGTCGTCGAAGGCGCTCACGCCGCCCCGGCCGCCACCGCGACCAGTCCGTCCTCGGTGGTCGCCACCGGCTCGGCCTCGCCGTCGGCGGCGCTGTCGAGCGTGGTGGCATTGCCGAGCGTGACGCCGCCGAAGACGGCGAACAGCAGCGACAACAGCAGGCTGCGGCAACTGTCGGCGTCGCGAGCATCGACCGCGAACACCGCCGACGACGGAAGCCCCAGGGTTGCTGCCACCTGATCGAGCTGGGCGCGTCCTGCGGCGCCGGCCTCGGTGCGGCCGGCGCCGACCACGACGGTCAGGCCGGGGTCGCGCTCGGTGAACACGCGCAGGATGTCGCGCGCCTGCTCGATGCTCTCCGGCCGGCGCGCATCGAGCAGGACGACGTAGCCATCGGTGCCCTCGGCGAGGATGCGCCACATGAACTCGAACCGGGCCTGCCCCGGCGTGCCGAAGAACAGCAGCTCCACGCCGTCGTGCTCGGTGTCACCGTGCAGCGTGATGCTGCCGTAGTCCATCGCCACGGTGGTGCTCGTCTTGAGGTCGGCGGTGTCGTCGCTGACTCCCGTCTCGGTGTTGACCACCGGGGTGTCCGAGACCGCGTTGATGAACGTGGTCTTCCCGGCCCCGAACGGGCCGGTGACCACAACCTTCAGCGTCGTCGGCATGGTGGCTGCTCCTCGTCCGGTCGGCTCGTCGCTCAGATGACGAGGTCGCGCTCGAGGCCGCTCAGCTGGCGGCGGGCGAGGGCGAGGTTGGCCTGGCTGCGGCTGAGGGCCAGGTAGAGGAACAGACCCTCGCCGTCCTTGCCCGAGATCATCCGGATGAGGTGGTACTGGCCGGTGAGGGTGATGAGGATGTCCTCGATCTTGTCACTGAGGCCGAGGCGCTCGGCGGCGCGCAGCTTGGCGCGGACGACCTCGGTGTTGGCGGCGGCGGCGATCTCGAGGTCGAGCTCGGGCCCGCCGCCGCGGGTGCCGAGCGTCATCCCGCTGCTGTACTCGACCAGCGCGACGCCGATCGCTCCGTCGATGTCCATGGCGAGCTTGAGACTGTCGTTGACGTTGCTCATGGTGGTTCCTTCGTTTCGCGGTAGAACGCCCGACCGTCGGGCGACATCGCTGAACCTAGGACGGCGACGCGGGGCTTTGTCGCAGGTTTGTCTAACAGCAGCCGTTCGGGGGAGCAGCCTGCACCGAATGGGCGAACGGTCCTGGGGGCGCCGGTGCGGACCATCGGGGCGGGAGACGGCGCCGCGTGGTCCCGGTGGGATGATGACCTGGTGAGCCAGCGATCCAACACCGTCGTGGTCGTGGGGGGCGGGCCGGGTGGCTACGAGGCGGCGCTGGTGGCCGCCCAACTCGGTGCCGAGGTCACGGTGGTCGAGAGCCAGGGCATCGGCGGCGCCGCGGTGCTCACCGACTGCGTGCCGAGCAAGACCCTCGTCTCGACCGCCGACTACCTCAGCGAGTTCGCCACCGCCGCCGACCTCGGCGTGCATCTCACCGACGGGGAGGGAGACCAGGTCGACACCGCGGTCGCCGACCTCGGCGAGGTCAACCGCCGGGTCCGTGACCTCGCGGCCGCCCAGAGCGCCGACATCGCCGCCCGGCTGCGCGAGGTTGGCGTGCGGCTGGTGAGCGGTACGGCATCCCTCGGCTCGCCCACCGAGGTCGCGGTGGTGACCGACGATGGCGAGTTCACCCTGGCCGCCGACGTGGTGCTCCTCGCCACCGGTGCCGCCCCTCGGGTGATGGACACGGCACGGCCCGACGGCGAGCGCATCCTCACCTGGCAGCAGCTGTACGACCTCCAGGCCCTGCCCGAGCGTCTCGTGGTCGTGGGCTCGGGGGTCACCGGCGCCGAGCTCGCCCAGGCCTATCTCGGCCTCGGCTCCGACGTCGTCCTCGTCTCCTCGCGCGACCGGGTGCTGCCCGGCGAGGACCCGGATGCCGCCACCGTCATCGAGGACGTGTTCACGAAGCGGGGCATGGAGGTGCTCGGCAGGTCCCGGATGGCGGCCATCGAGCGCACCGCCGACGGCGTGCTCGTGCGGCTCGAGGACGGTCGCGAGGTGGCTGGGTCGCACGCGCTCCTGGCCGTCGGTTCGGTTCCACGCACCAGCGGGATCGGTCTGGCGGAGAACGGCGTCGAGCTGTCGTCGTCGGGTCACGTCGTCGTCGACCGGGTCTCGCGCACCTCGGTGCGAGGGGTCTATGCGGCCGGCGACTGCACCGGCGTGCTGCCGCTCGCGTCGGTGGCCGCGATGCAGGGCCGCATCGCGATGCAGCATGCACTCGGCGACGCCGTCGCCCCGCTCGCGCTCGGGGTGGTGTCGGCCAACATCTTCACCGATCCCGAGATCGCCACCGTCGGGGTGTCGCAGCGCGACGTCGAGGAGCAGCGGGTCGACGCCGACGTCGTCACGTTGCCGCTGGCTCGCAACCCGCGGGCGAAGATGCTCGGCATCGTCGACGGGTTCGTCAAGCTGTTCGCGCAGAAGGGTTCCGGTGCCGTGGTCGGGGGTGTGGTGGTCGCGCCCCGGGCCTCCGAGCTGGTGTTCCCGGTGACGCTCGCCGTGCAGCACCGGCTGAACGTGGACCAGGTGGCATCGACGTTCACCGTCTACCCCTCGTTGTCCGGCTCGATCGCGGAGGCGGCACGGCGGCTGCACGCCACCGGCTGAGGCCACGCGAGGTGCGGGAACTCGCCGCGACATCGAACGGTTGAACGCACAAACACCCCCTGCATCCAAGGAGGACGACATGGCACGACGCACCGCCAAGCTCACCGCCCTCGCCGGTCTGGCGAAGGCCGCTCAGGACTACGTGCGCAAGAACCCCCATCAGGTGTCCTCGGCGATCGACCGGGTCGAGAGCACGGTCGGGCGGCGAGCCGGAACACGGCACGGCGCGAAGGTCGCCAAGGGCGGCCAGGCGCTACGCAAGGGCCTCGGCCTGCCGCCATCCGGCGGCAGTGGCAGCGTGGGCTGGACCGGTGGTTCGACCACACCGCCGCCACCGCCACCCTCGACCACACCGCCGCCGCCCCCGCCGCGGCACTGAGCCGGCGGCAGAACCCGTCGACGAGCGGCCCGGCCCGAAGCGCCAGAGATCGGTGCGCGACGCCGCGCACCACGGCACGGGCCGCTGCGCGCCTCTCGGGCGCTCAGTCCGGCGCGAGCGTCATCCGGCGTCGGTGATCTCGCAGAGCACGGCACCGCTGGCCACGGTGGCGCCGACCTCGGCAGCCAGCCCGGTGACCGTGCCGTCCCGGTGTGCGGTGATCGGCTGCTCCATCTTCATCGCCTCGAGCACCACGACGAGGTCACCGGCGGCGACCCTCGCCCCGTCGGCGACGGCGACCCGGACGATCGTCCCCTGCATCGGCGCGGTGAGTGCGTTGCCGGACGTGGCCGCCGCGCCCCGCCCGCCGGAGGAGCGACGGGGCGCCTTCTGTCGTGCTGCCACCGCGTGACCCGCTCCGAACGAGAGCCCGCCGGGGAGCGACACCTCGAGCCGCTTGCCGTCGACCTCGACCACCAGCTGCTCTCGCGGCGGGTCGTCGGGCCGGTCACCGACCGGGCCGGAGTACGGCGGGATGTCGTTCTCGAACTCGGTCTCGATCCACCGGGTGTGCACGCTGAAGGGTCGGCTCGGGTCGTCCGGGGCGAACGCCGGGTCGGC
>JBOFBK010000617.1:0-15019 GCA_051645525.1 Dermatophilaceae bacterium | reverse complement strand
TCGCCGTCGTCGGTACGACCTTCGACCCCGGCCCGCCGGAGCAACCGGTCGACGACCACGTCGTCGTCGACCTTGAGCTCGAGCACGTGGTCGAGCTCGGTGCCGCGCGCGGCGAGCATGGCGTCGAGGGCGCTGACCTGCGCCAGCGTCCGGGGGTAGCCGTCGAGGAGGAAGCCGGGCACGCAGTCGGGCCGGGCGAGGCGGTCCTCGACGATGGCGTTGGTGACGTCGTCGCTCACGTACCCGCCGCTCGCCAGAACCTCGCTGACCTTGAGCCCCAGTGCGGTGCGGTCACGGACATTGGCTCGGAAGATGTCGCCGGTGGAGATGGCCGGGATGCCGAGCCGGACGGCGATCCTGGACGCCTGGGTGCCCTTGCCGGCACCAGGCGGGCCAAGGATCAGCAGGTGCATGACGATCCCGGCGGGGACACGCGCGCACGGCGATCGTCGCGGGCTGCCGTCACCGGAGGAACCCTTCATAGTGCCGCTGCTGCAGCTGGGCCTCGATCTGCTTGACCGTCTCCAGACCGACACCGACGACGATAAGGATGGAGGTGCCGCCGAACGGGAAGTTCTGGTTGGCGTCGACCAGCACCAGCGCGATGAGCGGGATCAGCGACACCAGTGCGAGATAGATCGCGCCCGGGACCGTGATCCGGGTGAGCACGTAGCTGAGGTACTCCGCCGTCGGCCGTCCCGCCCTGATGCCAGGGATGAAGCCGCCGTACTTCTTCATGTTGTCGGCGACCTCTGTCGGGTTGAAGGTGATCGAGACGTAGAAGAAGGTGAAGAACAGGATGAGCGCGATGTACGTGATCATGTAGATCGGCCGGTCGCCGCCCTGGAAGTTCGTGGTGATCCACTCGACCCAGGCCGGGCCGTTGCCCGTGGAGGTCTCGTTGAACTGGGCGACGAGCAGCGGCAAGGTGAGCAGGGAGCTGGCGAAAATGACCGGGATGACGCCGGCCATGTTGACCTTGAGCGGGATGTAGGTGGACGTGCCGCCGTAGACGCGTCGCCCCACCATGCGCTTGGCGTACTGCACCGGGATACGACGCTGACTCTGCTCGACGAACACCACCAGAGCGATGACGACCAGCCCGACGGCGATGACGAGGAGGAAGACCGACCAGCCCGAGCGCTGCTGGATCGCCCAGAGCGACGACGGGAAGGTCGCGGCGATCGAGGCGAAGATGAGCAGCGACATCCCGTTGCCGACGCCCTTGTCGGTGACGAGCTCGCCGAGCCACATGATCATGCCCGTGCCGGCGGTCATGGTCAGCACCATGATGAGGATCGTGACCACCGAGTCGTCGATGAGGATGTTCGTACAGCCCGGGTTGCCGAACAGCGACTGCGGGTTCTGCGCGAAGGTCACCAGGGTCGAGCTCTGCAGCACCGCGAGACCGATGGTCAGGTAGCGGGTGTACTGCGTCATCTTCGCCTGGCCCGACTGACCCTCCTTCTTCAGGGCCTCGAAACGAGGGATCACCACGGTCAGCAGCTGCACGATGATGCTCGCGGTGATGTACGGCATGATGCCGAGCGCGAAGATCGAGAGCTGGAGCAGCGCCCCACCGCTGAACAGGTTGACCAGACCGAGCAGCTGGTTGGTGTCGTCGGCGCCGTCGAGGCACTGCTGGACGAGCGGGTAGCTGACGCCCGGAGTCGGCACCTGAGCGCCGAGGCGGTAGACCACGATGATGAACAGCGTGAACAGCAGCTTCTTACGCAGGTCCGGCGTCTTGAACGCGCGGCCGAATGCGGTCAGCACTTCGGGTCCTCCAGAGTGCGGCGATGTCGAGGCCGCGTCGTCAGCGATCCGTCACAAGATACCTGCCAGGGTCCGGCGACCGGCATCCGAACCGGGCCACGCCGGCCGGGCAGGGCACGACCGAGGCCCGGCTCGGCGTCATCCGGGATGGTGCGTGTGCCGGCGGTCAGGCCGTGGTGACCGAGCCGCCAGCGGCCTCGATCTTCTCCTTCGCCGCAGCCGAGAACGCATGTGCCGTGATCGTGACGGCGACCGTGATCTCGCCGGAGCCGAGCACCTTGACCGGGTGACCGTCACGAACCGCTCCCCTGGCCACGAGATCGTCGACCGTGACAGCTCCGCCCTGGGGGAACAGCGCGGCGAGCTTGTCGAGGTTGACGACCTGGTACTCGGTGCGGAACGGGTTCGTGAAGCCACGCAGCTTCGGGAACCTCATGTGCAGCGGCGTCGTGCCACCCTGGAAACCAGCGGGAACCTGGTACCGCGCCTTGGTGCCCTTCGTCCCGCGGCCGGCGGTCTTGCCACGCTTGCCTCCCTCTCCGCGACCGACGCGCGTCTTCGCGGTCCGCGCGCCGGGCGCCGGGCGAAGGTGGTGCACCTTCAGCGCGGCGGCACCCTCGCCGGCCTTCGTGGCCTTGGTGGTGTCGGCCATCTCACTCAACCTCCTCGACGGCGACCAGGTGGGTCACCGTACGGACCATGCCCCGGATCTCGGGGCGGTCCTCCTTGACGACGACGTCGCCGATGCGCTTCAGTCCGAGCGACCGCAACGTGTCGCGCTGGTTCTGCTTGCCCCCGATCTCGGATCGGGTCTGGGTCACCTTGAGCCGGGCCATCACGCACCGGCCTTGCTCTCGGCCAGGCCGGCAGCCTGGGCCCGCAACATCGCCGCCGGCGCGACCTGGTCGACCGGAAGACCACGCCGGGCAGCCACCGCCTCCGGGCGCTCGAGACCTCGGAGCGCCTCGACCGTCGCGTGGACGATGTTGATCGCGTTGTCGGAGCCGAGGCTCTTGGACAGCACGTCGTGGATGCCCGCGCACTCGAGCACGGCACGCACCGGCCCACCGGCGATGACACCGGTACCGGGGCTGGCCGGGCGGAGCATCACCACACCGGCGGCGGCCTCGCCCTGCACCGGGTGGGGAATGGTGCCCTGGATGCGGGGCACTCGGAAGAACGCCTTCTTCGCCTCCTCGACGCCCTTGGCGATCGCCGAGGGAACCTCCTTGGCCTTCCCGTAGCCGACACCGACCGTGCCGTCACCGTCGCCCACGACGACCAGGGCCGTGAAGCTGAACCGGCGCCCGCCCTTGACGACCTTCGCGACGCGGTTGATGGTCACCACGCGCTCGAGATACTGGCTCTTCTCGGCATCGCGGGAGTCCCGACCGCCACGGCGGTCGTCCCGCCGGTCGCGGCGGTCGCCGCGCTCGGCGGTGGTGGTGGTCCCGGTGCCTCGACGCTGGGGTCCTGGCATCAGCTGTTCCTCATCTCGACGTTCGGGGTGGTGCGGGCCGTGTGGTTCACAGCGACAGCCCGCCTTCGCGGGCACCGTCGGCGATGGCCGCGACCCGCCCGTGGTACTTGTTACCGCCACGGTCGAAGACGACAGCCTCGACGCCGGCCGCTTTGGCGCGTGAGGCCACCAGCTCGCCGACCCGCTTCGCCTTGACGGTCTTGTCACCCTCGAGGGTGCGCACATCGGCCTCCATCGTCGAGGCCGAGGCAAGGGTGCGGCCGACGGTGTCGTCGACCACCTGCACGAACACGTGGCGGGACGAACGTGACACGACCAGGCGGGGTCGCATCGCCGTTCCGGTGACCTGCTTGCGGACCCGGACGTGACGCCGGGTGCGAGCTGCCGTCTTGCCCTTGGCGCGCTTGACGATCAGTGCCATGGGTCACTTACCAGCCTTTCCGACCTTGCGGCGGATCTGCTCGCCGGCATAGCGGACTCCCTTGCCCTTGTACGGGTCGGGCTTGCGGAGCTTGCGGATGTTCGCGGCGACCTCACCGACGAGCTGCTTGTCGATGCCCTGGACCGAGAACCTGGTCTGGTTCTCGACCGCGAAGCTGATGCCCGCAGGGGGCTCGACGGTGATGGAGTGCGAGTAGCCCAGGGCGAACTCGAGGTTCGAGCCCTTCGCCTGTACGCGGTACCCGGTGCCGTGGATCTCGAGCTTCTTCTCGTATCCCTCGGTGACACCGAGCACCATGTTGTTGATGAGCGTGCGGGTGAGACCGTGCAGCGAGCGCGACACGCGCTCGTCATCCGGCCGGGTGACCGAGACGGAGCCGTCGGCCTGCTCGACCGAGATCGGCTCCGCGATGACGTGGCTCAGCTCGCCCTTGGGGCCCTTGACCTTCACGGTCTGGCCGTCGACGGTGACGTCGACACCCGCCGGGACGGCGACTGGAAGTCGTCCGATTCGCGACATGACTACTGACCCCTCACCAGATGTAGGCGAGGACTTCCCCGCCTACACCCTTGTTGGCGGCCTGCCGGTCGGTGAGCAGGCCCGATGACGTGGAGATGATCGCGACGCCGAGGCCACCGAGCACCTTCGGCAGGCTCGTGGACTTGGCGTACACGCGGAGGCCGGGCTTGCTCACCCGGCGCACACCCGCGATGGAACGCTCACGGTTGGGGCCGTACTTCAGCGTGATGGTCAGCGTCCGGCCGACCTCAGCGTCCTCGGTGGCCCAGCCGGCGATGTAGCCCTCGGCCTCGAGGATCTCGGCGATGTGGCTCTTGAGCTTCGAGAACGGCATGGAGACGGTGTCCTTGTGCGCCGAGTTGGCGTTCCGGACGCGGGTCAGCATGTCCGCGATCGGGTCGGTCATGGTCATGTGGGCTCTCCGCCCTTCCTCACCGCGGTTTCCTCCCGGCCTCCGGCCGACCGGACCTGCGATGTAGATCGTTTCTGGTGTGATGCTCTGATGTTGTCGGTGACCGGTCGTGCGGGCCGGCCGATGGTGACCCGGCGAAATCCGCGTGAGCGGACCGGGCAACCGTCGAGCGAAGCGAGCTTGGTTGCCCGGAACATCAAGTCCGGGCGAGCGAAGCGAACTCCGAGCAGTTCGGTGCTACCAGCTGGACTTGGTCACGCCGGGCAGCTCACCGCGATGGGCCATCTCCCGGAGGCAGATCCGGCATAGGCCGAACTTGCGATAGACCGAGTGCGGACGCCCGCACCGCTGGCACCGCGTGTACCCGCGGACCTTGAACTTCGGTGTGGCGTTCGCCTTGTTGACGAGTGCGGTCTTGGCCATGCTCAGTTCTCCTTGAACGGGAAGCCGAGCGCCTTGAGCAGCGCCCGCCCCTCGTCGTCGTTGGACGCGGTCGTGACGATCGTGATGTCCATGCCGCGAACCCGGTCGATGCGGTCCTGGTCGATCTCATGGAACATCGACTGCTCGGTAAGGCCGAAGGTGTAGTTGCCCCGGCCGTCGAACTGCCTCGGCGACAGGCCACGAAAGTCTCGGATGCGCGGGAGGGCGACGGTGACGAGTCGGTCCAGGAACTCCCACATGCGGTCGCCTCGGAGCGTCGCATGGGCGCCGATCGGCATCCCCTCGCGCAGCTTGAACTGCGCGATCGACTTGCGAGCTCGAGTGACCACCGGCTTCTGCCCGGTGATGGCGGTGAGGTCGCGGACGGCGCCCTCGATGAGCTTGCTGTCCTTCGCGGCATCGCCGACGCCCATGTTGACGACGACCTTGAGGACGCCCGGAACCTCCATGACGTTCGGGTACCCGAACTGGTCCTTCAGCGAGCTCTTGATCTCGTCGCGGTAGCGCACCTTCAGGCGCGGAGTGGTTGCGGTGTCAGCCATCTCTCTCACAGGTCCTTGCCGGAGCGTGCGCCCACCCGGACTCGGCTCGTCTTCGACCGGCCGTCTCGCTCGACCGTCTCGACACGAGTCCTGATGCGGGTCGGCTTCTTGTCGGAGGGGTCCACCACGGCCACGTTGCTCGCGTGCACCGATGCCTCCTGGACGACCAGCCCTCCGGTGCGGCTGCCGCGGGCACTCTGGCCGGCCTTGGTGTGCCGGGTGACCCGGCCCACGCCTTCGACGGTCACGCGGCCCCGCTCGCGGTCGACCGCGATGACCTTGCCGGTGCTGCCCTTGTCCTTACCGGTGAGCACCTGCACGGTGTCACCCTTCTTGATCTTCGTGGTCGCCATGACTCAGAGCACCTCCGGGGCGAGGCTGATGATCTTCATGAAGCGCTTCTCCCGTAGCTCGCGGCCGACCGGGCCGAAGATGCGGGTGCCACGCGGGTCGCCGTCGGTCCGGAGGATGACGGCGGCGTTCTCGTCGAACTTGATGTACGACCCGTCGGCGCGACGACGCTCCTTGGACGTGCGGACGATGACCGCCTTGACGACATCGCCCTTCTTGACGTTGCCGCCGGGGATCGCGTCCTTGACCGTGGCGACGATCGTGTCACCGATGCCCGCGTACCTCCGACCGGACCCACCGAGCACCCGGATGCAGAGGATCTCCTTGGCGCCGGTGTTGTCGGCGACGCGAACACGCGACTCCTGCTGGATCATCTCGCACCTCCGGTGTCAGCGGCTGCGCCGCTGAGAACGCTCGGACCGGCTGCGCCGCCGGCCATGCATGGGCTCGGCTTCGCCGAGACTGACTCTCTGTTTCGTCGAACCAAGCTCGCTACGCTCGACGGTTCGACGATCACTTGGCCTTCTCCAGGATCTCCACGACACGCCAGCGCTTCGTCGCCGAGAGCGGGCGGGTCTCCATGATGAGCACCCGGTCGCCGACACCGGCACCGTTCTGCTCGTCGTGCGCCTTGACCTTGCTCGTCCGGCGGATGACCTTGCCGTACAGCGCGTGCTTGACCCGGTCCTCGACCTCGACGACGACGGTCTTGTCCATCTTGTCGCTGACGACGTAACCCTGGCGGGTCTTGCGGTAGTTGCGCTCCGCGGCCTCGGGTGCGGTCACGTTCTCGTCCTTCACGGTCTCGCTCACTGGTCCGCACCCTTCACGCCGATGCCGAGCTCGCGCTCGCGCATCTCGGTGTAGATACGGGCGATGTCCTTGCGCACGGCGCGTAGTCGGCCGTGGTTGTCCAGCTGTCCGGTGGCCGACTGGAACCGCAGATTGAACAGCTCCTCCTTGGCTTTGCGGAGCTCGTCGACAAGACGCTCGTCATCGAGACCACGCAGCTCCTTGGAGGTCAGGTCCTTGGAACCGACAGCCATCAGAAGTCACCACCTTCACGCTGGACGAAGCGGCACTTCATCGGCAGCTTGTGCATCGCGAGTCGCAGCGCCTCACGCGCGACCTCCTCGGGGACGCCGGACAGCTCGAACATCACCCGACCGGGCTTGACGTTGGCAATCCACCATTCAGGTGAGCCCTTACCCGAGCCCATCCGGGTCTCGGCCGGCTTCTTGGTCAGCGGACGGTCCGGGTAGATGTTGATCCACACCTTCCCGCCACGCTTGATGTAGCGGGTCATCGCGATACGGGCGGACTCGATCTGCCGGTTCGTGACGTAGGCGGGCTCGAGAGCCTGGATGCCGTAGTCGCCGAACGCGACGGTGGTACCGCCTTTGGCAGCGCCCGAGCGACCGGGATGGTGCTGCTTACGGTGCTTGACTCGTCGGGGGATGAGCATCGGTCAGCTCTCCTCGGTGGCCGCAGGTGCGGCGGTCTCGGGGGCGGCCTCGGGAACGGCCGGAGCCTCGGTGCGGCGCGCCCGCGCCGGGCGGTCCGCGCCGTCACGGCGTGGGCCGCGGCCCTGGCGAGGGGCGGTCGCCTGCTGTGCCGCGAGCTCACGTGCGGTGAGGTCGCCCTTGTAGATCCACACCTTGACGCCGATGCGCCCGAACGTGGTCTTGGCCTCGTAGAAGCCGTAGTCGATGTTCGCCCGGAGCGTGTGCAGCGGCACCCGCCCCTCGCGGTAGAACTCGGTGCGGCTCATCTCGGCACCACCGAGCCGGCCGGAGACCTGGACCCGGATGCCCTTGGCGCCGGCACGGGTCGCGGACTGCATCCCCTTGCGCATGGCGCGGCGGAACGAGACCCGGGCAGAGAGCTGCTCGGCGATGCCCTGAGCGACGAGCTGGGCCTCCTGCTCGGGGTTCTTGACCTCGAGGATGTTGAGCTGCACCTGCTTGCCGGTGAGCTTCTCGAGCTCGCCGCGGATGCGATCGGCCTCAGCTCCACGACGGCCGATGACGATGCCCGGCCGGGCGGTGTGGATGTCGACCCGGACCCGGTCGCGCGTGCGCTCGATGTCGACCCGGGCGATGCCGGCACGGTCCATTCCTGTGGACATGAGGCGCCGGATGGCGACGTCCTCCTTGACGTAGTCGCGATAGCGCTGACCGTCCTTGGTGGAGTCGGCGAACCACCGGCTCTTGTGTTCCGTCGTGATGCCCAGCCGGAAGCCGTGCGGGTTGACCTTCTGACCCATCAGCGGGTACCTCCGTCCTTGCTGGGTTTCGGGGCGACGATCACGGTGATGTGGCTCGTGCGCTTGTTGATTCGACTGGCGCGTCCCTGGGCGCGCGGTCGGAAACGCTTCATCGTCGGGCCCTCGTCGACGAACGCCTCGGCGACGACGAGCTCGCCCTCGTCGAAGCGCTGGGCGGCCTGGTCGGCCTTGACCCGCGCGTTCGCGATGGCGGACTCGAGGACCTTGCGGACCTGCTCACCGGCGCTCTGCGGGGCGAAGCGCAGCACCGACACCGCTTCGGCCGCGTTCTTGCCGCGAATGAGGTCGACCACCCGGCGAGCCTTCATCGGCGTGATCCGCACGTGCCGGGCGACGGCGCGTGACCCGGTGGTGGAAACATCGGTGACCATCAGCGACGGCGTCCCTTCTTGTCGTCCTTGACGTGACCACGGAAGGTACGCGTCGGTGCGAACTCGCCGAGCTTGTGACCGACCATCGCCTCGGTCACGAACACCGGGACGTGCTTGCGGCCGTCGTGCACGGCAAGCGTGTGCCCCAGCATGTCGGGCGAGACGACCGAGCGGCGCGACCAGGTCTTGATGACGTTCTTCGTGCCCGCGTCGTTCTGTACGTCCACCTTCTTCTGCAGGTGGTCGTCGATGAACGGGCCCTTCTTCACACTACGAGGCATCTGTCATTACTCCTGTCAGCGCTTCTTGCCCGTGCGGCGACGCCGGACGATGAGCTTGTCGCTCGGCCGGCCGGGGCGGCGGGTGCGGCCCTCGGGCTGCCCCCATGGCGACACCGGGTGACGACCGCCGGACGTGCGACCCTCGCCACCACCGTGCGGGTGGTCGACCGGGTTCATCACGACCCCGCGAACCGTCGGGCGCTTGCCCTTCCAGCGCATGCGTCCGGCCTTGCCCCAGTTGATGTTCGACTGCTCGGCGTTGCCGACCTCACCGACCGTGGCACGGCACCGAGCGTCGACGTTGCGGATCTCACCGGACGGCATCCGCAGCTGGGCGTACGGCCCGTCCTTGGCCACCAGCTGGACCCGGACACCGGCCGACCGGGCGATCTTCGCCCCGCCGCCGGGCTTGAGCTCTACGGCGTGGATGACCGTGCCGGTCGGGATGTTGCGCAGCGGCAGGCTGTTGCCGGGCTTGATGTCGGCACCGGGGCCGTTCTCGATCGGCATGCCCTGCTCGAGACCCCGCGGCGCCAGGATGTAGCGCTTCTCGCCGTCGGCGTAGTGCAGCAGCGCGATACGCGAGGTGCGGTTCGGGTCGTACTCGATGTGTGCGACCTTGGCCGGCACCCCGTCCTTGTCGTGGCGCCGGAAGTCGATGACCCGGTACGCCCGCTTGTGGCCGCCGCCGATGTGACGGGTGGTGATCCGACCGTTGTTGTTGCGACCGCCACTCTTGGTCAACGGGCGGACGAGGGACTTCTCGGGGGTCGTGCGCGTCACCTCGACGAAGTCGGCGACGCTCGACCCGCGACGCCCCGGCGTCGTCGGCTTGTACTTGCGGATACCCATGGTTGTCGTTCCTCAGCTTCCTCAGGCGCCGGCGCTGCCGAAGATGTCGATCGAGCCTTCGCGGAGCGTGACGATCGCGCGCTTGGTGTCCTTGCGCTTACCGATGCCGAACCGGGTGCGCCGCGCCTTGCCGCGCCGATTCATGGTGTGCACGGAATCGACCTTGACCGCGAAGATCTGCTCGACGGCGATCTTGATCTCGGTCTTGTTCGACCGCGGGTCCACGACGAAGGTGTACTTGCCCTCGTCGAGCAGGCCGTAGCTCTTCTCGGAGACGACCGGGGCGATCAGGATGTCGCGGGGATTCTTGCCTTGGGTCACTTGGTGTCCTCCCCATTGTCGTTGTCGGCAACGCCGACTTCGTCGCCGCTGTCGGCAACGACAGCGTGGCCCGGCCCATTGTCGTGGCCCGGCCCTTTGTCGTTGTCGGCAACGCCAGCGTGGCCCGATGCCTGCTTCCTGCTCCCGGCCTTCGTGAAGCCAGCGGCCTGCGCGGCCGCTTCATCCTGGAACCAGAACTCGGCGACGGTCGACTCGTACCAGCGACCACCGGGTAGGTGGTAGAGGCCGGAGTCACCGTTGCCTTTGACGGTGTAGCCCTCCGGCGCGGAGCCGTCGTCGAGCGTGGGTACGGCACCGGGGGGGAGGCCAGCAGCGACCGCGGACTCCTCGACCCGAGCGGGCTCGTCGGCCTCAGCAGCCGGCACTGCCTCGTCGGCCTGCACCGGCTCGTCGGCGGTCACGGCCTTCGCCGATGTGTCGGCCTTCGCACGCTTGTCGGCCTGCTCCGCCGCATCGGTTAGCGGAGCGGCGCCGACAAGGGTGTCGAACGCGGCCTTGGTGAAGACGATGTCGTCGGCGCACAGCACGTCGTAGGTGTTCAGCTGGTCGACCGCGAGCACGTGGACGTTCTCGAGGTTGCGCACCGACTTCAGCGACACGACGTCGCTGCGGTCGAGCACCACCAGCAGATTGGTGCGCTCGGTGAGGCCGGCGAGAAGAGCCTTCGCGTCCTTCGTCGAGGGCGCGTCGCCGGCCGCGATAGACGCCACGACATGGATGCGCTCATGACGAGCGCGGTCCGAGAGGGCGCCACGGAGCGCGGCTGCCTTCATCTTCTTCGGCGTGCGCTGGCTGTAGTCACGCGGCTGCGGGCCGTGCACGATGCCACCGCCGGCGAACTGCGGCGCGCGCGTCGACCCCTGGCGGGCGCGTCCGGTGCCCTTCTGCCGGTACGGTTTGCGGCCGCCGCCGCGGACCTCGCCGCGCGTCTTGGTGGCGTGGGTCCCCTGTCGGGCCGCCGCGAGCTGGGCGACGACCACCTGGTGGATCAGCGGGACGTTGGTCTGGACATCGAAGATCTCCGCGGGGAGATCGACGGTGAGGGTGTTGGTCGCCATCCGGCTCAGACTCCCTTCGCGGCGGTACGGACAAGAACCACCGCACCACGCGGGCCAGGGACGGCGCCCTTGACGAGCAGCAGACCCTTGTCGACATCGACAGCGTGGACGGTGAGGTTCTGGGTCGTCTGACGTACGCCACCCATCCGGCCCGCCATCCGCATCCCCTTGAAGACGCGGCCCGGGGTGGCGCAGCCGCCGATCGACCCGGGCTTGCGATGGTTGCGGTGCGCGCCATGCGAGGCGGAGACGCCCTTGAAGCCGTGGCGCTTCATCACGCCGGCGAAACCCTTGCCCTTGGTGCGGCCGGTGACGTCGACAACCTGGCCGACCTCGAAGGTGTCCGGGCCGACCTCCTGCCCCACGGTGTAGTCGGCGGCGTCGGCCGTGCGCACCTCGATGACGAACCGGCGCGGGGTTACTCCGGCTTTGTCGAAGTGCCCGGCGAGCGGCTTGGTGACCTTGCGAGGGTCGATCGCGCCGTATCCGAGCTGCACGGCCGCGTAGCCGTCGGCGTCGGCGTCCCGGACCTGGGTGACGACGTTGGGCCCGGCCTGGATGACGGTGACCGGCACGAGGCGGTTGTTCTCGTCCCAGACCTGGGTCATACCGAGCTTGGTGCCCAGTAGCCCCTTCTGGGTCTTCGTGGCTGTGGTGGTCATTGCGAGCCTCAGAGCTTGATCTCGATGTTGACGTCAGCCGGCAGGTCGAGACGCATCAGCGAGTCGACGGCCTTGGGCGTCGGGTCGATGATGTCGATGAGGCGCTTGTGCGTGCGCATCTCGAAGTGCTCGCGGCTGTCCTTGTACTTGTGCGGCGACCGGATGACGCAGAAGACGTTCTTCTCCGTCGGCAGCGGCACCGGCCCGACCACGGTCGCACCCGCACGGGTCACCGTGTCGACGATCTTGCGCGCCGAGCTGTCGATGACCTCGTGGTCGTACGACTTCAAGCGGATGCGGATCTTCTGTCCCGCCATCTGACGTTCCGTCTCTCTCTCGCCGTCCATTGCATCGGTGCCGGCCCCTGGCGACACCGACCCCCGAGGTCGGGCGTGTCGCCCTCGCTCCGCATCTCGTCGACAAACGGTCTCCCGCGTCGTCGAGCAGGTCGGGTGTTTCCGGTGGAACCGGGGCCTGGCACTTCGCCGGCGAGCCGCCCCGCCGAGGATGACGGTTCGTACTCTCGCCGCGGTGGGCGCCTCCGGCGCGAAGGCCGGTGACGCTCGCCAAGCAACCTGGCAAGTGTGCCAGAGCTTGCGTCAAGCGACCAAATCGAGGATCAGCGCTCTAACGAACAGGTGCCGGACGACCGGACGGTTCCACCGACCGGACTTCGCCCGCTTCCTGAACTGAGCACGCCGAGCATGACACCGACGACGAGAAGCGCCCCGCCGACGAGCGCTGTCGTGGTGAGTCGTTCGTCGAGCATCAGCCAGGCGGCGAGGATGCCGACCGGGGGCACCAACAGGGTGAACGGTGCGACCTGGGACGCCGGGTGCTTCTCCAGCAGCCGGTTCCAGACGGCGTAGCCGACCAGCGAGGCGAACCCGGCGGTGTAGAGAGTCGACAACCAGGCCCGCCCGGTCAGTCCGGTGAGTGCGGCGGCGACCGTTTCCGTGCCGTCCACGAGCAGCGACATCGCGAGCAATGGCAATGGCACCACGAGTGCCGACCAGACGGTCAGACCAAGCCCACCGGGTACGCGCAGCCGCCGGACGAGAACGTTTCCGACCGCCCAGGAGATCGCCGCACCGACAGTGAGCAACAACCCCACCAGCGGGACAGCGCCGTCCCGGCCGAGCGCGACCACCCCGAGCCCGACGACTCCGACGCCGATACCAGCCCACTGCACCGGCCGCGGTCGCTCGCCGAGCACAGTCGCCGCCACGACCACGGTCACCAGACCTTGGAGCTGGAGCACCAGAGACGCGAGCCCGGGCGGCATCCCGAGCGCCAGTGCGGTGTACAGCAGACCGAACTGGCCAAGACTCATCGCAGCGCCCACGGCCAGCACGTTCCGCAGCGGCGCGGCAGGCCGGGCCACGAACGGCAGAGCGAGGATGACGACCGCGAACCGAAGCGCCACGAAGAGCAGCGGTGGCACGTCCCGCAGGCCCCAGTCGATGACGACGAAATTGACGCCCCACACCACCATGACAGCGGTGGCGGCGAGGACATCTCGGAGCGGCACACCGTCATCCTCTGCTCTGACTTCGGTGAAGCGCCAGCGATACTTTCTCACTATGACTATGTAGCGTTGCTGCATGATCGCGGTCGAACATCTCGTGACACTGGCGGCCGTTCGTCGCGCCGGCTCGATCAACGGGGCGGCCGTCGAGCTCGCCTACACGCCATCGGCGATCTCCCAACAGGTGAAACGGCTCGAACGACGCATCGGCGGAGCCGTGCTCGAACGGGTCGGGCGAGGCGTCGTGCTGACCGAGCTGGGCCGGCACCTCGTCGACGAGGGTGCCGAGGTGATCGCCCGGCTCGAGGCCCTCGAGTCGGGACTGGGCCGGGTGAACGGCGGTCCGGTCACCGGAACGGTGCGTCTGGCCGGCTTCTCGACCGCTGTCCGAGGCCTGGTCGCGCCGGCCCTACGGCGGCTTCGAGACACCGAGCCGGGCGTCGAGCTCACCGTGGTCGAGAGCGAACCGCGCGAGGCGGTCGACCTAGTGGCCTCGGGGAGCGCAGACGCTGCGGTCGTGCACACCTGGGGTGACCTCGTGCTCCCGTTCCCTGCACACGTCGAGATGATGCCTCTCGGCACCGACGTCGCCGACGCCCTCGTCCCGTCGGACCATCGGCTGGCCGGGGCGTCGCATGCGTCAGCACGCGACCTCGTCGCCGATGACTGGGTGTGTGCTCCGGAGGGGTCGGTCTGTCATGGCTGGCTGATCTACATGTTCGACCACCACGGCGCCCGACCTCACATCCGGCACTGGTCCGTCGAGTTCTCGTCCCACATCGGCCTGGTCGCCGAGGGCGTCTGCGTCAGCCTCGTGCCGCGGCTCGGCCGCGAGGAGCTGCCGGACTCCGTCGTGGCCGTCCCCGTCACCGACCCGGTGCCCACCCGGCGAATCATGATGATGTGGCGCCGCTCGATGGCGCCCTCTCCCGCGATCGCCCGGGTCCGCGAGACGCTCGCGGCGGTGGCCGCGGTGCGGCTCGACACGAGCGAGGTCGCTGAGCCGTGACCACACGTCGCCCTCCTCGCGGCCGGCCGGTCCTCACGACCGAGCGGCTCGTCCTGCGCCCTCTGACCTGGGACGACCTGCCCGACCTCGAGGCCCTTGACGCCGACCCCGAGGTGATGCGGCACCTCGACCGGCCGCGCACGCCCGACGAGGTCCGCGAGCGGACCCTGGCCCGGCTCGACCCCGGGCACGACGCCATGGGCCTCGGCTACTGGGCGGGCCTCGAGCGCGGCCGGTTCGTCGGCTGGTGGCTGCTCACGCCCGAAGGTCCCGGCTTGGCCGAGATCGGATGGCGGCTGCATCCGTGGGCGTGGGGGCGCGGCCTGGCGACCGAGGGCGCCCGCGCGGTCCTCGACCACGGCTTCGGCGCGGCAGGTCTCGAGCGGGTGGTCGCCGAGACGATGGTCGTCAACCTCGCGAGCCATGCCGTGATGCGCAAGGTCGGCATGCGACACATCGGGATCGAGCACCGCGAGTGGGACGCCCCACTCCCGGGCGCCGAGCAGGGCGAGTGGCTCGCCGAGCTGACCCGCGCCGAGTGGCTCGCTACCCGCTCCCCGCAGAGCTGACCACGAGCCTGGTCAGACAGCTCGGACGCCCGCGAGATCGCCCTGTCGGTCGTTCGTGCAGACGTCGAAGGGCCCGCACCCTCGTGGGTGCGGG
>JBOFBK010000616.1:0-1978 GCA_051645525.1 Dermatophilaceae bacterium | reverse complement strand
GACGCCGACAGCGCGTCCCCTGCCTTGACCGACTCCTGGATCGAGGAGCTCTTCAGCTCGAACCGGTACCCCAAGCGCCGATCGAACTCCTCATAGCAACCCGCCTTCTTCCACTCCGTCAACGTCGGCTCGTAGAACTCGGCGTTTAGCGAGCTCCAATGGAATCGTTCCAGCTCGGCGCGTGCGGTGGCGCAGTCGTCCCGTCTGGTGTCAGAGTCCAACTCGCACGTCTCACCGATCACCGGGGTGTATTTGCTGAACTTCTCGAGCACCACCTTGTCGCTCTCCGGATCCTTCCAGTCGTAGGTTCCGGCATCGTCGTCCGAAACGAGGAAGCATTGGTTGCCCATGCCGGTGCGTGCGATATCGCTGCGATCGTAGGCCTCGGCGTCGGTCATTCCGCCGCCGGTCATCTCCTCGTACGCCGAGACGTACCGGGTGGTCATCATCCGGTCCTTGGGCAGCACCTCGAGGATCTTCTTCCAGATCTTGCTGCGTGCCGCCTCCTCGTCCAGACCGTTGCTCGAACTGTGCCACTCACCCCACGCCCCGATGAACCCGTTGTACGTGGTCGCGATGACGGCCTTGTGCTTCTCGAACAACGGCTTCAACTGGTCGAGATGACCAAGAACCACGTCGACAGAGGCGTCGGGGCCCCCGGCCTCGAAGTTGTAGGCGATTTTGGGCAGCACCTTGACCCCGTCCTTCACCGCCGAGGCGAAGGCCGCGTCGATCTCGTCGAGCTTGGCCTGTGAGATCGGCCCGTTCCGGAACTCGTCCAGCCGGACCCTGAGGCGGGTGAGGGTGTATCCGGCCTTCCGCGTGCCGGCAGTGGAGCGCTCGGTGCTGTTGTGGAAGCCGCGCTCGGGGTTGAGGAACAGCGAGCCATCCGCCGTGTAGGTCGTGTCGATCGTCGCGGCAGAGGCAGCCGCAGGCGCGACCGCGCCGACCGGCTGGAGCGCGACCGAGGCAAGGTGTACATTGCGGTCCCGCTCAGGCGTACCGTCGTAGCGGTCCTCCGCGAACTCGGCGACCACCGAGCCGCCCGTCGGCACCATCACCTCACCGAAGGACACCGCCGCGTACGTCGTTGACGACACCTCCCGGCCGACCGTCGTGCCGGCGACCGTGAGGTTGAGCCTCGGAGCACCCTCGAACAGGTCGGCACGTGCCGTCGCGACCAGCTCGTACGTACCAGCCGCCACGTCCTGCGGCAGCGTCAACGTGTCGCCGTTCCGCAAGAACACCCACGCCTTCCCCGTCGGCGAGGCCGCGTCGCTCGTCTCCGCGGGAGCCGCCGCCGCGAACCTGCCCGCGGGTGGTGACGCAGCAGCGGACGCGGTGCCCGCGACGGGGACGGCAGACACGGCGAGCGCGGCTAGGAACACGACGATTGTGGTACGCGAACGGGACATGCAGGCCTCACGATCGGGGCATCGGAATCGAGGACATCTCGGCGGGGACGGCGGTCAGCCTCACAGCAAGACCTACTCATTGACAAGACCGTGCGACAACGTCTCGGTCAGGTGTCGAGGACCAGCGTGAGCCGGACGACGTCGCCGATCCCGACCCGCTCGGCACGACGGACGTCGAGCCGCAGTGGCACGAGGTATCCACCGTCCTTCGGGAACAGCAAGGTCGCCCACGACGTGCCGCCCAGGCTCACGGTCGCCGGAACGACCCCCACCCGTACGTCACCATCGGCGCCATCTCGACGATCCGCTCCGCCTCGGGCTCCGGCACGGCGACGAAGTGGTGCGGCGCCGGACCACGCCAGTGGACGACCTCGCCTTCGAACTCGAGCCGCACGGACCTGTCCCATGGATCAGCGTCTTCTGACGTCGATGAGACGCTCGACGAGAGCAACCTCGGCGCTGGGGCCTGCGATGTGGAACTCGTTGCCGCGCACGTGGATCTCGACCTTCGGGAACTGCCGCTCCATCGTGCGCAGCAGCTCGTCGCGCGGACCGAGGAGGGC
>JBOFBK010000615.1:0-1293 GCA_051645525.1 Dermatophilaceae bacterium | reverse complement strand
ACCACCACACCCACCCCCACCCACCGCGCCATCGCCATCACCCTCACCCTCTGGCTCGCAGTGGTCTCGTATCCCGTCGTGGAGACGCCGTTTCGCAGGGTCCAGGCGACGGCGACACGCCATCGGCGAACGCTCGGGTTCGGAGCCGCCACCATCGCCTCCAGCCTGGTCCTGGCCTCGGGTGCCGCGGCCCTGGTGCCGGACGCCCGAGGAACCGGCGCGGCGGGCCGGGAACTCGACGCCGGGCTCACCGAGCTGGCAGAGGTACGGCGTGGCGCGGCGACGAAGGACGTGCCCTCGAACCTCACCCCGGCACTCGACATCGCCGTGCGCGACGACCCCGACCGCGCCGTGCAGGGCGCGGAGCACTGTCACGCCAACCTGCTGGAGTCGGAGATCTCCGACAACGGCAGTCCGTGCGTCTTCGGCGACCCGAAGGGCAGCACCACCGTCGTCCTCACCGGCGACTCCCACGCCTACCAATGGCTCCCCGCCCTGGACCAGCTGGCCCGGAGCAAACGCTGGCGCCTGGTCTCGATGACGAAGGCGGCGTGCGCGCTGTACGACGTGAAGCTGGAGAACCAGACCCTCGATCGCGACTACCGGGAGTGCTACACCTGGCGCGAGAAGGTGACCGCGCGGATCGCCACCGAGAGGGCGAGCCTGGTGATCACCACCGGAGCCATCTTCAACTCTCGCGGAGCGGAGTTCGCCGAGCAGTGGGCGTCCGGTGTCGGGACCACGGTGCGAAGCCTCGCCGCAGGAGGCTCCCGAGTCGCTGTCCTCGAGGACGTCCCCTTTCCCGGGCGAGACATCCCCAAGTGCCTAGCCGCACATCTGGACCGGGCGACCTCCTGTACCACCCCGGTCGACCAGGCCATGAGCGACCTCGCCCGCCGCGCCGGCACGCGGGAGCAGGCCGCCGCCGCCGGAGCTACCGTCATCGATCCCACTCCGTGGTTCTGCACCTCGACGACATGCGCGGTCATCGTGGGGAACACCCTGGTGCACCGCGACAACAGCCATGTGACCGCGAGCTACGCCCGCGCGCTGATCCCCCGGCTCGCGCAGAGCTTGCCGGCACCCTTCGGCGCAGGAGCGACGTCATGACCGCCACGGCACGCACCGCACCGACGTCCGCACCCGCAGCCACGCGGGTGGGGCGGCGGGGTGGTGGTCATGGTGGTGCGCAGGATGCCGTGCGGGGATTCCGCCCGGACATCGAGGCCCTACGCGCACTCGCAGTCGTCCTGGTCGTGGCCAACCACGCCGACGTCCCGGGCCTACCCGGCG
>JBOFBK010000614.1:0-5447 GCA_051645525.1 Dermatophilaceae bacterium | reverse complement strand
GAGGGGCGAGCCGCCACGCTCGGCACGAGGTCGATCAAGACGACGAGCAAGGCGTGGGCGATCGACACGGCGATCTCGATGGTCGACCTCACCACCCTCGAGGGCGCCGACACCCCCGGCCGGGTCCGCGGCCTGTGTGCGAAGGCGCTGGTGCCCGACCCCAGCGACACCACCACGCCCCGCCCGGCCGCGGTATGCGTCTACGGCGACATGGTCGGCGTCGCCACGGAGGCGCTCGGCGGGGCCGACGTCAAGGTGGCGGCCGTCGCGACGGCCTTCCCCAGCGGCCGAGCCAGCCTGGCCGTCAAGCTCGCCGACACCCGCGACGCCGTCGAGGCCGGCGCCGACGAGATCGACATGGTCATCGACCGGGGAGCCTTCCTCGCCGGTGACTACCTCACCGTGTTCCGGCAGATCGTCGAGACCAAGGCCGCCTGCGGCACGGCCCGGCTCAAGGTGATCCTCGAGACCGGTGAGCTCGTCACCTACGACAACGTGCGCCGTGCGTCGTGGCTCTCGATGCTCGCCGGCGCCGACTTCGTCAAGACCTCCACCGGCAAGGTCTCTCCCGCCGCCACCCTCCCGGTGACGCTCGTCATGCTCGAGGCGGTGCGCGACTGGCGCGAGAGCACGGGCGAGATGGTCGGCGTGAAGCCCGCGGGCGGCATCCGCACCAGCAAGGATGCCGTCAAGTTCCTCGCCGCCGTCCACGAGGTCGCCGGGGAGGACTGGCTCGTGGGCCGGTGGTTCCGGTTCGGCGCGTCCAGCCTGCTGAACGACCTGATCCTCCAGCGCCAGCGGATGACGACCGGCGCCTACTCGGGCGCCGACTACGTCGCCGACGACTCCCCCAGCCTGTACTGACCCGCACGACACGAGGACGCCACCATGCCCACCTTCGAGTACGCGCCGGCCCCCGAGTCGCGGGCGGTCGTCGACATCGCGAGCAGCTACGGGCTGTTCATCGGCGGCGAGTTCGTCGAGGCGAGCGGAGGCACGCCGTTCAAGACCGTCAACCCGGCCACCGAGGAGACGCTCGCCGAGGTGTCCGAGGCCACGGCGGATGACGTCGACGCCGCCGTCCGCGCGGCGCGCACCGCGTACACCCGCGTCTGGTCGCGGATGAGCGGCGCCGACCGCGGCAAGTACTTGTACCGGATCGCCCGGATCCTCCAGGAGCGGGCCCGCGAGTTCGCGGTGCTCGAGACGCTCGACAACGGCAAGCCGATCCGCGAGAGCCGTGACGTCGACGTGCCGCTCGCCGCAGCGCACTTCTTCTACCACGCCGGCTGGGCCGACAAGCTCGAGTACGCCTCTCTCGGAACGAATCCCAGGCCGCTCGGCGTCGTCGGGCAGATCATCCCGTGGAACTTCCCCCTGCTCATGCTCGCCTGGAAGATCGCGCCGGCACTCGCCTGCGGCAACACCGTCGTGCTCAAGCCGGCCGAGACGACCCCGCTCACCGCGCTCCTGTTCGCCGAGGTGTGCCAGCAGGCCGACCTGCCCCCGGGCGTGGTCAACATCGTCACCGGCGCGGGGGCGACGGGGCAGGCCGTCGTCGACCACCCCGGCATCGACAAGCTCGCCTTCACCGGGTCGACCGCGGTCGGCAAGATGATCGCCCGCTCGATCGCCGGCACCCGCACAAAGGCCACGCTCGAGCTGGGCGGCAAGGCGGCGAACATCATCTTCGACGACGCCCCCCTCGACCAGGCGGTCGAGGGGATCGTCGACGGCATCTTCTTCAATCAGGGCCACGTGTGCTGCGCCGGCAGCCGGATCCTCGTGCAGGAGAACGTCGCCGACGAGCTCGACCGCCGGCTCAAGCGCCGGCTGGCGACGCTGCGGGTCGGCGACCCGATGGACAAGAACACCGACGTCGGCGCGATCAACTCGCGCGAGCAACTGGGCCGGATCGAGGCGATGGTCGCCGTCGGCGAGTCCGAGGGAGCGATGCGCTGGGACTCCGGCTGCGATCTGCCCGGCACCGGCTTCTGGTTCCGGCCCACGGTGTTCACCGGGGTCAGCCAGGCGCACCGGATCGCGCAGGAGGAGATCTTCGGGCCGGTCGTGTCGGTGTTGACGTTCCGCACCCCGGCCGAGGCCGTCGCCAAGGCGAACAACACGCCGTACGGCCTGTCCGCGGGCGTGTGGACCGAGAAGGGCAGCCGCATCCTCTGGATGGCCGACCAGCTGCGCGCCGGCGTGGTGTGGGCCAACACGTTCAACAAGTTCGACCCGACGTCGCCGTTCGGTGGGTACAAGGAGTCCGGCTACGGCCGCGAGGGCGGCCGCCACGGGCTCGAGGCATATGTGCTGACCGGTCGTCCCGGACGCGTCGATCGGCCGACCCGAGCACGGAGCGCGCATCGCGAGCGCGCCGGCGACGCAACGGGGTCGAGCGGGTCGGCAGGGTCGAGCGGGTCGGCAGGGTCGAGCGGGTCGGCAGGGTCGAGTGGACCGACAGGGTCAAGGCGGTCGACAGGGCCGACGGGAGGCCGGGCGTGAGCGCGCGAGTCGACGTCCGCAAGACGTACAAGCTCTACATCGGCGGCAAGTTCCCCCGTAGCGAGAGCGGTCGCTCCTATGAGGTGTTCGCGGCGCCCACGGCGGCAGCCCGGCGGGCGTCATCCCCGCGCCCGACGCGGTTCCTCGCGAACGCGGCGATGGGCTCACGCAAGGACGCGAGGGATGCCGCCCAGGCCGCCCGCGCGGCGTGGCCGGGCTGGGCGGGCGCGACCGCGTACAACCGGGGTCAAGTGCTGTACCGCGTCGCCGAGGTGATGGAGGGCCGGCGCGCCCAGCTCGTGCAGGACGTGCGCGACGGCGAGGGGCTGACGCCGGTGCGCGCCGAGGCGCTGGTGTCGGCGGCGATCGACCGGTGGGTCTGGTACGCGGGCTGGTCCGACAAGTACGCGCAGGTGCTCGGCGGACTCAACCCGGTGGCGGGGCCGTACTTCGACATCTCCGCCCCGGAGCCCACCGGGGTCGTGGCGGTGCTGGCGCCGCAGCGCTCGTCGCTGCTCGGGCTGGTGTCGGTGGTGGCGCCGGTCATCGTGTCGGGCAACGCCTGCGTCGTGCTCGCGTCGGAGCAGCGGCCGCTGCCGGCGGTCACGCTCGCCGAGTGCCTCGCCACCTCCGACGTGCCGGGTGGCGTGGTCAACGTCGTGACCGGACGCACCGCCGAGGTGGCCCCGTGGCTGGCCTCGCACCGCGACGTCAATGCCATCGACCTCACCGGCGCCGCGGATGCCGAGGGCGTCGACTGGGGCGCGCTCGAGGAGGCCGCCGCCGACAACCTCAAGCGGGTCCTGCGGCCTAGCGGCACCGGCGCGGATGCCGTGGAGCCGGACTTCTCGCCGGTGCCCGACCTCGCGCGGCTGTCGGCCTTCCTCGAGACCAAGACCATCTGGCACCCCAAGGGCCGCTGACGCCGTTCTGGACGCCCGGGCAGGACACGCGGTCAGTCAGGTCAGGTCCGCGATCAGAGCTCGGCTCTCACCGAGAACGGTGCGCTGGAAGCCGTTGTCGGAGACGAGAACCGCAGCCGGTTGAGGTCGGAGCCGGAAGTCGACATAGCTGCCGCTGGGCACCGGCGCCGGCCGGTCGCAGGCCAGGTATGCGAGCGAGTGGGCCGATCGTGTCGTGGTCGAGGCGAACGGCAGTACCAGCATGGCTCTGGAGATCACGCTCCACGCGACGCGGACCAACGTCGGGTGGTCCCGATTCAGGCCGGTTCCCGGCATCACACCTGGGTTGTAGGCACTCACGTGCAGTCCGGATGCTCGTCAGCGAGGCCCAACGCTGCCGCGGTGAGGAGCAGCTTCGTCGTGACGTAGCGCTGCATCCCCCGATCCCGAGCCCGGCCGTGCTCCTCACCTGGGCGAGCCAGGTCGGCGATAGAGTCCTCGAGTGGCGGAGGGGTGCCGGTCCGTCGATCGACGTCATGGGTGTCCGAGCTGACGAAGACGACCCGCCCGGGCGACGAGGAGCGCGCCAGCAGGCGGTCGGTGAGGGCGAGGTGCGCCAGATGGTTGACGGCGAAGGTCTCCTCGAGCCCGTCGCGACTCCGTCTGGTGGGACCGACGTACTGGACCGCGGCGTTGCCGATGACGACATCAACGGGGTCGAGCCGATCGACACCTGCGAGGAGGCTGCCGAGGTCGGCCAAATCCGCGACGCATACCTCGCCGTCCACCGCCGCCGCGACGGCCTCGACGCGAGCCCGATCGCGACCCAGGCAGATGGCGGTGTGTCCGAAGGTGGCAACCGCATGGGCGACGGCGGCACCGAGGCCGGAGGTCGCTCCAGTGATGAGAACTCGCATGACAGCACCATAGTGGCAGTTACTGCCACTTGGCGTGGCCTGTCATGATTTTCTCGTGAGCGAACCTCAAGGACGGCGGGAGCGGAGGAAGCGCGAGACTCGTCGGGACATCTCACGTGCCGCTGTCGCGCTGTTCGCCGACCGTGGTTTCGACGGCGTGACCATGCTCGAGATCGCCGCAGCCGCCGACGTGGCGCCCAGAACCCTGTTCCGCTACTTCCCCGACAAGGAGGAGCTGCTCTTCGCCGACGAGCACGTCGTCGACACCCACCTCCGGGAAGCCCTCGCCGCGCGACCCGTCGACGAGCCACCATCGATCACGACCCGTGCGGCACTTGCCGAGATCGCGGCGCTATGGACGGACCGGCGCGACGAAGGCCGACGACGCCGGTCGATCATCGAGGCGTCACCGGCGCTCCAGGCTCGCGACCGTCTCAAGCACGCGGCTCACGAACGCGAGATCGCCGACGGGCTGCAGCTGCGCGGGGTTCCCGCACACCGGTCGCGGCTGCTCGCGCGTCTCGCCGTGAGCTGCTTCGACGAGGCGGTCGTGCGCTGGCTGGCCGACGAGACCGCGCCGCTCGACACCGTGGTCGACGCGACGTTCGCCGAGGCAGGCTCGCTCTGGACCGAGACCGGTGACACAGGGCGATAGGACCGTCCCGGCCGCGAACCGGGAGGACACCCCACCGGCGGGACGCGCATCGACGCCACCAGGCCACTCGACCGCGTCGTCGACGACATCCTCAGCCGTGCGACAGCACCGGACCGTCACACGGGACCCCACACGACGCCCTCGTGAGGGCGCGAGCCGAGGCGAACCACACGCCACGTCCGTGCCACGTGAACCACACCGCGCCCATCAGGAGTCGACGCGTCGATCTTGGAGCGAGCAAAGTCACTCGAAGACAGACAGGTTCGTCAGCGGAAGGATTGCGAATCGATCCTATGTTCGAGTACAATGGAGGCCATGAATCAGGGGGAACTCACCGGCCGCATCGCCGCCTTGCGTGAGCAGTGCGCGGCACTCGGCCGTGAGCTCGTCGAGCACGGCCGTGCCCTGGACTCCGTCGAGGCGTTCGCCGTGGCCGGGGAGCTGCAGGGGTTGGTGAACACGGCG
>JBOFBK010000613.1:0-1112 GCA_051645525.1 Dermatophilaceae bacterium | reverse complement strand
CCGGGAGACCAGCATGGCCAGCACCGCCGGCACGGATGCCGCTGCCGCGCGCCGCATCCGCCGCGTCGCCTTCTCGCAGCGCCTCTCGCACTGGGACGTGCGCGTCTCGCCCTACCTCTACATCTCCCCGTTCTTCGTGCTCTTCGCGGTCGTCGGGCTCTTCCCCCTGCTCTACACGGCGTGGGTCTCGATGCACGAGTGGAACCTGATCGGCGGTCAGGGCGCCTTCGTCGGCCTGGACAACTTCTCGTTCGTGCTCGGCCAGCCGGAGTTCTGGATCGCGCTGCGCAACACCGTCAGCATCTTCCTGCTCTCGAGCGTGCCGCAGGTGGCGATCGCCCTGGTGATCGCGGCGGCGCTCGACCGCAACCTGCGTGCGAGCACCTTCTGGCGCATGGGCGTGCTGCTGCCCTACATCGTGGCCCCGGTGGCAGTGGCGCTGATCTTCAACTCGATGTTCGGCGACCAGTACGGCCTCGTGAACACGCTGCTGACCAATGTCGGGCTGCCGCCGGTGGGCTGGCACGCGGATGTGCTCCCGAGCCACCTGGCGATCGCCACGATGGTGAACTTCCGCTGGACCGGATACACCGCACTCATCCTGCTCGCCGCGATGCAGGCCGTGAACCGCGACTACTACGAGGCGGCGATGATCGACGGCGCCGGGCCGGTGCGGCAGTTCTTCTCCATCACCATCCCGCAGCTGCGCCCCACCCTCATCTTCGTCATCATCACCTCGACCATCGGCGGCCTGCAGATCTTCGACGAACCGCGGCTGTTCGACCAGGTCGGCTCGGGCGGCGCGAACAACCAGTGGCTCACCATCACGCTCTACCTCTACTCCCTCGGCTGGGGCCAGCTCGACTTCGGCAAGGCGGCCGCCGTCGCCTGGCTGCTGTTCGTCGTGATCGTGCTGGTCGGTCTGGTGAACCTGGCGATCACCCGGCGGATCGCGGCATCCGACGATCCGGTCTCGCGGGCGCGCCGACGGCCGCGGTCGGCGCCGGCCACCACCGCGGGGGCACCCTCGTGACCGAGACGCTCCCCGCCGGGCCGCTGCCGGCGGACTTCGACGCCCGCCCGCCCCGCCCTCCCCGCCGGCGGCGCGGCCG
>JBOFBK010000612.1:0-5100 GCA_051645525.1 Dermatophilaceae bacterium | reverse complement strand
CGCACCCCGGCGGAGAGCAGAGCCCACATCACGATGTCCTTTCTCGAGCGAACGACGATGCCCGGCACGGCGACTCGGCCGCCGTGCCGGGCATCGGGCTGGGTCAGTGCTTGAACGCGTCCTTGGCGTTCTCGCCGGCCTTCTTCACGTCGGCGGCGGTCTGGTCGGTGCGGCCCTCGGCCTCGAGGCGCTCGTTGTCGGTCGTCTTCCCGGCCGCCTCCTTCGCCTTGCCCTTGAGGTCCTCGGCCGCGTTCTTGATCTTGTCTGCTGCACTCATGCGGGTGTTCCTTTCCTGTGTCGGGGTGTGCGGCCCGCACGTCAGGTGACGCGGGGCGGGTACCCGGCGAACCGCGCCTGGTGGGGGCGGGACCGGCTACGCGGTGTGCTCCAGGGAAAGACGTACCCGACCGGGACAGAGATACACGCAGCGAGCCACCGCGGACGCAGTGAGGAACCCGTGGATGACGAGCTCGACCCGGCCGGCGACCGCCCTGCCGTAGACACCGACATCACCTGACACGGCAGCCGGACACTGGCGGTCTCGGTCAGGACGATCGGTGGACGCGCCACGTGCTGCGGCGATGCGAATGTCGCCTCGCGCCACCTGTCGAGCTACTACTCGGCGTCCCAGTCGACCGAGACGGCGTCCACGAAGGCTTGGTCGGCGGCCTCCCCTGCGGATGCCGCGACGGCGACCGACTGCCGATGCGCCTCACCAACGGACTCCGGCACGACCGGCACGGCCGAGCCACCGACCGCCGCGGACGACGTGAGGAGGAGGTACGCCGCCGCGGTCCAGGTATAGCCGGGGTCGCGCAGGCCGCGCCCCTGCACCACGTCGAAGTTCTCGGCGAAGCCGCACCGTTCCACTGTCGCCACGAACCGCTCGGCCACCCGGTCGGCCAGCGCGTGCCGGCCGGCGTCGCGGAGCCCGTCGACCAGGAGGTAGGTGACCGGCGCCCACATCGGCCCACGCCAGTACCCGTCGACCTCGAACCTGCCCGAGTCCGGCAGCTCGGTCGCCAGACCCCGGTCGAGCAGGTGCTGCTCCATCCGCTCGCACAACGCATCGAGCACCGGCGCGGAGAGCCGGTGGCCGAGCACGAGCGGCATCACCGCGAGCAGCGAGGTCGTCGCGAGCGGCGCCCCGAGCCGCTCGACCGCCACGTCGCCGCCGCGCAGCAGCCGACGGTCGAGCTCGGCGGCGAGCGCGACCGCCCGGTCGCGCCACACCACGGCCTCGGCCGAGCGGCCCTGGCCCTCGCGCAGCTCGGCGACCACCTCGCACTGGATGACGAGATAGGCCGGCAGGTCGGGGGTCACCAGGGGCAGCCCGTGGTCGAACGCGGTCGAGTTGTCCCAGCCGCTGTCGTTGCCGTGGAAGTAGCGGGGCAGCACCTCGCCCGGCAGGGTGCGCTCGCGCAGCCACCAGAGCGTCCACCTCGACAGGTGCTCGGCGAGGGCGTCGCGCCCCGCCGCGTCGAGCGAGTGCGGCGCCGCGTCGAGCATCCGCCGCGCGGCCCACCCGTGGATCGGCGGCTTCACGTAGGTGTAGACCGGCGCCTGGCCGTCAACGAAGTCGGGCAGCGCACCATCGGTGTCCTGGTGGTCGAGGATCGTGAACATCTGCTCCCACGCCAGCGCCGGGTCGACCCGCACCAGCGCGAGCGCGGTGAAGCAGTGGTCCCAGCTCCAGACCCGGCTCATCCAGTTCTTCGACATCAGCACCGTGCGGCGCGTGGTCGAGCCCCGGGGGTCGACCACGCAGGTGCGCAGCAGCCGGGCCGCGTCGGCCACCGTGCCGGCGCGACGCTCGTCATCCGGCACGAACCGCGACGCCCACTCGCGGTCGGCCCGGTCGGCCGCCGCCGCGACGCCGGCGAACTCGACCAGGGGCGAGTCGCCCATGGTCGACCCGGAGCGTTCGCGGATGGAGACGTCCCACGAGTCGCCCTCCACGACGAGCTGCGACACCCCCTCGTTACCGGCCTTCTCCGGTGTCTCCACCCGCAGCGTCCCCTGCCGGGCGTGCACGACGAAGCGGCACCTCGACTCGAACGAGGTGATCGCCGCGCGGCCGTCCTCGAGCCGGAAGATGTCGATTCCGGCGCCGGTCGACAGCACGAGCGAGGCCCGCCGGCCACACAGCAGCATCGTGCGAGCGTCGGAGTAGACGATCTCGACAGCACCGCCGGGGGCGGCGAACCGCAGCACCGCGCCGGCCCAGTCCGCCTCGGCGGCCCGGCCGGCGTCGTCGTGCACCTCGAGCCGGGCCACCGGCCGGGTGTTGCCGAAGTGGTGCACGAGGTGTGCGCCCGGCCCGTCGTCCCACTGCTGGTGCCCGATCCCGCGGCCGAGGCTGAACCACGCGCCGGGATGGGAGAACGCGGTGAAGTCGAGGCTGCTGAAGGTACTCATGGACGGCTCCTGGTCGGTGGTAGGGCGAGCCTGCGCCTGGTCGGTGGGGACCACGATCCCCGGCTCGGGGTGGGGCGTGAGCGTCATCCGGCGTCAGTCCTTCATGCCGGAGTCGGCCAGGCCCTGGACGAAGAAGCGCTGGAACGCGACGAACACCAGCGCGATCGGCACGGTGGCGATGACCGCGCCGGCGAGCATCGCGTTCCACGGCTGGGCGTCGCCGAACGTGCTGCGCAGCAGGGCCAGCTCCACCGGGAGCGGACGCAGGGCCGCCTCGGTCGGCGCGGCGATCAGCGGGTGGAGGAACTCGTTCCACGTGCCCTGTGCCGCCAGCACCGTCACCGCGGCCAGGCCGGGCATGGCCGTCGGCAGCGCCACCGACCACAACGTGCGCAGCGGCCCGGCGCCGTCGACCCGGGCGGCGTCGGTGAGCTCGCGCGGCACCTGGTCGAAGTACTGCTTCATCAGCAGGATGCCGAAGGCGTCGAACATCAGCGGGATGACGATGCCGCCGTAGCTGTTGAGCAGGTCCAGCTCCTTGAGCACGAGGAAGCGCGGGATGGCGAGGATGATCGGCGGCACGGCGAGCACGGCGACGAGCACCCCGAGCACGGCTCGGCGGCCGGGAAACCTCGTGAACGACAGCGCGTACCCCGCGGTGGCGGCCATGGCGATGCGCCCCGCGACCACCGCGACCGTGATGACCAGCGAGTTCAGCGCGGCGCGGTCGATGCGCACCCCGCCGGAGCGCAGCCGGTCGAGGCCGTCGAGCGTCCACGAGTAGCCCTCGCCCGGCCACAGCTGCACCGGGTTGGCGACCAGGTCGGGCACCTCCCGGAAGGCCCCGGCGAGCGCCACGAGGAACGGCATGACGAAACCGGCCGCCACCACGACGAGGGCCACGGTCAGCGTGAGGCGCGGCACCGTCATCCGAGTGCCGGCCGTCGTCCGGATGCCCGCCCTCGTCCGGATGCCGTCCCGGCTCACCACGACTCCTCCCGGCGCCGGGAGGAGATACGCCGCTGCGCGAGCGTGAACACGATGATGATGGCGAACAGCAGGACCGCGATGGCTGCGGCCAGGCCGCCGTTGCTGCGGTCGAACAGCTCGACGTACATGAGGTAGGCCGGCGTGAGGGTGGTGCGCCGCGGCCCGCCGGAGGAGATGACCCAGATCTGGTCGAAGACCTGCCAGGTGCCGATCAGCCCGATCGAGACCACGAAGGCGATCACCGGCCGCATCAGCGGCAGGGTGATGTACCTGAACCGCTGCACGGCCGACGCGCCGTCGAGCATGGCCGCCTCCTCGACCGAGACGGGGATGCGCTGCAGCCCGGCGAGGAAGACGAGCATGAAGGTGCCGGTGGTCGACCAGGTGACGAGCAGCATCAGGGCGGTCATGGTGATGCTCGGGCCGGACAGCCAGTCCCACGCGCCGATGCCGAGCAGGTCGGCCCCGGCGAGCCACTGCGGTGGCCCGTCGACGCCCATGGCGCCGAGCGCGAGGTGCAGCAGGCCGCGCGGGTCGTCGAGCCACACGAGGTCCTCGCCGGGTAGCAGCCCGTTGACGAACCCGGTGGGCTGGAAGAGGAAGATGAAGACCAGCGCCATCGCGACCGAGCTGGTCACCGAGGGCAGGTAGTAGGCGGTGCGCAGCGCGACCTTGCCCCGTAGCCACCGCTGGTTGAGCACGCTCGCCAGCACGAACGCCAGCGCGGTCTGGGCCGGCACCACCCCGAGCACGTAGTAGAGCGTGTTGCGGACCGCGATGCCGAAGTCCTCCCGGCTCAGCCCCTCCTCGAGCAGCAGCTGCTCGTAGTTGGCGGCGCCCACCGGGTCGGCGCTGAACGGGCTGGTCAGGCCGCTCCAGTCGGTAAGGCTGACCCACGCCATCAAACCGATCGGGTAGACGACGAACACGGCCAGCCCGATCACCGCCGGGGCGACGAGCAGGATGCCGGTCCACCCCTCCCGGGCGCGACGACCCGGGTGGAACGGATGCCGCCGCCCGGTGCCCGTGGGGTGCGGACGGCGCCGTCGCAGCGGCACCATCCGCGCCATCCGCTCCATCCGCGCCATCCGCACCCCGGCGAGGTCAGCCACCGAGCGCGCCCTGACCGGCCTTGGCCACGTCCTCGACCACCCGGGCGGCCTCGAGCTCACCGGCGAACAGGGCCTCGAGCCGCTCGTTCAGCAGCGACTCGACCTCGCCGAAGCCGGGCGGGAGTGAGTAGACCGTGCCGTACTCGGTGGCCTTCACCAGCGGCTCCTGCTCGGGGTGCTTCTCGGTCCAGCCCGCCGACAGCGACTCGCGCGCCGGCATGGCGTTGAACTTCTCGGTCCAGGCGGCGGCGCCCTCCGGGCCGGTGAAGTAGTCGACGAACGCCCAGCTGGCCTCGGCGTTCTCGGCATCCGCCGGCACCCCGAGCCCGGCGGAGTAGAGGAAGGAGCCGGGGCCCTTGGGTCCGGCCGGCAGCTCGGCGATGCCGAACTCGCGGTCGGGGAACTCGCTCTCGAGCGCGCCGACCACCCAGTTGCCCTCGAGCGCCATCGCGGTCAGCCCCTTGCCGAGGGCCTCGCCGGACCATCCGGCGCCCACGGCGGCCGGGGTCTTGGCATGACCGGCGCGGTACATCCCGGTGAGGAAGTCGAGCGGCTCGGTGGCGCCCTGCTCGATGAGCAT
>JBOFBK010000611.1:0-4009 GCA_051645525.1 Dermatophilaceae bacterium | reverse complement strand
GACTCCACGGTCTTCCTCTCGGCGGTGCAGATCGGCGTCACCTTCGCCGGCTTCTTCTCCTCGGCGTTCGGCGCGGCCACCATCGCTCCCGCCCTCACCCCGCTGCTCGTCGACCTCGGGCTCCCCCAGGGTGCAGCGGCCACCGCCACGCTGGTGCTGCTGACTCTCGGCATCTCCTACCTCTCGCTCGTGCTCGGGGAGCTGGTGCCGAAGCGGGTGGCCATCCTGCGGGCCGAGCCGGTCGCGCTCGCCCTCGGCCCGCCGCTGGCGCGGTTCGCCTGGCTGGTGCGGCCCGTCATCTGGCTGCTCGGGGTGTCGAGCAACGCGGTGCTGCGGCTGCTGCGCATCGACCCCGACGACGACGCCGAGCGGATCAGCGACGAGGAGGTACGCGAGCTCGTCACCACCCACGAGGGCTTCACCCCTGCCGAGCGAGCCCTGCTCAGCGACGTCATCGGCTCCTCGCGCCGCCTGGTGGTCGAGGTGATGCGCCCGCGCAGCGACGTCGTCGGCATCAAGGAGTCCTCGACCGTCGGCGAGGCCGCCGACCTCGTGCGCGACAAGCCGTACTCGCGGTACCCGGTCTTCCGGGGCTCGCTCGACGACATCACCGGCTTCGTCCACGTGCGGGACGTCCTGCAGGCCCTGCACGAGCACGGGCCCGACGCCCGGGTCGCGAGCGTGCGCCGCGACATCCTCGCGCTGCCGGCCACCCTGCCCCTGCCGCCCGCGATGCAGCGGATGCGCGAGGAGGGCCACCACCTGGCGGTCGTGGTCGACGAGTACGGCGGCACCGACGGCGTGGTCACCCTGGAGGACCTGCTCGAGGAGCTGGTCGGCGAGATCTGGGACGAGTACGACGCCGACGAGCAGGGCCATGAGCTGCGGCTGCACGAGTCGCGCATGCTCGACGGCTCCACCAACCTCGAGGAGTTCGCCGAACGCACCGGCGTACGGCTCGACGACGGTCCCTACGAGACGGTGGCGGGGTGGATGCTCGCCCGGCTCGGACGGCTCGCCAGGGTGGGCGACGTGGTGCGGGTCGACCTCGGCGACGGGGACGAGCGCGGCGGGTCCGCCGCGGGTCGTGCCGTGCTGGTCGAGGTCACCGAGGTCTCCGGCCGGCGGATCACCGCGGTGCGCGTCAGCCGGTCCTCGGATGACGACGACGTCCTGGCCGAGGACGATGTGCCGGTTGACGACGCTGTGCCGATTGAGACGCACCCGGCCGGCGATCAGCACTCGCCGCCCGGCGATCGCGAGTGACGTCCGTCGTCCTCACGATCGCCGCCTCGGTGATCGGCATCCGCGTCAGCATCGTGCGCGGTCCGGGCGGGTCAGTCATCCGGATGGCGCCGCGCCCACCTCTCGAGAACAGAGTCCCTGCCAGTAGGTGTCACCGCCCGATGTGCTGGGCTCCTGCGAGTGACGAGCAAAGGCCAGGTGACCATTCCGCTCGAGGTGCGACGCCGCCTCGGCATCGAGCCAGGCTCCGAAGTCGACGTCGAGGTGCGTGACGACAGCGTGCGCCTCGTGCGCAGACATCGGGGCGGCGGGGCGGCGGTGGCCCGGATGCGTGGTCGGCGCCGCGGCGGGATGAGTGCCGACGAGATCATGGCGCTGACCCGCGACTGCAGGAGTGGCTCGTCCGCGAGGATCTTCACTGGAAGGCCGCCTTCCTCGCCGGTCGCTGCTTCCTCGAGTACCGCCGCGGTAAACAGAGGCACCAAGGGTTCAGCTGGACGGGGTCGCCCGACGGCCGGCGAGCCGGCCCGGAAGGTGGTGCAGCTCCACGTCGTGCACCCAGCCGCCGGCGAGCCGCAGGGTCAGGTAGGTGCAGGACGGCTCGCGGCGCCGGTCGGTGGGCGACCCGGGGTTGAGCAGGCGGAGACCGGCGTACTCGGTGTCCCACGGGATGTGGCTGTGGCCGAAGACGAGCAGGTCGACATCCGGGTGAGCGGCCCTCATCCGCTGCTCCCGGCCTGCCGTGCCACCGGTCTCGTGCACCACCGCGAGCCGTACCCCCTCGACCGTGGCCCGAGCGATCTCGGGCAGGCGCGCCCGCAGCGCCGGGCCGTCGTTGTTGCCCCAGCAGGCGAGGACGGCTCGCGAGCGCGCCTCGAGCTCGTCGAGGAGCGTGACGTCGACCCAGTCGCCGGCGTGGATGACGAGGTCTGCCTCTGCGACCGCACGCCACACGTCGTCCGGCAGGTCACGGGCTCGTGCCGGGACGTGCGTGTCGGCGAGGACGAGTGCCCGGGTGCCGTGCGTACCCGACCGGGGGAGCGCACCGTCGGCATCCGGGCCGTCGACCGTCATTCGGCCACCGTAGTCCGCGGGGTCAGGAGCATCCCGTCTACCCATGCGCCGGCGAGAGGCCTGCCGCTGCCTCCGCGGTGTCCTCCTCGATGCGGGCGAGCACCCAGCTGCGGTGCGGTTGGTCGAGCACGACGTCGACGACCGCGAGGCGTCGAGGACGATCACGACCCGAGCTCCTCCCGGACCTCGTCCAGCACCTGAGCGGTGTCGAACGGCTCGGCACGAGAGCGGACGCGCGACTGCATCCGGGGCACCCAGGCGCGGTTGTCGGCGGCGCGCAGCGCGACCCGGATGGCCTCCGTGAGTCAGCGTGGAGAGCGTGAGCTGGCGCTCCTGAACGGCCCGGTAGAGATTGTCAGGGAGGTACACACTGACCTTCGGCATCCTCCAACGTGCCGCCATGGCTACCCAGGGCTCCGGTGACGACCGGCCGCTCCGCACGTCCTAGAGGTGACGACGGCGCCGGGCCACCAGAACCAGCCATGCTCCGACGAGAGCGGTCGTCATCCCGACACCGGTGAAGATCCCGACCGATGCCGCACCGGTGGCGGCGAGCGGGCCGGACGCGCCACCGCCGGAGGAGCCCGAGCCGCCGCCGGGTGCCGCAACGGGCGGAGCACCCGGCGCACCGGGAGGAGTCGGTGACGGTGACGGTGACCCGGGAACGGCCTCCACCACCTCCACGAGGGCGCGCGCCTCCGCGGACAGCACCACCGAGCCCACCGGGTCCTCGCCGGAGACGGTCGCCACGTTGCGGATCTCCCCGGCGGCGGCCTCGGCCGCCGTGATCGCGCGCTCGTCGTCGGTGCGGCAGGTGGTGCTCTCACCCGGAGCGAGGACGACCGCCGTACAGGTGACCGGCCCGGCCGTCGGGTCGTCGACGGCGAGGTCGTCGACCGTGACGGTGCCGGAGTTGGTCACCGTGAACGACCACCCGATGTCGTCACCGGCGGTGACCCGGCCGTCGCCGTCCAGATCGCGCGGTTCGGCGCGCTTGATCAAGGTCAGCCGGCGCGATCGGTCGACGGCGACCTCCGCGGATGCCGGTGCGCTGCTCACGGTGGCGCCGCCAGGTGCGGTGCCGCTCACCGTCGCGGTGTTCGTGACGACACCGGTATCGACATCGGCCGCAGCGACGGCGTACGGCGCGTCAGCGGTGCACGTCACGTCCTCCCCCGGTGCGAGCACGGTGTCCGGACAGGTGACGTCGCCCGCCGCTGGGTCGTCCACCGCCACCTCAGAGAGGGTGACCGTGCCCGCGTTCGTGACGGCGAAGCTCCATCCGATCTCGTCACCGAGGTCGGTGCCGTTGCCATCGAGATCGTCGACCGTCGCCGTCTTGGCCAGTACCAGCGACGGACTGCCGAGGATCGGCGTGTCGGTGCTGGAGGGGTTGGACGTGACCGGCTCGCCGCTTCCACTCGTCGACGCCTGTGCCACAGCGGTGTTCGTCACGATGCCGGCGTCCACGTCGGCTTGGGCGACGGTGTACGTGTCATCGCTGGTGCAGAGCACGAACTCGCCCGGCTGCAGCCCACCGGGCGGTAGCGCCTGGCAGGTCACCGAGCCGGCGCGCGGGTCGACGACGGTGATGCCGTCGAGCGTGACGGTCCCGGTGTTGGTCACCTGGAAGTTCCACACGATGAGGTCGCCGAGATCGGTGCGGATGCCGTTGCCGTTGGCGTCGTAC
>JBOFBK010000610.1:0-1117 GCA_051645525.1 Dermatophilaceae bacterium | reverse complement strand
CGATCTCGTCGACGGCGGCCACCGGTGAGCCCACGCCGGGAGCAGCGCACCGCATCCTGCGACCGCGCGGAGGCGAGGGTTCGACTCGATCAAGCGAGAGTTCTACGAGGTTGCCACCCTCGTCGAGGGGGAAGCGGCGGCCATCGAGTCTTCTGCGAGCGTCGCCGCTGCTCTCGCCGTGCTGTCGGGCATCGCATCGGCGGACGCCGCGTGTTGTGCGGCCCTGGGGCGCCGGTCCCGTGCGTCGGACCACCGGGTGGCAGTCGACCTCGTGCGTCAGGTCGCTCCGCGAGGAGATGAGGCGGCACGGCACCTCGATCGTCTGCTTGCACTGAAGGACACCGCGCACTACGGCGTTATCAGCGTGTCGGGACAACGACTGCGGTCCTGCCTACGCCATGCGTCGTCTCTTCTCGACTTCGCGAGCGCCGTCGCGCGACGATGAGCTGGTGGAGACGGTAACCGGGCCGCTGGGGGCGGGCGCGTATACCGATCCGACCCGACGATTGTCCAGGCGCTCGCGTCGGGGGTCAGGACCCGCGACGTTCGTGGGCACCCAGGTCTGCTGCGTCGCCTTGGGGGCGGCGCACCATGAGGATGTCGGTCGCCGGCGCGGGTGTGGTCTGCGCGTCGATGGCCGGGCTCGTGTCCCGAAGGCGGAAGTCCGCCGTGCGCGGGTCGGTGCTGGCGTTCCGGAACTGCGGGTCCTGCCCGACGATGTCGCTCGAGCCGGTCTCGACCAGCTCGCGCAGCGCGATGTCGTCGAAGCAGAAGTACGACGACTCCGGGTTGCCGGCCACCTGGAGCTCGATCTGGGCGCCGTCGTCGCCTGTCTCGGGCATGGTGAACGAGAAGCCGAGCGACGACGTGGACGTCGTGTCGACCGGGAGCGAGAACGCCTTGCTCCCGTAGGTCGGGTACGGCGCGCTCGACCCGCCGACCTTCACCGTGAAGTCGGCCCGCTCCACGTTGCTGCTTGCCGCCTTCAGGTCGACCGTGTACGTCGCCCCCGGCTTCAGCGCCAGCCCGCGCTGCACGAGGTAGACGTCGAAGGCGTTCGGCTGGTCGGGCTGGTCGAGATACACACAGTTCCGGCCGAACTCGTCGCGGACGTTGT
>JBOFBK010000609.1:0-1159 GCA_051645525.1 Dermatophilaceae bacterium | reverse complement strand
CCACCCCTCGAACGCGTGCAGCACCTCGGTCTGGTTCCAGTACGGGCGGCCGGCGAACGACTCGCTGAGGAAGATCGAGTAGAAGTGGTTCTTCAGCCGCTGGAACCACTCGACCTGCGGGGTGGTGAAGCCGATCTTGTTGCGGCGCCGGTTGATCGACTCCGGCAGCAGGTCGCGGGTGGCGTCGCGCAGCACCCGCTTGTTCCAGCCGTCCTTGATGATCGCCTCGTCGGAGAGGCTGAAGACGAACTTCAGCACCTCCTTGTCGAGGAACGGCACGCGGCCCTCGAGCGAGAAGCGCATCGTGTTCTTGTCCTCGTAGCGCAGCAGGCTCGGCAGGCTGTGCTGGAAGATGTCCTGCACGAGCCGCTTCTTGAGGTTCGCGGGCTCGACGTCGAAGCGCTCCCCGCGGTGCTGCGCCACGAACTCGGCCGCGAGCAGCTGCGTGGTCGGCACCGTCTTCTTCATCCGTAGCCGGGCGCGCACCTTGAACCGGCCGAGGCGGTAGAGCACGTCGAGACTCTTCGCCAGCTCGGCGGCCGCCTTCGCGGCGCCCTGCGCGCGCAGCTGGCGCAGGTACACGAAGTAGTACGGGACGTAGCCGGCCATCATCTCGTCGGCGCCCTGCCCGTCGAGCAGGACGGTGACGTGCTTCGGGGCCTCGCGCATCACCTGGTACTGCGCGTACGGGCCGCTGGAGATGAGCGGCTCCTCCTGGGTGCGGATGAAGTCGAGCAGGTCGGTCTTGAACTCGTCGGCCGTGGGCCGCACCTTGTGCGCCTCGACGTGGCCGCGGCAGCTGTCGAGCACGTCGTCGACGTAGCGCTCCTCGTCGTTGATGCTGCCCGGGAAGACCGCGCTGAAGGTGTTCTGCAGGGTGCCGACCGAGCGGGTCGACAGCTCGTCGCCCTGGTTCAGCAGCTGGTTGATGACGACCGCCACCGCGCTGGAGTCGAGACCACCGGACAGGCTGGTGCCCACCGGCACCTCCGACTGCAGCCGCAGCCGGATGCTCTCGGTGAGCAGTGTGCGGTACTCGGCAGCCGCCGCCTCGTCGTAGGGCCGCTGCTCGGCGGCCCGCTCGAGCAGCTCCTCCTTCAGCCGGGTGAACATCCGGCGCCGGATGCCGGTGGCGTCGGCGGTGAGCAGCTCCCCGGGC
>JBOFBK010000608.1:0-2488 GCA_051645525.1 Dermatophilaceae bacterium | reverse complement strand
TCCCGGGACTGCTCCGCGACGTGGGATGACCTCGGCAACGGGGCCGTCTCCGCTGTGATGTCTCCCCGGCAGACTCACGAGGGGGTCACGCCATGGGGCGCGGCCGAGCCAAAGCCAAGCAGACGAAGGTCGCTCGCGAGCTGAAGTACTACAGCCCGGACACCGACCTCTCCGCGCTCGAGCGAGAACTCCACGGTACGGGTCAGCCGCGCGGCGACGCCGACGCCCGCGAGCGAGACGACGGCGAGGACGACGACGACCGATGGGCGTCGCGGCGAGGCTGATCGGCTGCCGGGCCGGTCGTGGGATGTGGCGTCATCCCGTTCTCGGTGGCCGTTCCGGTTCTGACATGCTCGGCTGGTGAGCACGACGCGCACCTCGCGTACCGCCGACGGTTCTCCCGCCCCTCACCTCGGTGTCGAGACCACCGGCATCGAGGTCGTCGAGGAGTCGGCCCGCACCGCCCGCCCCCGCGACCTGTTCTGGCCGTGGTTCGCGGCGAACGTGTCGGTGTTCGGCATCTCCTACGCCGCGTTCGTGCTCGGTTTCGGCATCTCGTTCTGGCAGGCCGTGGTCGTCACGGTGCTCGGCGTCGTGGCGAGCTTCCTGCTCTGCGGGGTCGTCGCCATCGCGGGCAAGCGAGGGTCGGCGCCCACGATGGTCCTGTCCAGGGCGGCGTTCGGCGTCACCGGCCAGAAGGTGCCCGGCGTCGTCTCGTGGCTCGCCTCGGTGGGCTGGGAGACCTTCCTCGCCATCCTCGCCGTGCTTGCCACGTCCACCGTCCTCACCGAGCTCGGCTGGGGCGGCGGCACCGGCACCACGGCTGTCGCGGCGGTCGTCGTCGCAGCACTGGTCGTGGCCGCGTCGGTCGCCGGCTACCACGTCATCATGCGGATGCAGTCGGTGCTCACCTGGGTCACCGGCGTCGTGACCCTGGTGTTCGTCGTCGTCGCGCTCACCGAGGTGCGGTGGGATGCCGTCGCAGCTGTTCCGTCGGGGCCGGCCGGCAACGTCGTGGGCGCGTTCGTCCTGCTCATGACGGGGTTCGGCCTCGGCTGGGTCAACATCGCCGCCGACTGGTCGAGGTATCAGCGCCGCGACACCCCGGGCCGGTCGATCGTGTGGTGGAACACCGTCGGCGGCGCCGTCGCGCCGGTGCTCCTCGTCGTCGTCGGGCTGATGCTGGCGGCGTCCGACCCGGCGGTGCTGGGCGGCATCCCCGCCGACCCGATCGGCACCCTGGCCACGATCCTGCCCACGTGGTTCCTCGTGCCGTTCCTCGTCGCCGTCGTGCTCTCCCTCGTCTCTGGCGCGGTGCTCGGCATCTACTCCTCCGGGCTGACCCTGCTCTCCCTCGGGGTGCGTATCCCGAGGCCGGCCGCGGCACTGGTCGACGGCGTCATCCTCACTGTCGGCACCTTCCTCGTCGTGTTCGTCGCCGAGGACTTCCTCGGCCCGTTCCAGAGCTTCCTCATCACGCTCGGGGTACCGCTCGCCGCCTGGGCCGGCATCATGTGCGCCGACATCGCGCTGCGTCGGCGCGACTACGACGAGGCCGCCCTCTACGACGTGCGCGGCCGCTACGGCGCCTGGGACTGGGTCTCGGTCGGCACCATGGCGGGTGCGTCGGTGCTCGGCTGGGGGCTGGTCGTCAACAGCTTCGCCGCCGATGCCGCGTGGAACAACTGGCAGGGCTACCTCCTCGAGCCGCTCGGCCTCGGCACCTACGTCACCGAGGGCGAGGGCGCGCCGTACTGGGACGGCTCGTGGCCGCACGCGAACATCGGTGTGCTCCTCGCGCTCGCCGTCGGGTTCCTCGTCACCCTGCTCGCCCGGCGCGGGGCGGTGCGCCGCCAGGAGAGGGTGACCGTCGGTGGTCACGCGGCGCACGACGCCGCTCCGCCGGGTGGGACGACCAGCGGGGTCACGGCACGGTGAGCGACGCGTCATCCGAGACAGTCGGTGGGGTCGGTGACCCCGGCTGGCTCGTCGTCGTCGACCCGCAGGTCGTGTTCGCCGACCCTGCCACCTCGCCGTGGGGCTCGCCGATGTGGGCGGATGCCGTGCCGCACGTCGTGCGCCTGGCGCACCGGTTCGGGGTCGACCGCACGGTGCTCACCCGGTTCGTCGCCGACCCCTCGCTCGGCGGGTCGTGGGGCCCCTACTACGAGCAGTGGCCGTTCGCCGTGGTGCCCGACGACGACCCGCTGTACGCCGTGGTGCCGCAGCTCGCCGGGCTGGCCGGGCAGGTGGTGACGGCCGGCACGTTCGGCAAGTGGCCGGTGCTGCGCGGCGTGGTCGGCGACGGTGCCGTCGTGACGCTCGCCGGGGTCGCCACCGACTGCTGTGTGCTCTCGACCGCGCTGCCGATGGCCGACGCCGGGGTCACGGTGCGTGTGGCGTCATCCGCCTGCGCCGGCTCCTCACCCGAGAACCACGCCCGGGCCCTCGCCGCGCTGGCGCTCTACGCACCGCAGATCACGCTCGT
>JBOFBK010000607.1:0-2465 GCA_051645525.1 Dermatophilaceae bacterium | reverse complement strand
GCGTGCGGCCCTGCCCGCCACATCGGTCGCGTGGCTGCAGCGGCAGATCAACCGAGCCGGCCGGCCCGCAGGAACGGACGTCGACTCGGTGCTCGCGCGTGGGGTGATCTGGCTGGTCATCGTCTCACCGGCGGTGGTCATCTTCGTCCTGCAGGGGCGCCTGCTGCCAGTGCTTCTGGCGGTCGCGGCCATCGTGGTGATGCCATTGGCGCGGCTGTCGGCGCTAGGCCGGAAACGACGCGAGCGCATCGACCGGGACCTGCCCGACTTCCTCGATGTGCTGGCGGTCACGGTGAGTGCCGGCATCGGGTTCCGGCAGGCCCTCGGTGTGGTCGCCGCCCGATTCGGCGGCCCGCTCGCCGACGAGGTCACCACCACGTTGCAGCAGATCGGCACCGGGGCGAGCGTCCGTTCGGCGTTTCGGGCACTGCGTGAACGCAACGACTCGGAGTCGATGGAGGAGTTCACCACGGCCTATCTCCAGGCCGAGGAGCTCGGCGCGCCGCTCGTCGACACGCTCAACCAGATCGCCGCCGACATGCGCCGGGCCGCCGCGCAACGGCACCGCCAGAAAGCCGCACGGATAGCTCCGCGGGTCACCCTCCTCACCACCATCGTCATGGTGCCAGGCGCGATGATCCTCCTCGTCGTTGGCTTGTACATCGGATCGGATCTCGATATCGGGGGTTTTGATGGCCTCTGACGGGTCTATCGCCAACTCCACCGCACCGCTGACGGTCACGGTCGCCCAAATCGCGCTCCTCGTGCGCCTCTTCCTGCTGCTCGTCGTCGAGCTGGTCTGGTGGGCCCAAGGCCGCGGGCTCGTCGCCATCGTGGTGATGCTCGTCGCCGCGTCGTCCTACCTCGCCCTGCGCTCCGCCCGCGTGCGGGCCTTCGTCTCCCGTCATCCGCTGGTCGTGCTCATCGACGTCATCGCGCTGCTGCTCGTCGTCGCCGTCGTGGGTGTCGACACTCCGTTCGTCCTCGCGCTCGGCACCTCGGCGCTCGTCGTCGGGCTGTTGCTGGCGGCGCTTCCCGGCCTCGTGGTCGTCTCACTCCTGCTTGCCGTCCATCTGGTGCTGCTCACCGCCCGCCCGCTCGACGAGTCCGCGGTCTCGACCTTCGTCGTGCTGGTCCCAGCGGTGGTCGTGACGCTGTGGCTGCTCGGACTCGCCATCCAGCGCTCGGGCCGGGCCGAGGCCCGCGCCCAGTCCTTCCTGCGTGACGCGATGGCCGTGGCCGCGGCGTCGCAGGAGCGCGGCCGGATCGCCCGAGAGATGCACGACACGGTCGCCAAGTCGCTGCAGGCCATGGCCTTCACCGCCTCCAGCCTGACCACACATCTCGAGCGACACCCCGAGGTCGCGGTCACCCGGGCCCGTGAGCTGGAGGCCGACTGCACCGATGTGATCGGCCAGGTACGTGCGCTCATGGGGGAGCTGCGCGCGCCGGCGGCGAGCCTGCCGTTCTCCGAGTCGGTGGGGCAGGTCGTCGATGAGTGGAGCAGCCGGTGTGGCTGCCGGGTGGTCACACGTCTCGACTCCGTCGACGTCACCGACAGTCTGGTGTGCTACGAGCTGCTCATGGGGCTGCGCGAAGCGCTCGAGAACGTGCGTCGGCACGCCGGACGGTGCACGACGACCGTCACCCTCAAGGCCATCGGTGATCGAGTGGTGTTGACGGTCGACGACGACGGCGTCGGCAGCGACCCACAGCACGTGGCGGCGTCGCCCGGCCGTGGGCACTTCGGGGTGCTCGGGATGCAGGAGCGGATGGCGCACGTCGCCGGCCGCCTGACGCACCGTAGCGAGCCGGGTGGGGGCACGACGGTGACCATGAGCGTGCACCGCCAAGGCCTGGTCGAGAAGCGCCGGGAGGTGGCCTGATGGTGCATCGCGTCTGCGTGGTCGACGACAGTGCCGTGATGCGCCGGGGGATCCGTTCCCTGGTCGAGACCGACGAGCAGCTCGAGGTCGTGGGCGAGGCCGGAGACGGCGAGGAGGCGCTCCGAGTCGTTCACGAGGCCAAGCCCGATGTCGTGCTCCTCGACGTGCGGATGCCGACCCGCGACGGGCTCTCGGTGGTGCGCGACCTGTCGAGTACGGCACACGTGCTGATGCTGACGTTTTCGGACGAGAGCGAGGTGATCCGGCGCGCCCTCGAGGAAGGCGCGATCGGCTACCTCGTGCACGGCACGTTCGACGCCGAGGGTCTCGCCGCGATGGTGCGGGCCGCCGCCGAGGGCACCGGGACGCTGTCCGGCCCGGCCCTGGCCGCGCTACTCGGCGGGCACACCCGCCCGGTCGCGCCCACCCGCCATCTGCTTTCGGAGCGTCAGGCCGAGGTCATGGACCTCATCGCGGCCGGAAAGGCGAACGGGGTGATCGCCAGGGAGCTGTTCGTCTCGGAGAAGACGGTGAAGAACCACATCAACCAGATCTTCCCCAAGCTCGGCGTGACGACGC
>JBOFBK010000606.1:0-4165 GCA_051645525.1 Dermatophilaceae bacterium | reverse complement strand
TCGCGCACCGAGCGGTTGTGCCCGAGGTGGATCACCTCGACACCCTGGGCCTGCATGATCCGCCGCATGATGTTGATCGAGGCGTCGTGGCCGTCGAACAGGCTGGACGCGGTGACGATGCGCACCGGGTTGACCGGCATGTGCAGGGGCGGGCGGTCGGTCGGCTGCGCTGCCATGACAGGGTCCCTTCGGATGGGGCGTACCACCGATAGTAGGACGTCCTAGTAGTCGTCCGGAACGGTGCTGTGCGAGCACTCGACGACCGGCCGTCTAGGCTGCACGTCTACTCGGACGGACCGATCGCCCGCGACGATGGCGCGGACCCGCGTGATCGACGCCTGTCGGGCCGCGCCAGCGCTGTCGTCGCGTGGCCGACGACCTCGGCGTCGTCCGCGTTCGGCATGGACGCGCCGGCGTGCGTCACTCAGGATGCGGATGGCGTGTGGTCGCGAAGCGGGATCGTCATGGGTTGCGCGGCCACGACGAGCTTCCCGCGGAAGTGTCGTCGCACCTCCTGCGTCCAGACCTCGGCCGGTGTGGTGAACGGGATGAGGTGATCCAGCACGAGGCGCTGCACGCCTGCAGCGGCCGCTATCCGTCCTACTTGGTCGGCCTCGGTGTGGATTCGTGGGAAGCTGTCGAACAGCGCGTCCGGCAGGGTGGGGTTGGCCTCCCGCCACTGCTCGAGGTCGGGCATGAACACCGCCTCGTGGACCAGGGTGTCGGCGCCTTCGGCCAGCGTGACCAGGGCGGCCGACGGACCTGTGTCACCCGAGAACACGATCGACGTGGTGCTCGAGTCGAAGCGGTATGCGAGGTTGAGCCCGGGGGTGTGCGGGACCTCGGTGGCTTGCACGGTCCACGACCCGACATGTCTCGGCTGGGCCAGGGTCGGCCGGTCGAGCTCGACCACGGTGAAAGCCTCCACTATCGGTGTACCGCCCAGCTGAGCTTGCAGGTCGTCGAGTTCGGGACCGTAGAGCGCGAGGAGGCTTCGTACGTGCGCGCCAGTACCGGCCGGTCCCCACACGGTGAGGCGGCACGGGAGTCCCTGCCAGGTCGCCGCGGTCCAGACGTGCACCATCAGCGCAGGAAGGTCGAGGGTGTGATCCAGATGTGAATGCGTGAGGAAGATGTCGCGGATCTGCGGGAACGACACTCCGGCACGCACGAGCTCGAGGTAACCGCCTGCCCCGCAGTCGATGACGACCACGTGATCGTCCTTCACGAGTGCCTGCGTGGTTTGCGCGGCCGGCATCACCAACGATCCGCCCACCGCGCCCGCGATGATCAACCCATCGCCGACCGGGCGGTCGACGATTGCTGCGGGACGTGCAGTCGCACTGGCCTGAGCGGAACCGGCGGCGGCCATCCCGGCGAGCGCGGCATTGCGCAGGCCCTGTCGCCGAGTGAGCCGTAGCCCCGGCATACGGTTCTTGCTCGTCATCGTCATCGTCTCTCCTCAATCGGTTCGAGGACGCGCATCGCCCTCTGCGAGTAGGCGGCGCACCGCGCCGTCGACAGATCGGACGTGCTTCTAGTCGTCCGGAACCTCCGACACCAGGTCGCCCGACTCCCCGGTGAACAGGGGCATCAGGCTCGGCACCTCGTCCGGATGCACCGGTCGACCCATGACGAGGGCGCGAAACATCAGCAAGGCCGGCGCGACATCGGCGCGGTCGTCGAGGTCGTCGATGTCGCCCACGAGGCGCCGGAGGCGTTCGCGGTGAGCGCTCCACAGCGAGGCGAGCACGTCGTCGCGTACCGCCTCGGCGAGTTCGGCGTCATCCTGCATCTCGCTGAGCACCCCGGACAGCAGCCGGGCCAGTGGGCCGTCCAGGCCGCTTGCCATCCGCTGCAGACCGTGCCGGTAGTCGGCCACGGCGTCATCGGTGACCGGAAGGTCGGCGTCGGGGGCGGCGGTCGTCAGTGACGCCAGTACCAGGGCACGCCTGGTGGGCCAGCGGCGGTAGAGGGCGCCGAGCCCACAACCTGCGGCACGGGCGACATCGTCGACCCGCAGCCGGCTGTATCCGACCCGCGTGAGTATCTCAGCGGTGGCCGCGAGGATCGCCCGGTCTACCGACGGATCCTTCGGCCGCCCGCGGCCCGACGGTGCCTCGCGGTTCGGCAGCCCCTCGTCTCGGGTGGGTGACGACTGCGTGCTCATTGACTCACTATAACGGAAATGTTGACTTCCGCAATTAGCTATGGCCTAATGATCAATAACGGAACTGAATGTTTCCGTAAATAACCGGTCTGGAGGACCCCATGCGACACCTCAGGCTCGCGGACACCCACGCGTTCAAGCAGTACGACATCGACCCGGGACGGGCCGAACACCTGGCCGCCCTCGCGGTGCGAGCCGCCCGACATCAGGCCAACGCCGGCGGCTGTCTCGGCTGGACCGTGCACCTCGCCCACGACCGCACCCGAGTGGTCACCGTCGAAGCGTGGCGCGACCCCGCCTCCTTTCGCGACGGTGCACACGTCGGGGAGCGCGCCGTCGTCGACGGCGTGCGCCCGGACATCGCGCTCTACCGCCACGCCGGTACCGGCGGGGCGGACCCGACCCCGGTCGGCGACCCGGCATCCGGGGTGACGGTCATCGACGTCTTCCGGGTCTGGCGCCCGCTGATCCGGCCGGTCTCCGCGTTCAACCTCCGCAACGGGGAGACCTTCAACCGCGACCCCGGCTGTGTGAGCACGAGTGTGCTGCGCGGCATCACTGCCGGCCGCATCGCCACCTATGCACGGTGGCGAACGACCGAGGACTTCCTTCGCGTGTTCAGCTCCAGCCAGGGTCACTCGGTGCGCTCCACCGACGAGGTCAACGCCGCCGCAGTACGGATCAGCCGTGGCCTCATCCGTCCCGACTACCACGCCTACGACGTCGTGGAGACCGACGAGGGAGCACAGCGATGACCATCCGACCCCGCCCCGCCGACATCGTCATCTCGGGCGCCGGCCCGGTCGGCCTCACTCTCGCGCTGCTGCTTGCCCGCCGCGGCATCCGGGTCACCGTGCTCGAGGCGAAGACCCGGCTCGACGAGCACTCGCGGGCGACGCTCATCACGCCCCGGTCGCTCGAGGTGTTGAAGACGGCCGGAGTGCTCGACCAGCTCGTCGCCGCCGGCCAGGTCTACCCCGCGCTGGACATCCTGCGCTCCAGTGACCACCGGTCACAGTTGAGCCTGGACTTCGCCGGGTCGGGCGACCAGAGCGCTACCGCCTTCGCACTGGCGATCCCGCAGGACCGCACCGAGCGGATCCTGCTCGACGCGGCACGTGCCTCGGAACTGGTCGACGTGCGCTTCGACACCCCGCTGCGCCGCTTCGACGACACCGGTGAGCACGTGCTCGTCACGGCGGGGCGCGACGAGTCGTGCCGGCTGCGAGCCAGGTTCCTGGTCGGCGCCGACGGAGCGCACAGTGCGGTGCGTGACCAGCTCGGCTGGACGCTCGAAGGCACCACCTACCCCACGCGCGCGTTCCTCGCCGACATCACGGTCGCTCCCGACTCCGCACACACCACTGGGTGGCTGTCCGATGTGACGGCCCCGTCGTTCACCCTCGCGATCCGCTTCGCCGACGACGACCGCGGCCAGGTCTGGCGGCTGATCGAGTCCGCGATCCCCGACGAGGTGACCGAGGAGGACCACGAGCCGCGAGCGCGCGCGATCGCCGACCGGATCTTCGGGGCCGGCGCCTGGCGCGCGACGCTGTGGACGGCGGCCTACCGCAAGCACGAACGCCGGGCCGAGCGGTACCGTGCCGGGCGCGTCGTGCTGGCCGGCGATGCCGCCCACCTCAACAGCCCCGCGGGCGGCCAGGGCCTCAACACCGGTCTCCAGGACGCCGTCTCGCTCGCCTGGCGGCTGGCCGCGCTCCTCGACGACCGGTCCGACGCCGACGCGCTGCTCGACTCGTACGGCGTGGAGCGCGCCGCGGCGTTCGACCGCGACGTCCGCCCGCTCACCGACGGCATCGAGCGGATGGAGACCCTTCCTGCCTGGGCACGGCGGGTGGCCTTCTCGGCGACCGGCCTGCTGGGGCGCAGCCCGCTCCCCCGGATCGTGGCCCGCAAGATGTCGATGCTCACCCCGTCTCCGGTGCGCTCGCCTCTCGTCGCCGGTGACGACGCCGCGGGCCGGCGCGCTCCCGA
>JBOFBK010000605.1:0-5410 GCA_051645525.1 Dermatophilaceae bacterium | reverse complement strand
CAGCGACGGCCGCATCCCGAACGCCATCGTCATCGAGAGTGACGTAGAGCGAGTCCTCGGCGCTGACGAGCTGGCGCGCCAAAGTGCTCTTGCCGACCTGGCGCGCGCCCTCGATCACCACCCCCGGGAAGTGGTCGAGCATCTCCCGTGCGACGGGTTCGACATGGCGCCCGATGAGCTCCGTCATGTGTTCAGGATAGCCGCCAACTCGTTGGAACGCTGCACCCAACTCGTCGAAACGCTGGGTGGTCGACACGCCTCGGCGGGTACGCCATGGGCAACGTCACCGTCATCCCCGAGGGCGAGGTGCCGCTGCACGGCGAGCTCCACCAGCCCGACGCGTACCTCCTCGGGCCGTGCCGACAGGTCCCCGGCGAGGCCGACCACCCGCGGGGCGAGCCCGCGCCGGAACCGGTCGTACACGGCGCGCCGGAGGTCCACGGACCCACGGACCCACGGACCGCAGCACCGGGCACGACGGCGGATGACGATCAGCCGCCGGTCCCAGCGCGGGCATCCGGGGAATGGAGCAACGACCACCATGCGATCTCGACCGACCTCGGATCGACCTATGCGTTCGACCCCGCGCTGATGACGAAGGCGACACGCGACCTGGGCTCGGAGGACTTCGAGGACCTGTGTGCGGCGATGACCAGGAGCGCTCGCAAGGAGTGGGACGGATACGTCCGGGGCCTGCCCGGCGCCCAGTCACATCAGGCCGTCAATGCCCTCGCGACCGTGGGCGTGAACATCAACGGGAACCGCCTTCGCTCCACCGACCCGGTGACCCGCTTCGCCATCATCGGAGGCGTCCTGGCGTTCGACGACGGTGAGGTCGTCACCACGCAGACGCAGACAGGGGTGCTGCACCTGAAGGATCGCAACGGCGACCCGGTCAAGTTCACGGCCAGCCGCACGGTGACGCTGTACCTCGCCAAGAAGGGCAACGGCTGGCGGATCGACCGGTGAGAGTCCGAGTCCGAACCGCAGGTCATCGTCTCCGACCGGTGACGGACATCGAGCCTGGCCGTTGGATGGCGAAGGCATGCCGCCTACGGCATCCGCACCGTGCGAAGCCGTGCACGACGGATCCGTGGATCTCTTTCACGAGCCATGACACTCACCCGGTCGAGGCTGGCCCAGTTCGTCGCGTCGTCGCGTGAGCAACGCGAGGTCGGCCGAGTTGCCGGCGATCGCGAGCGCGGCGTCGTAGGCCTCCCCGGATGCGGCGGTGCGCCCCAGCCGGCGCAGCAGACTCGCGCGTGCCGCATGGAAGGCGTGGTACCCCGAGAGGTCGGGCGCCAACGCATCGACGAGCGAGAGCCCAACGTCGGCGCCGTCGCGTTCCCCGATCGCGACGGCCCGGTTCAACTGCACGATCGGTGACGGGTCGAGCCGCACGAGCTGGTCATAGAGCGCCACCACCTGCGCCCAGTCGGGCGCGTCGCCGTCCGTGTGCACAGCACTGATCGCCGCCAGCAACTGATACCTCCCGGGTGCGATACCGGACGCCAGTCGCTCGCGCACCAGCGCATGCCCTTCCGTGATGAGGGCCGCGTCCCACATCCCTCTGTCCTGCTCGCCCAGCGGCACCAGCTCGCCCGCCGACGAGACACGCGCGGAGCGGCGCGCGTCGGTCAGCAACATCAGCCCGAGCATGCCGGTCACCTCACCATCGTCGGGGAGCAGCTGGTGCAGTACCCGAGTGAGGCGGATGGCTTCGGCGGTGAGCTCCTCGCGGATCGGAGGGGTGTCAGGCCCCGAGGCCAGATAGCCCTCGTTGAAGATCAGGTACAGCACGGCCAGCACCCCGGCGACCCGACGCGGCAGATCGCCGGCCTCCGGTACGCGGTAGGGGATGCCGGCCGCCGCGATCTTGGCCTTGGCGCGGGTGAGTCGGGCGCCCATCGTGGTGTCCCGCACGAGGAACGCCGTCGCGATCTCGGCCACGCTCAGGCCGCCCACCATGCGAAGGGTGAGGGCGACCCGTGCCTCCATCGCCAGCGCGGGGTGGCAGCAGGTGAAGACCAGCCGCAGCCGATCGTCGTCGATGGCGCCGAGCGGTTCGGGCTCGTAGTCGAACACCAGCGCCTCCCTGTGCTTGTCGTCACGCGCGTTCTCGCGGCGGATCGTGTCGATGGCTTTGCGGGTCGCGGTGGTGGTGAGCCACGCACCGGGGTTGGTGGGGATGCCGTCCAGCGGCCAGCGCTCGGCGGCAGTCGTGAAGGCTTCCGCGGCTCCGTCCTCGGCGATGTCGAGGTTGCCGAAGCGTTTCGCCACCGTCGCGACGACCCGCGCCCACTCGTCTCGGTGGGCGCGGGTCAGAGCGTTGTATACCTCGGTCACGGTGTACCTCGGTCACGCAGGCGGGTCGAGAAGCGGTCGCACCTCGAGCCGGCGATTGCAGGCCTTCGACCCCTCGGCCATCAGCGCGAGCGCGACGTCGAGGTCGGGGGCTTCGATGAGCCAGAAGCCGGCCGCCCACTCCTTGGCCTCGACGAACGGTCCGTCGGTGAAGATCGGCTCGTCACCGCGGCCGTCGATCACAGTCGACACGGTCGGGTCGGCGAGGCCGCCGGCGAACACCCAGTGCCCGCCGGCCACCAGCTTCTCGTTGAAGGCGTCGATCGCAACGGCTTCTTCGGCCGTGCCGGATTCGCTGCCGCCGTCGATGACGTTGACCAAGTAGTGCATATGTCCATCCCTCTCGCTCAGGCGTACTCGGGGCGGCCGCCCACGCGGTAGGTGAGGGCGACGACGCCGGTGCCGAACACCTTCGAGTCGGCCAGCTCGAGCGCGAAATCCAGCCCGTCCTGTGGGAAAAGGCGCTCGCCCTCGCCGACGATCACCGGAAACTGCACCAGGTTGAGCTCATCGACCAGCTCGTTCTCGAGCAGCCAGCGCGCCAGCGCGACACTACCGACGACGAGCAGTTCCCCGCCCGGCAGCGACTTCAGCTCGCGGACGCGGGCGGCGACGTCACCCGCGACTACGGTGGTGTGCTCCCAGGCCGGATCGGTCACCGTGCTCGAGACGAGGTACTTCGGCTTCGAGCTGATCGCCTCGCCGAAACCACCATCGTCGCTGCGAGCCCCCCAGAAGGTCTCGAAGAGGCCGAAGGTCTTGCGCCCGAGGAGGAACGCATCCGGCCGCTGCCAGGTGTCGAGTATGTACCGCACCCCCTCGTCGTCGCCGAAGGGCATGGCCCAGCCGCCGCGGGCGAATCCGGGATCCATCTCCTCATTGTTGCCTCCGTTCGCCTGGGCGACACCGTCGAGGGTGACCTGCAGACTGATGGCGAGCTTCATGGTCAAGTACCTTCCTTTCACCCTTGCAACGAACGGGATCGACGGATTTCGACAAGTGCCCGGACAGTCCCTCGGGAGTGCCGACACGCGCATCAGACCCGACGCGTGCCACCGGGGTGAGTCGGGTCTGATGCGTTGACGCGGAAGGATCAAGGACGGCACGGGCGTCGTCGGTGAGCGAGGCCGGCGAGGCCGGCGGTGATGTGTTGCAGCGGTCGCAGGCAACCTGACGATCTTCGTCGTCCTCGGGCCGGTCGCCAGCTGCCGCCCTCCGTGCCGAACCCCGGCGAGCTGTCTATCTCAGGACGACACCTGCTGCGGTGCAGGCAGACACGCCACTCACCGGTCTATGAAACCTGGGTAGCGATATCAGATGAGCAGGACCCATCTCGACATCAGAAGCCGCCGTCGCGGGCCATGTTGTTGAAGCGGGAGTAGTGGCCCTGGAACGCCAGGACGATGTCCTTGGTCGGCCCGTTGCGGTGCTTGGCGACGATGACGTCGGCCTCGCCGTCGCGCTCCGGGTCGGAGCGGTCGCGGTGCAGGAGGATGACGACGTCGGCGTCCTGCTCGATCGAGTTGTGCACCGCGATCCCGTCGGCGATGAAGTTGTGGCAGTCGAGCACGGTGGCGTCGTAGACCTCGTCGACGCCGGCCGGTTCGACGGACACCACCGCGTCCCAGAGCACATCGTTCGTCGCCCACAGTTCGAGGTCGGCGTCGTCGAGCACCGCCGCCACGGTGGCGAGCCGGGACTCGCTGCGTTGCTCGGCGTACGCCACCGCCACGGACGACTCGCCTGAGCTGCGCGCCAGCTCACGTCGCGGTACGCCGCGACCGGTGACGGCGTCCTCGAGCTCGCCCCACACGTCGTCGTCGACCGTCTCCAGCCCCGCCACCTCCGCACGGACGACCTCGAGCAGCCGCTCCGCCGCCTCGCGCCAGGCCGGGCCGGCACCGACCTCTTGGAGGAACCGTCGCTGACTGTCGATGCCCTCGACCGCCAGCACGTGCTCGGCACCGTCGGCCCTCTGCGAGGTCTGGATGCCGAACCGCAGCAGCAGCCGCGCCACGCCCTCGACCGCGACCCGCGACCTGAGCCGGCACTCGATGGCACCACCGCCGCCGTCGCACCGCACCGAGCCGGCCGCCGACCACACCTCGGCGACGAACGCGGCGATCTGCGCCTTGGGCAACGCGAACACCTCGGCCGGCACACCGTCATCCGCCTGGACCCCGGTGAGCGAGCGCGCGGCGACGAACACCTCGATGTCGCTCCACCGCGTGACGTGCAGCGGAGACGGCACGTGGCGGGGGACGGCGATGCGGTCGCCGGTACGGAGGGAGGCGAGCGGCATCCACCCGTCGTAGGTGAGGAACGGGTGGTTCTCGGTGGCGCGCACCGTCTTTCCCGACGCGAGGGTGAGCCGCATGACCGGAGCCAGGCCCGTCGAGAAGGCGTGGGTCATGGTGCGCTTGGTGTAGCGCAGACCGTCATCCAGCGCCCACACGGTGACATCGCGTTCGCCGGTGCGGGCAAGCTCGCCGATCGTCGTCTCGGCGCCGGTGTCGGCACGCAGGATGCGGGTGTCGGCGGGCAGGCAGCCCGACTCGCGCAGGTCGGACATCTGGGGGCGCTTGTCGGTGCGCTGCTCGGGGCCACGGTTGAGCTGGCTGATCGCGATGACCGGCACCTCGAGCTCCTTGGCGAGCAGCTTCAGCGCCCGGGAGAACTCCGCGACCTCCTGCTGGCGCGACTCGACCTTCTTGCCCGAGCTCATCAGCTGCAGGTAGTCGATGATGACGAGCTTGAGGTCGTGCTGCTGCTTGAGCCGGCGGCACTTGGCCCGGATCTCCATGAGCGACATGTTCGGGCTGTCGTCGATGAACAGCGGCGAGTCGCTGATCTTGCCCATGATGCGGGCCAGCTTGTTCCACTGCTCCTGGCTCTTCAGGCCGCGGCGGAGGTCCTGCAGCTGGATCGTGGCCTCCGCGGAGAGGATGCGCATGGTGATCTCGGTGCGGCTCATCTCGAGCGAGAACACCGCCGTCGCCAGGCTGTTCTTGATCGCCGCCGCCCGCGCCACGTCGATCCCGAGAGT
>JBOFBK010000604.1:0-8225 GCA_051645525.1 Dermatophilaceae bacterium | reverse complement strand
CCACGCAGTGGCGACGCCTGTCGATCCGCTGCACGGGCGGCATCCGCCGACGTCGGGAGACCGACGAGGGCCTGTGCCCACCCCGACCCGCGACCCGTCGCGTAGCTCGCGGCGACGACCCAGGAGGACCTCCGATGAGAAGCCCTATGTCAACCCGTGGCGCTCTGGGCTGCGATGACGCGTTGGAGTGCTCGGTGTTGGTGGGGGGTGTAGGGGACGCCGTCTTGCCAGCAGTGCCAGATGATGTGGAGCCAGGCGCGGGCGAGGATGCGGACCGCGTGGGCGTGGTCGTGTCCGCGTGTTCTGGCCTTGTCGTAGAGGTCGGCGGCCCAGGGGTTGGCGTGTCGGGAGTCGCTGGCGAAGTCGGTGACGGCGTCGCGCAGTTGCTTGTCGCAGGCCCAGCGGAATGCCACGGCTCGGAGCTTGCCGGACTGGCGGGTCGAGGGTGCAGCGCCGGCCAGGCAGGTCAGCGACTCGGGGGTGGGGAACTTGGCGCGGCAGTCTCCGATCTCGGCCAGCAGGCGTGCAGCCCGGACCCGACCTGCTCGGGGCAGGCTGGTGAAGATGTGGGCATCGGTGTGTGTGTCGAGCTGGCGGTCGATCTGTACCGTGAGGGCCTTGATCTGCTCGAGCAGGGTCCGCAACAGTGCCGTGTAGCCCGCGGTGATGTGGGCCTGGGTGGTGGCGTGCGTACCGGTGGCGCCGCGGGGGGCTGTCAGGAGTCGCTCGTGCAGCACGGTGGGGTCGACCTTGCCGGAGTAGCGCTGTGTGGACAGCCAGTCGCCCAGGCGCGTGGGTGTGAGCCAGTCGGCGCGGTCCTGGGTGGTGAAGCGGGTCAGGAATGCCAGGCTGATCGGGGAGTCGATGTCGGCGAACAGGCCTACAGCGCCGGGGAAGACGTTGCGCAGGTGCGCGCGGAGTTGGTTGGCTGCGGCGACGCGGTGCTTGACGAGGTCCTTGCGGGCCCGGCAGGCACGTCGCAGCGCGAGGGTGGCTTCGGTGTCCGGTGCCAGCGGCCGGAGTCGGGCGCGGTCGGTGCGCAGGGTGTCGGCCAGGACGTAGGCGTCGAACCGGTCGTCCTTGTTGCCGGCCGAGCCGTAGCGGCCGCGCAGGTTCTTGACCTGGTTCGGGGAGATCACCACCACGACCAGATCGGCGGCCAGGAGGGTGTCGATCACGGGGCCGTCGGGTCGCTCGATCGCGACCTCGCCGACACCGTGACGGCCCAGGAATGCGACCAGTTCGCGCAGGCCGCTGGCGGTGTGCTCGACCATCGACGTGGCGACCTTGCGGCCACGGCCGTCGACGATGCACGCGGCGTGGTCGTCACGGGCCCAGTCGATACCTGCGGTCACATCGTTGGGTGGGAACTCGGGCAGTGCGTTGTCCGTGGTGGTGCTCGCGGTGGTGCTGGCAGACTTCACGTCAGCCTCCTCGCTGCTAAGCCCAGTGGGGAGGCACCCTCATCTTCGGTTGATGGTTCGGGTGTCGTTGGTGCCGGGACGTGTATGCCGGTTCGCTCACTGATCGGCGCTCGCAACCACACGCGGTCTTGGCGCACAGCCCTATCGACGGTCCACACGTCCCGGGCAACCACCAGATCCTGCAGATCTCATCGTGGACGTCACCTACGTCAAGCGAGCAGGGCAGTGACCTGGCGGCACCCGGGGTGCATCAAGGCCCTATCGGAGAACCTCGACACGAGGATGGTGGACCAGTGAGCCGCTTGGTCACCGAGGGTGCGAGGAGGGAGTCCCCCCGTGCGACGACCCGGACCGCGCGCGCGAGCTCGTCCGCGGGGGCGTCCTTGAGCATGAAGCCGCTCGCCCCGATCCGCAGCGCCTCGTAGACGTAGTCGTCGACGTCGAACGTCGTGAGCATGAGCACCCGCGGCCGCTGCGGGCTGGGCGAGGCGAGGATCGTCGCCGCCGCGTCGAGGCCGTTCACCTCCGGCATCCGCACGTCCATGAGGACGACGTCGGGGCGCAGCCGGGCCACCTCGCGCACGGCCTCGGCCCCGTCGGCCGCCTCGCCGACGACCGTGAGGTCGGGCTGGGCGTCGAGGAGGGCACCGAGGCCCTGACGCACCATCGCCTGGTCGTCGACGATGACCACGGTGATCATGTGCTCGCACCTCCCCGTGCCGTCGTGACCCCCGGCCGACCGGTGAGCGGGACGCTGGCCGCGACGACGAAGCCGGCACCGACCGGCTCGGCCCGCAGCGTGCCCCCGACGGCCCGGACCCGCTCGGACATCCCGCGGATGCCGCTCCCGCCGTCCGCGCTCCCGCCGGCGGGGCCGTCGGGCTCGCCCTCGGGGGCCGGGCTGCCGCGGCCAGCGGGCGCCGAGCGCACCACGAGCCGGGCCCACCCGGCCTCCTCCTCGAGGGTGAGCTCGACCGCGGCCCCGGGTGCGTGCCGGGCGGCGTTGGAGAGCGACTCCTGGGCGACCCGGTAGAGGACCAGGGCGGTACCCGGCGGCACGGCGCCGGCGTCGATGTCCACGTGGGACGTCAGCGACATCCCCGCCGCCGTGGACGACGCGAGCAGCGCCGGGAGGTCGCGCAGGTCCGGCTGCGGTGCCGTCGCGACCGGACCGTCCTCGTCGCGCAGCACCCCGAGGACCGAGCGGACCTCGGTCAGCGCCTGCCGCGCCGACCCCTCGATGGCGGCGAACTCCTCGACCAGCCGGTCGTCGCAGACCTCGTGGCGCACCGGGGCGCTCTGCGCCTGCACGACGATCATCGACATGTGGTGCGCGACGACGTCGTGCAGCTCGCGGGCGATCCGTCCCCGCTCCTCGACGACTGCGCGGCGCGCGCGCTCGGTCTCGACCTCCACCCGCTGGGCGGCGATCTGCCGCCGTGAGCTGAGCAGCCAGCGCAGCAGGATCGCGACCCCCATGACGAGCGCCTGCCCGACCACCCACGGCCGGAGGTCCTCGGGCAACGCCAGGAAGAGGCCTCCGGTGACCACGACCACGACGGGGACCTCGCGCCACCGTCCGCGCAGCCCCACCGCGACCACCGTGGCGAGGAGCACGAGGAACTGGACCACCGGCCACGGCATGGGGGACGCGGGCAGGGCCGGCACAAGCACCCACCACGTCGCCGAGGTCGCGGCCGCCACCACCCACCCGGCGAAGGGAGCGTGCCGGAGCAGCACGAGCGGAAGCGCCTCACACACGGCGAGGACGGGCATGAGCGAGGCCGGGACGTCGTGCGACACCTGGATCGTCGGCCACGCGATGACGAACACCATCGAGGCGAGGAGGGCGAGCACCAGGTCCGGATGACGGCTCGCCGCCGACGCGCCGCGCCCCAGCCACCGGCCGAGGCGGGTCGTGGAACGCCGCAGCGCACCACGGCGCCGACGGGGAGCCGGCCGCCGCGCACCGTCCGTGCCTCGCGGGACCACGCGCCCCACAGTAGGTAGCGGGCGCTCCGGGGTCGTCCCCCGCGCGAGTGAGCCGACGGTGACTCTCCGGTACCACCCCACCGCTCCGGCCACCCCGCGGTCACACCGGCGGACCACTCCCGCGGCCGACGCGGACCAGTGCGCCCGAGACCGAACCTCGGCCACATGGTCCCCTCCCACCGCATGCTCCGCCGAGCGGCCCGCACCGCCGTGGTCGTCGGCGCTCTCACCGCGGCCGGCTTCGCCGTCGCCCCCGTGGCAGCGTCGGCGACCACCTCGCCGACGACCGTCCGGGGCCGGGCGATCGAGGCTCAGCTCGCCGTGAACGCCCTGGTGCGCGGTGGTCCCGCTGACGCCAGATCCGCTCTGCCGCCGCGCTTCTCGGACCACTTCGGCTACCACCCCGCTACGACCAACGGGCTGCTCGGCGACCCGGGTGGAGAGTGTTCATCACCCGTGTCGCTCCCCGAGGAGTTCCTCGCGGCGTGCCGCCAGCACGACCTCGCCTATGACCTCCTCCGGGATGCCGCCCGGGCCGGCGCCGCTCTTCCTCCCACGGCGCGGCAGGCCGCCGACGAACGCCTCGGCATCGAGCTCGAGGCGTCCTGCGAGGGGCGGCGGGGTGCGCACGACCGCTCCACGTGCCTGGTGTGGGCCGACGTCGTCGAGGGGTTCGTCCGCGCGAACAGCGTGCGGCAGGGCGACGGGGTACCCGGGGGCGAGACTCCGGCGAGCATCGCGCCGGCCGCAGGGCTCGGTGTCGCGGGCCTGGGCGCCCTCGCCCTCGTGGTGTCGTCGTCGCGCAGCCGCCGCAGCTGCATCCGCAGCAGCAGCCGCCCGGCATGGTGCGCGACGAGGGTTCCTCCGCTGCGGCCGCCGAGCGCCTCGACCGTCCTGGCCGCACCGCCCGCGCTGCTCGTCGCGACCTTCCCGTCCTACCTGCCTCAGCAGCCACTCGCCTTCGGCCTGTTGTCGGCACTGTCGTGGCTCGTGGTCCACGGCATCGCCGGTCGAGTGGCGAGCCGCCTCCCCTCCCTCACCGGGGCGGCGCACCGGGCCGCCCTCGTGCTCGCAGGGATCCTCACGCTGTCGGTCGGGCTCGCGGCCCTGACGACGCAGAACGCGATGCGGGCAGGCATCGGCATGGTGCCGGTGTCGGCCGCCGACGTCGCCCTCGCCGCGGCCACTACCGGCGGCCTCCTCGGGGTCGTCGGCGGGATCCGGTGGCTGTGGTCGCGCCGTGCCGCGGTCTCCCACCGCCCGCTCGCGGTCGTCGTCGCGCTCGTCGCGGCCACCTCGGCCCCCGGGCCGGCGAACGCTGCCGAGCCGGTCCCGGCGCACGTGCTGTCGGCCCCCTCGCCCGTCGGGGCGGCTCGCGCGTACGCCGGCCTGTCCGACGCCGCGGACGACGGGGCTCGCGCACGGGTCGCCGTCGACCGGCTCGTGGCCGCGCGCGGGTTCGACCGCGAGCACCTCGTCGTCGCGATCCCCACAGGCTCGGGCTGGGTGAACCCCGACTTCGTCGCCGGCACCGAGCGCCGGTTCGGCGCGGAGGTGGCGACCGTGTCGATGCAGTACGACGACCGGCCGAGCTGGCTGGCCTTCCTGCTGGGTCGCCGCGACGCGGTGGACGGTGCCCGCGCCCTGCTCGACGCGGTCGCGGCCGAGGTCGCGCGGCTGCCGGTCGAACAGCGGCCACAGGTGCACGTCGTCGGTGAGAGCCTCGGCGCGACGGCCGGGCAGGCCGCTCTCACCGCACCGGATGCCGGTGCGCTGCGGTCGGTGGTGTGTTCCACGTTCTGGGTGGGCACGCCGGGCGGTGGTGGCACCGGACGGCCCCGCGAGACCCTGGCCGCCAACGCCGACGACCCGATCGTCCACGCCCGGCTCTCGATGGCGTTCTGGCCGAGTGGAGACGGTCGGCCGTGGCTGCCACTGGTGTCGGCGGTGCATGCGGGCGCCGATGTCATCGGGGCGCTCGCCGTGCCGGTGGGGTCGGGCCATCGCTACGGACCGGACCAGCCCGACCGGCTCCGGACCTGCGACTGAGAGGCTCAACGGACGTCATCACCCGAAGTCCTGGACGGGCCCGAGAACGACGGCGGGGCCCGAGTACGACGGAGTGCTACGTGCTCGACGGCGTGTGGTCCGAACCCCCGACGAACAGGGGCATCAGACCCGGCACCTCCTCGGGCTGGACCGGTCGTCCGACGACCAGGGCACGGAACAGCAGGAGAGCCGGCGCGATGTCGGCGCGGTCGTCGAGATCGGGAACGTCGCCCACCAGGCGCCGGAGGCGCTCGCGGTGAGCGGTGCGCAACGGTGCGACCACGGCGCCGCGCACCGCGTCGGCGAGCTCGGCGTCATCCTGCATCTCGGTCAGCAGGCCGGACAGCAACCGGGCCAGTGGGCCCTTGAGGCCGGCCGCCAGCTGCTGCAGACCGTGCCGGACGTCGGCCGCGGGGTCGTCGGTGACCGGCACCTCGGCATCCGGAGCGATGGTCGTGAGCGAGGCCAGCACCAGGGCGCGTTTGGTGGGCCACCGGCGGTAGAGCGCACCCAGCCCACAGCCTGCGGCCCGGGCGACGTCGTCGACCCGTAGCCGGCCGTACCCGACCCGCGTGAGCACGTCCGCGGTGGCCGCGAGGATCGCGCGGTCGACCGAGGGGTCCTTCGGCCGGCCGCGGCCCGACGGTGCCCCACGATCCGACGGCGTCTCGCGACTCGACGGCCCGCCGCGGTCGGATGACGCCGCGCCGCGGATGCCGGACGACTGCTCGCTCATGCCACCCATGATAACGGAACTCTTGACTTCCGTAATCGGATGTGGCGTACTGGGCAATATCGGAATCGTCCGTTTCCGTAATAGCGCAGACCTGGAGGACCCCATGCGACATCTCGGACTCGCGGCCACCCACGCGTTCCGCCAGTACGACACCGACCCGAGCCGGGCCGAGCGCCTGGCCGCCCGGGCGGCGGAGGCCGCCCGTGACCAGGCCGCGAGCGACGGCTGTCTGGGCTGGACGGTGCACCTGGCTCACGACCGCACCCGGGTGGTCACCGTCGAGGCGTGGCGGGACCTCGCCTCCTTCCGCGACGGTGCGCTCACCGGACCGCGGGCCGTCGTCGACGGGGTGAGCCCGGATGTCGCGCTCTACCGTCACGCCGGCACCGGCGGGGTGGACCCCACGCCTGTCGGCGACCCGGCATCCGGGGTGACGGTGATCGACGTCTTCCGGGTCTGGCGCCCGCTGATCCGGCCGGTCTCGGCGTTCAACCTCCGCAACGGCGAGGCGTTCACCCGCGACCCGGGGTGCGTGAGCACGAGTGTGCTGCGCGGCATCACCGCCGGCCGCATCGCCACCTACGCCCGCTGGCGGACCACCGAGGACTTCCTGCGCGTGTTCAGCGCCACCCAGGGACACCCGGTGCGGTCGACCGACGAGGTCAACGTCACCGCAGCACGGATCAGCCGCGGCCTGGTCCGCACCGACTACCACGCCTACGACGTCGTCAGCACACACGAGGGAGCACACCGATGACCATCCGACCCGACACCACCGACACCACCGATGCCGTCACCGACACCGCTGAGATCGCCGTCTCGGGTGCCGGCCCCGTGGGTCTCACCCTCGCCCTGCTGCTGGCCCGACGCGGCATCCGGGTCACCGTGCTGGAGGCCAAGACCCAGCTCGACGAGCACTCGCGGGCGACCTTGATCACCCCACGGTCGCTCGAGGTGCTGACCGCGGCCGGCGTGCTCGAGGAGCTGGTGGCAGCCGGCCAGGTCTACCCCGCGCTCGACATCCTGCACTCCAGCGACCGCCGCCCGCTGCTGAGCCTGGACTTCGCCGGGTCGCACGACCAGACCGCCACCGCCTTCGCGCTGGCGATCCCGCAGGACCGCACCGAGCGGATCCTGCTCGACGCCGCTCGCGCCTCGGGGCTGGTCGACGTGCGGTTCGACACCCCGCTGCGCCGCTTCGACGACACCGGCGAGCAGGTGGTGATCACGGCCGGGCGCGGCGAGCCGCACCGGCTGCGAGCCCGATACCTGGTCGGCGCCGACGGGGCGCACAGCGCGGTGCGCGAGCAGCTCGGCTGGACGCTCGAGGGCACCACCTACCCGACCCGGGCCTTCCTCGCGGACATCGCGGTCGCTCCCGACACCGGTCGCACCACCGGATGGCTGACCGACGTCACCGCGCCGTCGTTCACGCTGGCGGTTCGCTTCGCCGACGACGACCGCGGGCAGATCTGGCGGCTGATCGAGTCCGCGATCCCCGACGACGTGACCGAGGAGGACCACGAGCAGCGGGCCCGCGCGATCGCCGACCGGATCTTCGGTCCGAGTGCGTGGCGCTCGACGCTGTGGACGGCGGCCTACCGCAAGCACGAACGCCGGGCCGAGCGGTACCGTGCCGGGCGCATCGTGCTGGCCGGCGATGCCGCCCACCTCAACAGCCCCGCGGGCGGCCAGGGCCTCAATACCGGTCTCCAGGATGCCGTCTCCCTCGCCTGGCGGCTGGCCGCCATCCTCGACGGGGCCGACGCCGACGCACTGCTCGACTCGTACGGCGTGGAGCGCACCGCGGCGTTCGACCGCGACGTGCGCCCGCTCACCGACGGCATCGAGCGGATGGAGACCCTTCCTGCCTGGGCACGGCGAATGGCCTTCTCGGCGACCGGCCTGCTGGGGCGCAGCCCGCTCCCCCGGATCGTGGCCCGCAAGATGTCGATGCTCACCCCGTCTCCGGTGCGCTCGCCTCTCGTCGCCGGTGACGACGCCGCGGGCCGGCGCGCTCCCGA
>JBOFBK010000603.1:0-3481 GCA_051645525.1 Dermatophilaceae bacterium | reverse complement strand
CGCAGCCCGGCGCGGACCGCGGCCGGTGGCACGCCGTGGGCCCGGGCGAGCGCCGCCGCAGCCAAGGCGTTCGCGACCAGATGCGGCGCGGGTGCTGGTGCCTGGGCGTCGTGGCGGAGGTCGTCGAGCGTCCCGAGCTCCGCGGCCGACGTGCGCCGCTCGGCCACGAAGGCCCGGTCGGCGAGCACCCCGTCGACCAGCCCCAGCTCCGACACTGCCGGCACCCCGAGGGTGAACCCGACCGCACGGCATCCGTCCTGCACCTCGGCGCCCTCGACGAGCCGGCGGGTCACCGGGTCCTGGACGTTGTAGACGCAGGCGACCTCGGCGTTCGCGTAGACCAGGCCCTTGGCGCCGGTGTACGCCTCCAGCGAGCCGTGCCAGTCGAGATGGTCGGCGGCCACGTTGAGACACACCGCCGCGCGCGGCCGGATCGACCGGGACCAGTGCAGCTGGAAGCTCGACAGCTCGACGGCCAGCACGTCGTACGGCTGCGGATGCAGCACCGCCTCCAGCAGCGGGGTGCCCACGTTCCCGGCGCTGGTGGCGCGCAGCCCGGCCGCGGCCAGCATGCCGGCGAGCAGCCGCACCGTCGTCGTCTTGCCGTTGGTGCCGGTGACGGTGAGCCAGGGTGCAGCACCGTCGCGGGCGCGCATCCGCCAGGCCAGCTCGACCTCGCCCCACACCGGCACGCCGTGTGCCGCGGCACCGGCGAGGAAAGGCTGGTCGGGTCGCCATCCCGGCGAGGTGACCACCAGGTCGACCGGGTCGTGCGGCGCCGCCCCTGCAGCGCCGTCACCGAGGCGCAGGCGTGCGCCGAGCACGGCGAGGATGTCGGCGCGCTCGCCGACCGAGGTCGTGGTGTCCGGGGTGCGGTCGTCGACGACCGTGACGTGCGCGCCCCGGTCCAGCAGCGCGGCGGCTGCGGCGAACCCGCTGACCCCGAGCCCGGCGACGGCGACCCGCAGGCCCGACCAGTCGGCGTCCCGGTGGGTGAGGCCGTCGAGCCCACCCGGCGACGGCGTCATCCGACGCCCACCACCCACTCGGCGTAGAACAGCCCGAGCCCGAGGGCGACGAACAGCCCGGCGATGATCCAGAACCGGATGACGATCGTCACCTCCTGCCACCCCATGAGCTCGAAGTGGTGCTGCAGCGGCGCCATCTTGAACACCCGTCGTCCGGTCGTCTTGAACGACACCACCTGGATGATCACCGACAGGGTGATCGTGACGAAGAGCCCACCGAGGATGACGACGAGCAGCTCGGTACGGCTGAGGATCGCCAGGCCGGCGATCGCGCCGCCGAGGGCCAGGGAGCCGGTGTCGCCCATGAAGATCTTGGCCGGTGACGCGTTCCACCACAGGAACCCGAAGCACGCTCCCATCGCGGCCGCCGCGACGATGGCCAGGTCGTGCGGGTCGCGAACCTCGTAGCACTTGGCCCCCGGGTTCCACTGGCAGTTCTGGTTGAACTGCCAGATGCCGACGAGCACGTACGCTGCGAACAGCATGACCGAGGACCCGGTCGCCAGGCCGTCGAGGCCGTCGGTGAGGTTCACCCCGTTGGACGTGCCGGCCACGATGATGTTGGCCCACACCACGAAGAGCACCAGTCCCAGCAGGGCGCCGCCGAAGGCGAGGTCGAGCCGGGTGTCGCGCACGAACGAGACCGAGGTGGAGGCCGGGGTCCGGAGCGACTCGTTGGGGAACTGCAGGGCGAGCACCGCGAAGACGACGGCGACGAGGGTCTGCCCGGCGAGCTTCTCGCGCGAGCGGAGGCCGAGGCTGCGCTGCTTGCTGATCTTGATGTAGTCGTCGAGGAAGCCGACCAGGCCGAGGCCGGTCATGAGGAACAGCACGAGAAGCCCACTCACCGTGGGCATGTCGGTGGTGACCAGGTGGGCGACCGCGTACGCGACGAGCGAGCTGCCGACGATGACCGCCCCGCCCATGGTCGGCGTGCCGCGTTTGGTGTGGTGTGACGTCGGGCCGTCGTCGCGGATGAACTGGCCGTACCCGCGGCGCACGAGGAACCGGATGAACATCGGCGTCCCCAACAATGCGACCACGAGAGAGACCACGGCCGCGATGAGCACTGCCCTCACGTCGGCTCCCCGGGGGTCGCAGCCGCCAGTCGGTCGCCGAGCCACCGAAGGCCGGCGTCCCGGGAGGACTTGAACAGCACGACATCGCCAGGAGCCAGCTCGGCACGCAGCAGGATCTCGGCCGCCTCGGCGTCGTCGACCGTGCGCACCCGGGTCGTGCCGGATGACGCACCGCCGCCGTCCGGCGCGGCCCCGGTGACCGCGGCCCTGGCCCCGTCGGCGATCGGGCTCGCAGCCGCCCCGACGACCACCAGCTCGTCGATCCCACGGCCCACCGCGGTCGACCCGACGGCGGCGTGCAACGCGTCGGACTCGGCGCCCAGCTCGAGCATGGTGCCGAGCACCGCCCAGGTGCGCCGCCCCTCCCCCATCCGCTGCAGCGCGGCGAGCGCAGCGGTCATCGACTCCGGGTTGGCGTTGTAGGCGTCGTTCACCACGGTCACGCCGTCGGCCCGTTCGGTGACCTCCATCCGCCACCTGCTGTCGAGCGTCGCGGACTCGAGCGCGGTGCAGGCATCGTCGAGGGACATGCCGACCTCGAGCGCCACGGCGAGCACCGACAGCGCGTTGCCGACCTGATGCCGGCCGGCCACGGCGAGGCGGACCGTTCGTCGTCGCTCGGTGGCGGTGACGACGAATCGGGCTCGCCCGCTGCCGTCGAGCTCGACCTCGGAGGCGCGCAGGTCGGCATCCTCGCTCTCGCCCACGAGCACGACCCGGGCCGAGGTGACCGCCGCCATACCGCGCACGATGTCGTCGTCGGCGTTGAGCACCGCGAGCCCACTCGGGGGAAGGGCAGCGACGAGCTCGGACTTGGCCCGGCCGATCGCCGCTCGCGAGCCGAACTCGCCCAGGTGGGCCGAGCCGACGTTGAGCACCACGCCGACGCGTGGCGGCGCCACCCGAGCGAGGTGCGCGATGTGCCCGACGCCGCGCGCGCCCATCTCGGCGACGAGGTACCGGGTGTCGGGCCGCACTCGGCAGACCGTGAGCGGCACACCGACCTCGGAGTTGTAGGAGCCGACCGGGGCGACCGTCGGCGCGTCGGACGCGAGCACGGCGCCGAGCAGGTCCTTCGTGGTCGTCTTGCCCGAGGACCCGGTGATGCCGACCACGACCAGCTCCGGCAGTGCGTCGACGACGGCGCGGGCGAGCCTGCCGAAGGCGTGCTCGGTGTCGTCGACCACGACGCACGGCACGCCGTCGACAGGTCGCTCGACGAGCGCGGCGACCGCCCCCTGATGGAGCGCCGCCGCCGCGAAGTCGTGACCGTCGGCGTGCTCGCCGGCCCGGGCGACGAAGAGCCCGCCCGGCCCCGCCTCGCGGGAGTCGGTGGTCACCGGGCCGTCGACGAGCACGGCGGCACCGGCACCG
>JBOFBK010000602.1:0-1096 GCA_051645525.1 Dermatophilaceae bacterium | reverse complement strand
GCCCACCCGCAGGCCGGTGAACGGCCCCGGCCCGCATCCGACCGCGACCGCGGTGACGCCGGCCGGTGTCGTACCCGCCTCGGCGAGCACGTCGCGCACCAGCGGGGCCACGAGCTCGGTGTGCGCACGCGCATCCAGGACGGACCGCACCACCACCTCCGCATGTCCCACGTCCACCTGCACCGCCGCCGCACGCCCCGCCTGGGCCCGCTCCGCCTCCGCCTCCCCGGCACCGGCAGCTCCTCCGAGCAATGTGCCGCTTGCAGAACGCAATACGGCGGCGGTCACCGCGGTCGTCGACGTGTCGATGGCGAGGATGACGGTCACGACTCACCTCCGGTACCCGCCAGCGCCGCGAGCGCGCGGGCGTCATCCGCCCATCGGTCACCGACCCCGGTGAGGGTCGCCGTGCGTACCTCGGATGCCGTGTCGACGTCGAGCACCACCTCGAGCCGGCTCTCGGCCAGCCGGTCGGCGAGCCCGTTCCCCCACTCGACCACCGTGACGCTCGACCCGACCGAGGCGTCGAGGTCGAGGTCGTCGAGCTCCAGCGCGCCCGCGAGGCGGTACGCGTCGACGTGCACGAGCGGTGGCCCACCGGCCAGCGACGGGTGGACCCGGGCGATGACGAACGTCGGCGAGGTCACCGGCCCCCGCACCCCCAGACCTTCGCCCAGCCCCTGGGTCAGCGTCGTCTTGCCGGCACCCAGCCCCCCGGTGAGCACGACGAGATCGCCGGGGCGCAGCAGCGCACCGAGCGCCACCCCGAGCGCACGCGTGTCCGCGGCCGACGGCAGCACGACCAGTGTCGACGAGCCGCTCACGACACGGACCCGCGGCGGACGCGCGCGACTCGTCGCCGCTTCGCGATGTTCTGGATGGTGCGGCGCACCCGTGGCTTGCGGCTCACCGGCACCCCTTCGGCCGCTGCGCGCCGGGCCCGGGCGATCAGCATGAGCAGCTGCTGGGTGACGATCTGCGGGTGCTCGAGCATGAGCAGGTGTCCGGCATCCTCGACGACCACGTGCTCGGCGCCGGGGATGCGGCGCACGATCTCTTCGCTGTGCGAGGGCGGCGTCACCAGGTCGCCGGCGCC
>JBOFBK010000601.1:0-12445 GCA_051645525.1 Dermatophilaceae bacterium | reverse complement strand
CGTCGCCGGAGCTGACCGCCCGCTGGTCGCTGGCCACCGACGGCGCCCGAGCGCACCTGATCGTCATGCCGGGGATCGACGAGGCCATGGTCTCTGCGTTCGTCGACGAGCTGATCGTGGACGACGTCTCTCGCGGCCTCGTCCGGAGCCGGTGACCGGATGCCGATGGGCCTCGATCGTTCTTGACCGGTACAGGAATGGGCGATACTGTATCGGTACAGAGTCGGTGGGTCAGACCTCGTGGGACGACATCGGCCGGACATCACCACCACGACGGAGGACATCGACATGGACCACTTCTCGCCGATCGCCATCAGCCTCGCGCACCGCCGCATGCTCGCCGAGATGAACAGCGCCCGGCCCGACGCGCAGGTCGTCCCGCACCGGCCCGCCACCGTGCGACCGCGGCGGACCGCCCGGCCACGGCTGGCGCTCGCCGGCGTGCTGCGCCGGGCCGCCGCCGTCGTCGAGCCGCGGCCGCAGTGCCACCCGTCGCACTGACCGGCCCACCCGGGGAGCGAACCGCTAGCGTCAGCGGGACGACGGCCGTGGACGAGACCGGAGGAGGCGCGGTGCCCCGGGTGACGCTGCAGACCATCGCCGACCGGGTCGGGGTCAGCCGGATGACGGTCTCGAACGCCTTCTCGCGGCCCGACCAGCTCAGCGCCGAGCTCCGCGAACGGGTGCTCGCCGCTGCGGACGAGCTCGGCTACACCGGCCCCGACCCGGCCGCGCGCGCGCTGGCCCGCGGCAGCTCGGGAGCCGTCGGCGTGCTGCTGTTCGACTCGCTGCGCGTGGCCTTCACCGACGAGGTCGCGATCGCCATGCTCGGCGCCGTCTCGGAGGCGCTCGCGCCGACCGGTCGCGCCCTCACCCTGCTCACCTCCACCAACACCTCGGGGCCCATCCCGGCACGCGACGTGGCCCTCGACGGAGCGGTCGTCTACTCGTGCGACCAGGACTCCCCGGGCACCACCTGGCTGGTCAAGCGACAGCTGCCGCTGGTCCTCGTCGACCAGGACCACCGGCCCGGCTACCCCCACGTCAACATCGACGACCGGGGCGGTGCCCGCGCCGCAGCCCAGCACATCCTCGATCTCGGGCACGAGCGGGTCGGCCTGGTCTCCTACAGCGTGCAGGGCCCGCCCGGCCCGGTCACCGACGTCGGCGCCCTGTCCACCGGCCACGTCTCCCGTGAACGTGTCGCCGGCTGGATGGACGTGCTCGGCCCGGCCGGCGTGGAGGTCCGCGCCACGCAGCACACCTCGAGGTCCACCGACGGCGCCGAGACGGTGAGTGCGCTCTTCGACCACGGCGAGCCCCCGACCGCGCTGCTCTGCTACTCCGACGCCGCAGCTAGTGGCGTGGTCAGCGCACTCTCCGACCGTGGCCTGCTGGTGCCCGACGACGTGTCCGTCGTCGGCTTCGACGACAGCCCGCTCGCCACGACGATGCGACCGCAGCTCACGACCGTCCGGCAGGACGTGGCCGCGAAGGGCCGCGCCGCCGTCGCCGCACTCATGGCCCAGCTGGACGGGATGCCCCCGCCGGCCGACGTCGTGCTCCCGGTCGAGCTCGTCATCCGCGACAGCACCGCACCACCGGGCGACAGCGCCGCATCGCCAGGCCGGCGCCGCCGGACGAGCCAGCGCCGGTCGACCCCGCCGCCGTCCTGAGCACACCCCGGTTCGTGACGGACGCCGAGAGCGTCGGCAGCGCGACGTTCTCCACCCACCGTCCGGCGAGGGAGTCAGGTGTCGATGGAGCTCATGTCGCCGTAGCGCTGGCCGACCACGGCGTCCCGCGGCACGGCAACCTCGAGGGCGAGGCGGTCGTCATCCGAGAGTCCGAGCCCGAGCGAGCCGATGTTCTCCTCGAGGTACTCGACCCGCCGCGTGCCCGGGATCGGGACGATGTCGTCGCCGCGCCCGAGCACCCAGGCGAGCGCGAGCTGCCCCGGCGTGCAGCCCTGCGCGGTCGCCTGCTCCCGAACCTGCTCGACGAGAGCGAGATTCGCCCGCAGCGCCTCGCCCTGGAACCGCGGGAAGTACGCGGACCGGCGCACATCACCGTCCTCGTAGGACCCTGAAGCGGTCACCGTCCCGGTGAGGATGCCGCGCCCGAGCGGCGAGTACGGCACCAGGCCGATGCCGAGCTCGCGCAGCGTCGGCAGCACGTCATCCTCGATATCCCGGGTGAACAGGGAGTACTCGGTCTGCACCGCCGTCAGGGGATGCACGGCGTGCGCGCGGCGGATCGTGGCGGATGACGCCTCGGACAACCCGAGGCGCCGCACCTTGCCGGCGGCCACCAGCTCGGCCATCGCGCCCACGGTCTCCTCGATCGGCACGGTCTGGTCCACCCGGTGCTGGTAGTAGAGGTCGATGTGGTCGACCCCGAGCCGCGCCAGGCTCGCGTCGCAGGCGCTGCGCACGTACTCCGGGCGGCCGTTGACCCGGCGTGTGCCGTCCGGCATCCACTCGTAGGCGAACTTGGTGGCCAGCTGGGCGGCGTCGCGGCGGCCCGCGAGTGCCCGCCCGAGCAGCTGCTCGTTGGTGAACGGCCCGTACATGTCGGCGGTGTCGAGGAAGGTGACGCCGCGGTCGAGCGCGCGATGGATGGTGCGCAGCCCGCCGGCCTCGTCGGGCGTGCCGTAGAAGGCGGACATGCCCATGCAGCCGAGGCCGAGCGCCGACACGGTCAGCGGAGCGGCGGTGCCGAGCGTGCGGGTGGGGACGGTCTGGTCGGTGGAGGTGCTCATGTCGCCATCTCAAGGGATGAAGCGCGCTACAGGTCAAGCGCGGTCCAGCGCGTCCTCGTAGTCGCCGATCTTCTGGTCGATCGCCTCGAGGCAGGAGGTGACGTCGGCGAGCTGGTCGAGCACGCGCCGGCGGTGTGCACGCAGCAGCTCGAGCCGGTCGAGCTCGTTGCCGCGCCCCTCCCGCACCATGGCGGCGTAGCCGCGCAGGTCGCCGATCGACATGCCGGTGGTGCGCAGCCGGATCAGGAGCCGGAGCCAGCGGAGGTCGTCGGGCCCGTACCGGCGGTGGCCGCTCGGCGATCGCGGCACTGCGCGCACCAGCAGACCGTCACGCTCGTAGTACCGCAAGGTCGCCGGGCTGAGGCCGGTCTCGGCCGCGACCTCGGTGATCGACAGTGCGGCCTGCCGGGCATCGGTCGTGGTGTCCACCCACCCAGTGTGAGCCCCCGCCGGAATCCAGCGACACATCGGCGCATCATCGACAGTCTGCTGTGATGCGTGCGAACTACCCTCTCACTCGACGACGACGTCGCCGCCCATCTGGAGCGGCTGCGGAGTCAGCGCGACCTGACGCTTCGCGAGCTCGTGAACACCGCACTCCGGGTCGGCCTCGCCGTTGTCGACGAAGGCACCGCCCCGCGGCCGGGGCCCTACACAGTGTCGCGCTCCCTCGGCCGACCTCGCCTCCCGGACGTGGACGACGTCAGCGAGGCACTCGCCGTTCTCGAGGAGGACGACCGGCGGTGATCGCCGTCGACGCGAACCTCCTCGTCTACGCGTACGTCACCGATTTCGACCAGCACCCCGGGGCTCGGGACTGGCTGGAACGAGAGCTGTCCACCGGGCCGCGCCTGGCCTTGCCATGGTCGAGCGTCCTGGCGTTCGTCCGCCTGGTGAGCAACCCGCGGCTCTTCCCGGAGCCCGTGTCGATCGCCGCGGCATGGACGCAGGTCGAGGAGTGGTCGGCCGCCGAGCCGGTCTGGGTTCCCACTCCGGGGACTCGACACGCCGAGCTGCTGGGACGGTGCCTTCGCACCCGGGGCCTGCGACCGAGCGACGTCCCGGATGCGCACCTCGCGGCGCTCTGCCTCGAGCACGGCCTGTCGATCGCGACCTCCGACGCGGGCTTCGCGCGGTTCGACGGCCTGCGGTGGTTCGACCCCCTGGCCACGTAGCGTTCCGGGGATCGGGCAGGTGACTCCGCAACCGCACGGACATCCGGGGAGGAAGCGACCGGCCGGGGCATCGCGCGGCGGCTACGGTGGCCGGATGAAGGCCGTCACCGTCCCGGATCCCGGAGGCCCCGACGCGCTCACGCTCACCGACCTCCCCGACCCGGTGCCCGAGCCCGGTGAGGTGCTCGTGCGGGTCGTGGCCGCGGGAGTCAACCGGGCCGACGTCATGCAGCGGCTCGGTCACTACCCGCCGCCCCCGGGCGAGTCCGAGGTTCCAGGTCTCGAGGTGAGCGGCACCGTGGTCGCGCTCGGCTCGGGCGTCGACGGCTGGTCACTGGGCGACGAGGTGTGCGCGCTGCTCGCCGGCGGTGGCTACGCCGAGCTGGTGCGCGTGCCCGCCGGCCAGCTGCTTCCGGTGCCCGCCGGCATCCCGACCGCGGATGCCGCCGCGCTCCCCGAGGTGGTCTGCACCGTGTGGTCGAACGTGTTCATGACCGCGAACCTCGTTGCGGGAGAGACGTTCCTCGTCCACGGCGGGTCGTCGGGCATCGGCACCATGGCCGTGCAGCTGGCCCGGGCGGCCGGTGCACGCGTGGCCGTCACCGCCGGCTCGAGCGGCAAGCTCGACGCCTGCCGCGAACTCGGCGCCGACATCCTGGTCAACTATCGCGACGAGGACTTCGTCGAGCGGGTCCAGGCGGCCACCGACGGCCGAGGCGCCGACGTCATCCTCGACACCATGGGCGCGGCATACCTCTCCCGCAACGTCGCAGCGCTCGCGACCGGCGGCCGGCTCGTCGTCATCGGGCTGCAGGGCGGCATCCGCGGCGAGCTCGACCTCGCCGCTCTCCTGCGGAAGCAGGGGTCGGTCGCCGCCTCGTCGTTGCGCGCCCGGCCGAGGGCGGCGAAGGCGCAGATCGTGACCGCGGTCCTCGAGCATGTGTGGCCGCTGCTCGAAAGCGGGACAGTGCGCCCCGTCATCCACTCCCGCCATCCGCTCGCGGATGCCGCGCGGGCGCACCGCGAGCTCGAGGCCAGCAGCCACATCGGGAAGGTGCTTCTCGTCCCCGACCCGGTCTGACCCGGCTCGGACTCGGACCGGCGCCTTCTGACGCTGGTCGCCGGCCGTGGTCGTCGTACTCGACCGGATCTTGACGACCGCTTGTAATACTCGGTATACATTCGCCATGGCGGAGAGATACTGCGTATGTCGGAACGAGAGGCAGGTGCCATGATGTCGGTGCGATTCGGGCTGATGGCCCTCCTCGCCGAGGGCGAGACGTACGGTGCGCGACTACGCGCGGCGTTCGAGGAGCGCACCGGAGGCACCTGGCCGCTCAACGTCGGGCAGGTCTACACCACGCTCGACCGACTGGTCCGCGACGGACTGGTCGAACAAGCAGGCGACGCCGGCCCCGACGGTCGCATCGCCTACCGGCTCACCGAGGCCGGACGCACCGAGCTCGACGCCTGGTGGGCCGCTCCGGTCGACCGCACCACCACCCCACGCGACGAGCTCACCATCAAGCTCGCCCTCGCCGTGACCGCACCAGGGGTCGACATCCACCACGTGGTCCAACGACAACGCACCGCCACCCTCCGCCAGCTGCGCGACCTCACCCGGCTCAAGCGCGACGCGCTCGACCGAGCGGCCGACACCACGACGGCCCAGCCCGACCGTGGGCTCGCCTGGCTGCTGGTGCTCGAGAACCTCGTATTCGGCGCCGAGGCCGAGGTGCGCTGGCTCGATCACGTCGAGTCCACGCTCGCCCGCCACGACGCCCGAGGGTCCACCGGGCCGCACGAGACCCACGCGGCGCCCGATGCCGACCGGCCCGGCATCCGCGCGACCCCGACCACGACCACGACCACAAGCGACGACGTCCACGCCACCGAGGGAGCCACCCGATGAGCACCGCACCGCACGTCGTCATCCGCGACGTCACCCGCATCCACGGCACCGGCGACACCGCGGTCACCGCGCTCGACGGGGTCTCGCTCGAGATCCGGCCGGGTGAGCTGGTCGCCGTCATGGGGCCGTCGGGTTCCGGCAAGTCCACCCTGCTCAACGTCGCCGGGGGGCTCGACCGGCCGAGCTCCGGCTCGGTGTCGATCGGCGGCGACGAGCTCACCGCGATGAGCCCGCGTGACCTCGCCCGGCTGCGCCGCCGCCGGATGGGATTCGTGTTCCAGGACTACAACCTCATCCCGAGCCTCACCGCGGCCGAGAACGTGGCGCTGCCACTCGAGCTCGACGGCCTGCGGTCGGCGAAGGCGCGCCGCCAAGCCCGTGCGGTTCTCGACCTCATGGGCCTGATGGCGCTCTCCGACCGGTACCCCGACCAGATGTCCGGCGGCCAGCAGCAACGGGTGGCCATCGCCCGCGCCCTCGTCGGCAGCCGCCGATTCGTGCTCGCCGACGAGCCCACCGGCGCCCTCGACACCCATACCGGCGAGGAGGTGCTGCGTGTGCTCCGCGAGCGCTGCGACTCCGGTGTCGCCGGGCTGCTCGTCACCCACGAGGCGCGACACGCGGCCTGGGCCGACCGGGTGGTGTTCCTCCGCGACGGCGTCGTCGTCGACTCGACCGGCGACCTCGACACAGTCGACGATCTCCTCGTCTCAGGCGGCTCGCGGTGACCACCGCAGCGCCCCCACGGCCGGATGCCGCGGCGCCGGCTCCAGGCCGGCTCTCGCCTCCCGACCCGGGCCGGTTCGCTCAGTGGCGGTCCACCTGGTCGGTCGCGTTGCGGATGGCGCGCCGCGACGTGCGGCGGCACCGCGGACGGTCTGCACTCGTCGTCGTCATGGTCGGCGTGCCGACCCTGCTGCTGTCGATGCTGGTCACCATCGCCACCACGTCGCAGGTGGAGGGGCCCGAGCTGATCCCGGCGACGATGGGCAGTGGGCAGGCGCTGGTCGAGAGCCCACAGCTCGACTCGGTCGTCCAGATGCCGGACGGGTCCTACACCGGGTCTGCGAGCGTTGACGACGGGGATGAGGGGACCGCACCGCCGGTGCCCGGCGCGCGGGCCGACGCCGACGCGTTCGCCAACGCCGACGCGGTCGCGCGTCTGGTCGGCGCACCGGTGTCGCCGGTCGTGTCGTTCACCGCACGCACCACGATCGGTGACCGCCGGGTCACCTTGGAGGCCGAGGCGCTAGACGGCAGCGCCGGTCTCGGTGAGCGGCTCCGGCTCGAGAGCGGCCGGTGGCCGCGAGGCACCGGCGAAGCCCTCGTCACGGCGAGCTCGATCGCCGAGGGTCTGCCGTCGTCCGGCCCGATCGAGGTCGCCGTCGACGGCACACCGCTGACCCTCGATGTCGTCGGTGTCGCCGACAGCGCCGCCCGCTGGAGTGAAATCGGGCTCGTCACGGCCGTGCCGCCCACGCCGTTCCAGGCCACCGGCGGAGGTTCGTGGATCGTGCGCGGGAACGACCCGGTCAGCTGGGCCGAGGTGCGCGAGCTCAACCGGTACGGACTCGTCGTCATCTCCGCCGAGGTGCTGCGCAACCCGCCCCCGGAGTCGGAGCTGCCGAGCGAGCTCATCCCCGAGATGGAGTCGGTTGAGACGGACACCAGGTTGCTGGTCGGTCTCGGCTCGGTCATGCTGCTCGTCTCCTGCACCCTGCTCGTCGGACCGGCTTTCGCGGTGAGCGCGGCACGCCAGCGCCGCACCCTGGCACTGGCCGCGAGCAACGGCGCCAGCACCGCCGCGATGCGGCGCACCGTGCTCTCCCAGGCCGTCGTCCTCGGCGGCGTGTCCGCGGTGGCCAGCTCCGCGCTCGGCGTCGTCGGTGCGGCCGGTCTCACCCGCTGGGCCGAACGCGACGGGGGCCTCGGTCTGGGTGGGCCGCTCGACATCCGGCCCGGCCTGCTCGCTGCCGTCGCCAGCTGTGCCCTGCTCAGCACCGTCGTCGCCGCCCTGCTGCCGGCTCGACGCCTCGGTCGACTCGACATCGTCGGCGTGATGCGGGGCCAGAGCGTCTCGCCCCGGCCGAGCCGGCTGCTCTTCGTGCTCGGCGCGATTCTGTCGGCTGTCGGCGGCGTCCTCATCGTCCTGGCAACCGGTGCGGTCCCGCCGAAGGTTGGGGACGGCTACGGCCGTCCGTCCGTCATCGGCCTGGGCGCCGAATACGTCGTGACGCTCGGCGCGATGGCGCTCATCGCCGGAGCGTTGTTCCTCGTGCCGCTCACCCTCGCGACGGTCGGCCGACTCGGTAGCCGGATGCCGACGTCCCTGCGCATGGCGGCACGCGACCTGGCACGACACCGAGCCCGCAGTGCGCCGTCAGTGGCCGCGGTGCTCGCCGCCGTGGCCGGGTTGACGTTCGGCATGACCGGGCTCGAGAGCGACACCGAAGATCAGCGCCGCGACTACACGCCCGGCACGCTGGTCGGCGAGGCCCTGGTGAGCGGGTACGACCGACCGCTCGACCCCGACAGCGTCCGCGATGCCCTACCCGGGTCGATCGTCGAGCCGGTCACCGCTTTCGGCGTTCCCTACGGCTCAGAGGGAGAGGCGACATCCGACCGCTCCGTGTTCGTGAACGTCATCCCACCGGGGTGCGAGCCGGCCGACACGCTCAGGACCGCGACGCCCGACGGGTCGCCGAGCCGGTGCGCCGTCAGGGGGACGGAGGCGAACCTGCCCGGGTCCAGCACGGGCGTGCTGATGTTGCCGGCTGCCGAGCTCGCGCGTCGGCTTGGCCTCGACGCCGCGCAGACCCAGCGGGTTCGCGACGGCGCGATGGTGGTGCGCGGGCTCGAGGGCTCGGAGCACCGCGTCGCCCGCGGGACCTACCTTCCTGATCCGGAGGGAAACGGGGACGGGGTCACCGATGTGCGCGTCGAGCAGGACCGGACCGTGTCGGCCGTCGTTGTGCCTCAGACCGCAGCGGTGAACGGGGCCATGTTCGGCTTCGATATCGCGTTCGCGGCCGACTCACCCTTCTCCACGGGCTGGCCGCTCGCCGAGGAAGAGCTATCGGTGCGGATGGCCGACGGCTCGGCGATCACCGAGACCCAGGTCGAACAGGCTCTGCAGCGGCTCGGCGACGAGACGTGGTTCGACGTCGAGCGCGGGTTCGAGCGCGAGGACCAGCTCGTCGTCGCCATCCTCCTCGCCGTGTTCGCGCTGCTCATCCTCGTCGTCACGCTCACGTCGACGGCGCTCACCCTCGCCGAGCAGCAGACCGACCAGGCCACGCTCGCGGCGCTGGGGGCGACAAGGCGCACTCGCCGGGTCATGACGGCTGCTCAGGCGTTCCTGCTCGCCGCGGTCGGCTGCGCGCTCGGCGTGGCGGTGGGCCTGGTCCCCGGCATCGCCATCGCGAGGATTCTCACCACCGACATCCAGGAGCGCGCGGCCGGGCTGGAGAACCCCGCGACCGGCGGAGCGCTCGTCATCCCGTGGCTGTCGCTGCTCGTCGTCGGCGTGCTCGTGCCGTTGGTCGCGGCCGGAATGGCCGCGGCCGGCATCCGCCGGGCGCCCACGGTGACCCGCCGGGCCGGATGACGGCCACCAGACCTGCCCGCTCGTCGTGGCCCTTCCGCTGGTCAACCGTTCAGTGTCCCACCCACCTCGGACAAGCCGTCGCCTCCGGCGCCAGGTTCACAACCTGCAGTGATGCAGTGCTGTGCGCGCAGCGTCCCAGGTGCGTGCAGCGGCGGCACCAGCGAGCCATTGCCGCGCGGGTGCGCCTCCACTACCGTGACCCGGGCCGCTTCGAGCACACATCTCGGAGATATCGCCCCACCAAGGTGCATCCGCCCAGCCGGGTCCGGCCGAAGAGGGTTCACCTAACCACCTGTTGAAAGGGACAACCGATCATGCGCAAGCCCCTCGCGGCATCCGCGGCCCTGGCCGTCGCCGCCCTTCCCCTCGTGCTCGCCACCCCCGCCTACGCGGCGGAGGACGCGAAGGTCGTGGTGTTCCACGGCGTGCCCGGGCTCACCGTCGACGTGTACGTGAGCGCCGACGAGACCTACGCTGCCGACGAGGCCATCCTCACCGACTTCGAGCCGGGCACGGTCACCGACGCGGTTCCGCTCCCGGCGGGCACCTACAACCTCGCGGTCTTCCCGGCCAACGGCGACCCGGCGGGCGACCCGGCCATCGAGGCCAACGACGTCGTGGTCCCCGCTGGCGCCAACATCAGCGTGGCCGCACACCTCAACGCGGGCGGCGACCCGGTGCTCACCCCGTTCGTCAACGACGTGAGCAAGACCGACGCCGGTGAGGGCCGCCTCATCGTGCGGCACACCGCCGCCGCGCCCGCGGTCGACGTGCTCGCCGGTGGCGAGGCCGTGTTCAAGAACCTCACCAACCCGAAGGAGCAGAAGGCCGACCTCCCGGCCGGCACCGTCTCGGCGTCGGTGGCGCTCGCCGGCACGACCGACCCGGTGATCCCCGCGGCCGATGTTCCTGTTGTCGAGGGCCAGGCCACCATCGTGTACGCGTGGGGCTCGGCCGAGGACGACAACCTCACCGTCGCCGTGCAGACCATTGAGGGCCTGCACTCCTCGCCCTCGGGCGTCCCCTCGGGCACCGCTGACACCGGCAACGCCATGACGACCACCCTCGGCGCGCTCGCCGTCCTTGGTGCGCTCGCCGCCGGCGCGGCCGCGGTCCGCGCTCGCCGCAGCACCATCTGACCGACAGACACCAGCACGGATGACGGGGGCCCGCCTCGAGCGGGTCCCCGTCATCCATGTCTTCTCACCGTCGTAGGGTGAGGCCGAGCACACGCAGGAGGAGCAGCACGTGAGCATGGACCCGAAGAAGCGGTGGCGGGTGGCGTCCGTCGGTGCGGCTGTCGTCGCCGTGGTCGCCGTCGGCGGCCTGGTCGCCCAGGCGCTCACTGCGCCCGATGACGCGACCGGCACCTCACTCGCGGAGGCGCGGTCGTCGACCACTCCGAGCCCCAGCGCCAGCCCCACCCCCACGGCCAGCCCGACCGCGACCGCGACCACGCCCGCGCTGCCCAAGCCGAAGACGCGGGACGCCTCGCTCGACGCGTTGGCCACCACCACCGACCCGGCACCCACCCGGATCTCCATCCCCGACCTCGACGTCGAGGCCCGAGTCGACGCCGTCGGCGTGCAGAAGGACGGCGCGATGGTCATTCCGGCCGCTCCGACCGCCGTGGGCTGGTACCGCTACGGGTCGTCACCGTCGAGCAAGGCCGGCAACACGGTGATCGCCGGTCACGTCGCCACCCGCGAGGACGGCGCCGGCGCGTTCGCCCCGCTCAAGGGCGCCGAGGAAGGCATGCGCATCGAGGTCACCGATGCCGAGGGCACGGTCCGCGAGTACGAGGTGGTCGGCCGCGAGCGCATCTACAAGAAGAAGCTTCCCGTCGACGAGATCTTCGCGCGCGACGGCAAACCCCTGCTGGTGCTCGTCACCTGCGGCGGTGAGTACATCCGCGAGCTGCGCAGTCACCGCGACAACATCGTCGTCACCGCCGCACCCGTCGGCTGAGCGGTCGCCCCGCGCGAACCCGCCCACCGCGGCGTCGATGTCTGGTGCGGTCGGGCAGGATGGCGGTCATGAGTGAGCACGAGCAGCCCCCTTCGCCCGAGACCGACAGCCGTGCCGTCCCTGCCACGGTCAGCGACGACGGCGAGCGCATCGTCGTGGTCACCCCTGACGGGATGGGGGTGGCGCACCAGCCAGCTGACAGTGACCACGCGCCCGACAGCGACCAGGCCGCCGACCGTGGGCGCCGCGGCCCCGGAAACCCGGCGGACCTGGTCGAGCAGCCCGCGAAGGTCATGCGCATCGGATCGATGGTCAAGCAGCTGCTCGAGGAGGTGCGCAGCGCCCCGCTCGACGAACGCGGCCGGGCCCGCCTCGCCGACATCCACCGTCGTTCCCTCGCCGAGCTCGAGGACGGTCTCGCTCCCGAGCTGGTCGAGGAGCTGGACCGCATCGCACTGCCGTTCCGTGACGAGGCGCCGTCCGATGCCGAGCTGCGCATCGCCCAGGCCCAGCTCGTCGGCTGGCTCGAAGGGCTGTTCCACGGCATCCAGACTGCGCTCGTGGCCCAGCAGATGGCGGCACAGGCCCAGCTCCAGCAGATGCGCGCCCTCCCACCAGGAGTCGCAGCGCCGGGCGGCCGGGCGCCCGGGACGTCGAACCCGGGCCAGGCGGTGCCCGACCCGAGTGGCTCGCCCGGAACCGGCCAGTATCTCTGACTCGGCGGCCGGCGGCGTGGGTGGTCAGACTGCTGCGGCCGCTCCACGCCCGGCGGCACGCCCGCTGAACAGGCAGCCGCCGACGAAGGTGCCCTCGAGCGCTCGGTACCCGTGTACGCCACCACCGCCGAAGCCGGCGACCTCGCCGGCGGCGTAGAGCCCCGGCACCGGCGAGCCGTCGAGACCGAGCACCCGGCCGCTGAGATCGGTGTGCAGGCCGCCAAGAGTCTTGCGCGACAGCACCCGGAGCCGTACCGCCACCAGTGGGCCGTGCTTGGGGTCGAGGAGGCGGATCGGCGGGTGGGC
>JBOFBK010000600.1:0-1139 GCA_051645525.1 Dermatophilaceae bacterium | reverse complement strand
GCACTCCGCCGTCGAGGTAGCCGTCACCGAAGTCGACGAAGGTGTCGGCGAGCACCTCGACGATCGAGGCGTCGAGGCCGAGCTCGGCGCCGTGGGCGGCGGCGAACGCGTCGAGGAGGTGCCGGCGCGCGTCATCCGGTATCGGCTCCCAGTCGCTCTCGGCGCGGTGCCCGCTGGTGCGCCAGTGCGCGACGGCGCGGGTGAGCACGTACTCCTCGGCCTCCTGCGGCGGCCAGTACAGGTCGGTCTGGGCGAGGGCGTCGGCGACAGCGGTGAGGGTGGCGTCGACCGGCTGGTCGCCTTGGAGCGTCAGGGCGCCCACCGGCCCGTCGGGCTCGTCGCCCTGGTGGCCGATGACCACCTGATGCACGAGCACGCCGCCGTCGGTGCTGACCCGCACGAACAGCGCGTGCGGCTCGGGCTCGTCGTAGTCGACGAGGTAGACGCGCTCGGAGCCCCACGGGTCGGCCCACAGGCGCGCCCGGGTCGCCTGCTCGGGTCGCGTGGTGGCGGGGTCGACGGCCCAGGGCGGCACCGGCGTGCCGGGCGGAGCCTCGGCAAGGGCGGCCACGAGCTCGGCGCGCCACGCGTCATCCGGCACGGTCGCGAGCACGTGCACGGCGACCCACAGCTCGGGTCGGCGCTTGCGGCGCACCAGGGCGACCAGCTCGCGCACGAAGCCGGCCTCGGCGTCGCGGGCGCCCATCTCGCGGCCCAGCCACGCGGTGCCGAGCCAGGCACTGGCCAGTAGCTGTGCCTCGATGCGGGTACCGCCGCGCAGCTCACCGGCGTGCGCGACGACATCACGCAGCGCGTTCTCGGCATCGGTCGGCGGCCGGTGGTGGGCCGGATGCCGCTGGCTCGCCTTGCCGCTGCGGCCTCGGCCCTTCGGACGTCCCCTGCTCGTCGGACTCACCTGCCCCACTCCACCACACATCGCGGATGACGTCAGCCCCGACGGCGCGCTGTCACGTCGCCGTTCGGGGCGGCATCCTCGCGGGTCGGGTTGACGCGGGCGCGTCGGCTCGGGAGGGTGCAGCGTGCGCGATGCAGCCCGTGGGACGTCGGGGTCACCCGCCGGCGCCGATGCCGGATGAGCGCGCCGACACCGGGGACGCTGCACCACGTGGAGTTCTGGG
>JBOFBK010000599.1:0-2020 GCA_051645525.1 Dermatophilaceae bacterium | reverse complement strand
GCGCCGTGAGGGTCTGGTCGTGCCATCGCATGAGCAATGGGAACACACGTTCGAAATCTGGTCAAGACGAGAGGACCGGATGCCGGCGGTGTAAGCCGCAGTCCGGCCGGCGGTGCCTCGATCCGCCGAACGGCCGAGGGAGCCCCGACCGACGGTGCGCACTGCCGGCCGTACGGCCACTCCGGGACACATCCGCCGGTGTGCGAGCACGGGGCGCCCATAGAGTCGCCCGGCCGGGCGCCGGGCGGGTCGCCGACGCGACCACGAGCCGACCGCCCGACACGAACGGTCCGCACGGCGACCCCCCGTGCGGCGAACCGCGGATGACGAAGGAGGCCGCTCATGGCGACGACCGGTCAGGCGCTGCCGCAGGCCCCGCGCGACATCCCCGCACGCCGGTCCCGCGTCGGCCGGCTGTACTCGACCGCGTCGCGCGCGTCCGTCGTGCTCGACGGCGCGCCCGCGCTGGTACGGCCCGACTCGATGCCGCCGGCACTGGCCACCCGCGGGCTCGGCAACACACCACGGGCCACCGGTCATCTCCTGTCGAGGGCCACCTTCGGTCCGCGCCCGTCGGACCGCGACGAGGTGCGGTCGCGCGGAGTCGACGGCTGGCTCGAGCGGCAGCTGAACCCGCGGTCGATCCCGGACCCGGCCGGCGACGCGGTGCTCGCGGCCCACCCGCTCGCCCTCGCCCCGATCGCCGCCGTGGTCCAGGCCGTGGCGGCCGGCACCACGACCGCCCAGCCGCCGCAGCAGCTGGCGAAGGCGACCCTCGGCCTGCAGGTCTTCAGCTCGCGGCAGCTCTTCGAGGTGGTCGTCGACGTCTTCAGCAACCTGCTGCACGTCACCACCCCGTCGGACCTCGTGTGGGCCAACACCCCGGACTACGCGAGGTCCGTCATCCGGGCCCATGCGTTCGGGAGGTACGCCGACATGCTCCGTGCCGCGATGCGGCATCCGGCCATGCTGACCTACCTCGACAACAACCAGTCCACCCGCGACCGCGTCAACGAGAACCTCGGCCGCGAGCTCCTCGAGCTGCACTCCGTCGGGGTCGATTCGGGCTACACCGAGGCCGATGTGCTGAACAGCGCGTACCTCCTCACCGGTCGCGGGGTGCATTTCGGCACGTCGTGGGAGTTCCGCTGGACGGCCAGGCACCACTGGGTCGGACCGGTGCGGGTGCTCGGCTTCTCACACCGCAACAGTGCCTCGGATGACGGTCTGGCCGTCGGTGACGCCTACCTGTCCTACCTGGCGCGGCATCCGTCGACGGCCCGGACCGTGGCCCGCAAGCTCGCGGTGCGATTCGTGTCCGACAGCCCGCCGCAGTCGCTGGTCGACCGGCTCGCCCAGGCCTACCTCGACAACGACACGGCGATCGTGCCGGTGCTCCGGGTGCTGTTCCGCAGCAGCGAGTTCTGGTCGGCGCCGCAGGCGAAGACCCGCCGGCCGCTCGAGGATGCCGTCGGCGCCTTCCGGGCCGTGGACGCGGCCGTGAGTGCCGACACCGCAGCCGGGCTGAGCTCGCTCTACCGCTCGCTCCAGCGGGTCGGGCACCACCCGCTCGCCTGGGGGCCGCCGGACGGCTACCCGGACGTGTACGCGGCCTGGCAGTCGGCCAGCCAGATGGTGGCCCGGTGGAACCTGCACCGCACCGCGACCTCCGGGTCGATGGCCGGCCTGACGCCGTCCACCGGCCTCGCCGTGCGGCTCGCCCCGGCGCCGGGCACGACCTACCGGGTGTGGGTCGACCGGATCAGCCACGCCGTGATCGGCACCGCGCTCGACGAGCAGCGCCGACGGGCCGTGCTGACCGCCCTCGAGGTCGACGGCGACGCAGTGGTGCCGGCCACCTCGGCCGGCCGGGCGGCTCTCGTGGCGGCCTACGTGCTCGACTCCCCGTTCTTCCAGCTCCGGTGACACCGATGGCTCACGTACCACCGACGAAGGGACACGGCGACATGACCGACAACGGGCTCGGCGCGCTCGCGGCGACGGTGGCCGAGGAGGAACG
>JBOFBK010000598.1:0-2751 GCA_051645525.1 Dermatophilaceae bacterium | reverse complement strand
GGTCGACCGCGAGCTGTCACGGCTCGGGATGACGGCGCGAGTCGCCTCCTCCCCCGGGCTCGGCACCACCGTCTCGGTCTCCGGCCGCACGCGGGTCGGTGCCGGATGACGCGCGCGGCCCGCATGGGCGGACCGGCGGATGACGCACCGCCCGGCGGCGTCGAGCCTGAGCGTGCCGAGCCCGTGCACCGCCCGCGGGTGGCGCTCGTCGAGGACGTCGCAGCACTGCGCCTGGCGCTGCCCCTGCTGCTGCCGCGCCTGGACTTCGTCGTCACGGCCGACCGGGTGGAGCACCTTCTCGCCGGCTGCCCGGAGGTCGACGTCGTCATCCTCGATCTGCACCTCGCCAACGGCAGCCAGCCGGATGCCGCGCAGGGCCTCGAGGCCGTGCGGCGACTGGTGGAGGCGGGCCATGTCACCTGCCTGTACACGCAGGAGGAGCGGCGGCTGGTCCTCGCGGCCTGCGTCGCCGCGGGGGCGCGAGGGCTCGTCGCCAAGTCGGCTCCACCGGATGCCGTGGACCGCGCGATCCGGCAGGTGGCAGCGGGCGAGGTGGTGATGCCGACCCAGCTCATCGGGATGGCGGAGGTGCTCGCCCGCCGTGGCACCTTGACCATCCTCGGTCCGCGTCAGCGTGAGCTGCTCGCCGGCCGGGCCCGTGGGCTCACCTACGCCGAGATCGCGAGGACCATGCACGTCGCCGAGTCGACGTTGCGCGGCTACTGGCAGGACCTGTCGCAGGTGGTGGCGCAGTACCTCCGCGAGACCGCGCCGGGCGACATCGAGCGCGCCCTCGGCCTGGCACCCGGCGACCTCCTCGACCACTGGCCGACCCGAGCGGGCTGAGCCTCCGCGCTGTACCGCGGGCTGAGCCTCCGCGCTGTACCGGTGGCGCCGACGATCTCAGGGGCGGGCGCCGGCCACACCGAGCAGGGCCGCCAGGCCGAGGGCGCTGCGCGGGTCGTACGCGCACCGCCACAGGCCGCCATGCGCGGCGGCCCACGCCTCGTCCTGCCAGGGGTGCTCGTGGTGTGGCGTCCCAGCGTTGAGGTCGTGCACGAGCAGGGCCGCCATCAACGTGTTCGCGGTACCGGGCTCGAACACCTCGACGCCGAACCGGTGCGCCCCCGCGTAGGCCGCGGCGAGCGCGCGGTTCTTGACCACCGAGCGCGTGCGCGTCGGCGGTGCCACCTTGAACGACACGACGGCGCCCTGCTGCTGGGCGGTCGTCGCCCGCCAGCGCTGAATCCGTTTGGCCAGCAGGTAGTTCGGGCCCTGCTGGAGCACCACCGAGTCGTTGACGCCGGGGCTCTCGCCGGGCACGTAGTTGCGGCGCAGCAGCCGCCCTCCCGAGACCGCGCGCAGCGGCACCCGGAGCACCTTCGACGCGCGGCGCGCGGCATAGGCGTCGACCGACGCCACGACCGCCTCGGCCGGCACGGCGAACACGTCGGTGGGCGTCGCGAGAAAGGCCAGAGCCGTGTCGGGCCGGATGCGGCGCACCGCCTCGGTGAGCGCGTCGACCGCCACGCTGACCCGCACGTTCGTGCCACCGTCGGCATACACGTAGTTGCCGACGACCAGATCGCCGTCGAGCCCGGCGACCCAGCGGGTGGCCGCCGGCAGGTCGTGCAGGAGGTCCACGCCGGCGCGGGCGGCGAGCGGCTCGCCACCCGAACGGACGGGTACCACCATCCGCCCGGCCAGGGCGGAGGTGTCGTCGAGCAGGCGCTGCCACAGCACCGGCCGGGGCAGGTCGACCGCGGCCACGGCCGCTCCCCAGCGCAGCAGCGCCCGCAGCGGCCCCATCTCGGCGGCGGCTCCCAGCACCACGACGGTGCGGCCGTCGAGCCGCAGCCACTCGGGGTGGTCGAGCACCGTGGAGACAGCCTCGCGCAGGCTCGGCTCGACGACACCGGCGTCGACCCACGTGTCGAGCTGCCGTCGGAGGTGGTCGCCTCCGACTCGCCGGCCTCGGTACGGAACGGTCAGTTCGGTCTCCGCCTCGCCACGACCCTCGACGACCTCGGCGTCCGTCGCGGATGACGTGCCGTCGCCGCGCGCTGCCAGGTCGGAGAACGCCTGCGACAGCGCCACTTCCACTCCGCCACCCGGCGGGCACCACGTCATCCGGCCGTGGATCGACGCCAGCCCGGCGACCGCGCTGGCACGGGCGGCACCGGGGTCGGCCATCCCCGCCTCGACCAGCCGACGGAAGTGCGTGAGGTAGCCACTGCGCCAGTTGGTCTCGCGCAGTGCGGCATCGGCGCCGACCGGGTCTGCCGGACGGAGCGCGTCGGCAACGACCGCGCGACCGGTGGCAGCGGTGGAGCGGCGCCCGCCGACCCGGGGGAAGCTCACCCCCAGCGGGCTTCGCCCCCCGGAGCCCTCTTGAGCCTCCACCCCGGGCAGGTCACCTCTCGACACGCCGGTCAACCCCACACGAGACCGCGAGCGGGGTTCTCGAGCAGTGCGGCGACATCCGCGAGGTACCTACTGCCGAGCTCGCCGTCGACGAGGCGGTGGTCGAACGAGAGCGCGAGCGTGGTGACCCAGCGCGGCACCACCGACTCGGCCCCGTCGTCGTCGGTGACCACCCATGGACGGCGGGTGACCGCGCCGAACGCGAGGATCGCCGACTCCCCCGGGTTGAGGATCGGGGTGCCGGCCTCGATGCCGAAGACGCCCACGTTGGTGACCGTGATGGTGCCGCCGGCCATGTCGGCCGGCGTCGTGCGCCCGTCCCGCGCC
>JBOFBK010000597.1:0-20669 GCA_051645525.1 Dermatophilaceae bacterium | reverse complement strand
CCACCCGAATGGTTAGGGTGGCTGTCCTGCCCCCATCCAGAGACCACGCGGCGACGGGAGCACACCCCGCTAGGTAGCCCTCCCGTCGCAGCTGCGGCCGTAGCGCGGTCAGCAACTTGTGTGCGATGACCTCCCGGGCGCTCATCGGGCCACCTCGGTCAGCCAGCGCTCGACGCCCTCTATCGTGACGGGACGGCGCTCTAGGGTGGCGAGCGCGTACCGGCGAACCTGCTCTGCGTGAACGCGAGAGCGTCGCTTGTTGCTCTTCCTTGCCATGTCTTCCTCCTGTGCGGTGTCTGATGCACGGGACGCTACACCCCTCGGGGGCAAAGCACAACCCCCGCGCCCGAGTGAACAGGGAGCGGGGGTTGGCGCCTTGCGGGGAAGGTCAGAGCTGCGTCAGGCGTACCCAGGTGGTGCCACTAGCCTGCCTGGCCATCCAGTAGTTACCCGGGTCGTAGTAGTCGATCACGCAAGAGTCGCCCCGCGGGCACGTGATCGCCCCGACATGGGAGCTGTCGAGGCCGCTCTTCATGGTCAGCCGGACCCAAGTGAAGCCGGTCGGCCCGTCGCCGTAGAAGCGCTGCGCGAGCCAGTACCCGTCTTTGTAGTTGAGCAGACAGGTAGTGATCTGGATGTCTTCGCAGCGGATATGCCCGGGGCGATGAGCCGAAGCGGCCGGGGCCGCGACGATCCCGCCGATGAGGAGCGCGAAGGCCGCGACCGTCGCAGCTGCAATTCTCTTCATTCCGTATCCTTTCAAGTCCCCCGGCGTGCTCCGGGGTGGTCTGGAGCCAGGACCTGGCCGGGGGGCCCGCTACCAGCGGTACGGCCTGGCCGTGGTATCGATTCAGGTGCCTCGCCGCCGCTCGCGGGGCTCGGTATTGCTCATGGCTCGACCACCGGACCTCGGTTCAGGTCGAAGTCCTCTAGGTCGGTGGGGGCGACCAGGTCGCCCCACTGCGGGACGTTCCACCCCTGCACCCGGCCGGCCAGGGTGAACGCCAGGCCGACGAGGGTCGCGAGTGCGACCCAGCAGAACCAGTCGAAAACGCGTGTCCTCATATCGACTCGCCTTCCGTTGTGTGACTTGACAGGCGGCCCGTGGCCACGTGGGCCACTTCTGGGTCTAGCTCCACGCGGAATCAGTCCCGACCCTCTAGCGAGGCGGCAGGGCCGGTGGTCCTCGACCCGGCCGACGGTGGCCGGTCGTCCGTGCCGATTCCGCGCTCCAAGAACGACACGAGCGCGAGCGCATGCCACGCGGCGTGCGCTGCGTGAGCCAGGCCGGATTCAGGGTCGCGGTCCTCTCCACTCCAGAACGCGTTCAGGTGACGATGCAAGGCGTCGTACGACAGCGACCAGTCGTACCCCCTCAGGTAGTTGTGACGAGCGTACTTCCGGGTGCCAAACCCGCTCACCTCGGCGAGCGTGGTCAGCGCCACCGGGTCAAGCGAGCCGTGCTGAGCGGGTTTCCGACCCTTCTGTCCGCCGGTGGGTGAAGTCACGAGCTCCTCCGGCGGGGAGGGCTGGAGGGGCGGCGATTCGACCCTGAAGCCGCCCCCGACCTCGGCGCGTATGAACTGGCCGGGCCGCAGGGAGGCGGCCAGCTTCAGGGTGTCGCCGCTCCGGCGCCATACGTACAGGGGCCCCCATGGCTCCGTCGCTCGGATGCACCCCCCCCTGCTCTCGACCCACTGAACGCACGCATCGTGGTTCTCTGCGCTGTACTTGATGGACTCCATCGTCACTCCTCTGTCAGGGCCCGCAGGCGTCGCTCTGCGGCCATCATGGCACGCCAGGCAGCGTGCGCCTTGCCGGTGGCCTCGTCGGCCAAGGCCTCGGCGGCCTCGCACGCCTCCACGGCTAGCGCGAACTCAGCTTGCGCCTGCTCCTCCTCGTTCACTCTGTCGCCTCTGCCCGGTGAACGAGAAGAGTGGAGCCGAAGGTGACCTTCACCCGCTCCTGAGCCCAATCGTCGGGGTCGAGGCTCTCCGGCCGGAGGTAGTGACCATCGCCTCCGAACTGCCAGGCCCGGCCGTAGAAGAACACGATCAGGCTGCCAGTATCGGGGTCGCGCAACACGTCCCCGTCGCGAGGCTCATAGGGGGGCACCGCGGCCCCCTCTTCCACCTGGTGAGAGAGGCTGAAGTGGCGCTCCCTCCGCAGGCTCTCGGCTACGGCGCTGTCGGTTTGCACTAGGACCGTGAACCTGCTCCATCCGGTGCCGCCAGTGTCGCTCATCTCAGTGCTCCCTCTCGCGTCGTGCGATCCGAACTAGAATGACTCCGGCCACCAGCGCCCAGGCGCCGAGAGCGACAAGCAGGTAGGTGCCGTCGCCGCCGGTCTGCGCCAGTTCAACAGGGCCGGGGGGCGGGAGGGCGACCGTGGGGCGTGCGACCGGCGCCTCGGCCCGGGTCTCGGTGGGCGTAGATGTGGGCGTAGCCCCGCCGGGAGGCGCCGAGGGCACCGGCTCCGCAGTGGGCGAGGGCGTGCGGCTCGGGCCACCCCTGGTGAACGTCGACGAGGGGACGGGCGCGGGGCTGGTGGTGGACGAGGCGGTCGGCGTGATCGACGGACCCGGAGTGGGCTCAGTTGAGGGCGTCGGGTCCGGGCTCGGCGTCACGGACGCCGACGGGCTCGGGCTAGGGGACGGGGATCCGCTGGGCGTCGGGGTGGGGCTGGGTGACGAGGTTGCACAGCCGGTCGGGGGGATGTGGTCCGACCGGAGGTAGACTGCGGAATCCTCAGCCTTGCCGTCGATCCACTGTAGGAATCCGTCGTCGTCGAGTCCGTCGACGACAGACTTCTGATCCTCGGTGCCGTATCGGTAGAGGTCCACCTGAGTCCAGCGACATGGGTGAGGGCTCGTGGCGGGGGTCTGGTCGAAGCGCTCGGGCGCCGGGGTGTCCCAGTCGTCACCCGGCTGAAGGTGCCAGGCGAGCACCTTGCACTCGCCCTTCGGGAGCTTGGCCGAGCCGAACTGAGACGGGGTGGGAAATTCGGTCTCGTTGACGACGACTCCACACCCCACCTCGGTGGCGTCGGCGCGAAGCGGCTGTAGCGCCGAGGCGGCGCTGAACGCGGCTGAGGCGGCCAGGCAGAGGCCGAGCGTCTGGTATTTGTCGAGGTTCACGGCAGGGTCCTTCGGTTGGGATCTGGGCGCCCGCTCGACGGCTAGCGCCTTGCGGTCGGGCACTTCGCCGGTCACCGAGGCTCCTCCGCCGCGATGTCCGGAGAGGTGCTGGGGTAGCTCATGCGAGGCCTTTCGCTGCGTTGGCGTGGCGGTTCAGGTAGGCGAGCATCTTCGCCAGACCGCGGTCGTGCGCGGCCAGGACGTCGGCGACCGAGACCGACCACGAGGAGGCGAGCTCGCTCGGCAGGTACCCCTCGTGGTGGATGCACCGTAGCACGTGTTGCTCCTCGCTGTTGATCTCGCTCCGGGTCCACGCGAGGGCAGCGTCGGCCCCGCCGACGATCCAGTCCGGCACGTGGCCATCTTGGATTCGCGACCGAGTGCCGGTGTTGCCGGACTTGGCGGGACGGTTGGTGAGGGTGTGCTCGATGTCCCAGATCGACCCGAGGTGGGCCATCAGCTCGTCGGCGGTGTAGGTGACCTGATCTGCGTCGCTCATCGTGCTGGCCTGACGTCGATGCGGGCGAGCGCCTTCGCGCCCCTGGACCAGGCGCCGCACTCGCGACACCGATAGCGCTGGAACTTTGAAAGCGCCGTGTACGAGTACCCCTGGGGGGCGAGGTCCTCGGAGCCGCATCGGCACACGTCCACCGACGAATCGTGGTACAGCGAGGGCACGGGGAACGTCTTGACGTGGGGGCGGATGCGCTCCATCAACTGCTCGGTGACCACGACGTCCTGGGTGTTGTACGACTTCATCTTAGCCCAGGCCGCCTTCTTGGCGGCCGGTGCGCCGGTCATGCAATCGAGCCACAGCTGGAAGCCGCCGGTCTCCTCTTTGGTCTCCAAGCCAAGGGCCTGGGTGACGTACGCGAGCTTGTTCGACGGGAACCGGAACGTGCGCTTGACGAGCGCGCACAGGTCGACGTCCACCCACGGGGAGGGTGGCGGCATGCCGGCCACCGCAAACTCGGTTCGCAGCCAAGGCATGTCGAACTTCACCCCGTTGTAAGTGACCACGATGTCAGCCTCCGAAAGGAGGGCGTGGGCTCTGTCGAGCATCTCCTGCTTGCCGTGGTGGTAGACCGAGGCGAAGTGGATCTTCGGCCTGCCGACCCACTTGGCCGCGAACGCGATCACCTCGCCGGGGTGCTGGAGTTGACTCAGCCCGACGTTCTGGTTCCAGAGGCCCCAGACGTACGCCTGGTTGGGGCTGGTCTCGATGTCGATGACAAGAACCCTCATGCGAGACCCTCCAGATCGGACGAGCGCGCGGAGGGCGACGCCTCTTCCATCAGGCGAGCGAGCTCGAACTGAGCGACAGGCCGACGCCAGGCGTCCCAGCCGACGTGGACCTCATGAGCGCCACCCTCGACGAGGGTATAGCGCTCGGCGCCGTGGGTGTGGCCGTGGACTAGCCACCCCCCCGTGTTCGCCGGGCGCCACTCGGGATACCGCGGGGCGCCGCGGTCCCTGGCGTACGGGAAGTGGGAGAGCCGAGCGCGCAGGGTCGGGGAGAAGCGAACCAGAGCATCGGTGCCCCACCACTCGAACACCTCGCCCAGCCGGGCGGAGTGCTTGACGAAGTGACGGTGCATCGGATGAGCGGGGTCGTGGTTGCCGAGCACGAGGCGCTTGCGTCCTGGCGCGCCCCCGAGTAGACGGAGCGCTCGCTCCCAGGCCGGGAGCGAGCCCCCGCAGAGGTCGCCCAGGACCCAGAGAGCGTCCCCCGGACGAAGGGTGTTGAGGCTGCGCAGGACGTCGGCGTCGTGGTCGTCGACCGAGTCGAACCCTCGCAGTCGGGCGACCTTCTGGTGGCCGAAGTGCAGATCCGAGGTGAAGTAGGTGGTACTCACGCTTCGTCCAGCCACTCGGTGAGGGCGTCGATAAAGTCGCCGACCCGCTCTTCGGCGTCGAGGGGAAGCTCGCATATCATCGCCTCCAAGGCCCAGTGGATGTACTTCAGCGCAGACCGGTCCTCGCGGACCGACCAGGCGTACGACACGCGATCTGTGTTCGACATTAGAACGGGAACTCCTCGGTAGGTGGAACAGGATCCGGCATCAACTCGCCCTCAGCGAGCGCCAAGATGGCACCCATGCCCCGCTCCGCGAGTATAGCACACGGATCCTGCCCTTCCGGCAGGGTCACTGACTCGGAGTTACGCAGATCACTCCCAACCTTCTTCGCGAACTCCCGCCCCGCCCTGTCCCCATCTCCCCAGATGCGCACCCGCTCGAAGCCGACGAACAGCCGACGGTGATGCGGCCGCCAGGCGGACGCGCCCGGCACCCCGACCGCGTGCAAGCCGCAGAACTCCAGCGCGTCGGCGTCCAGCTGCCCCTCCGTGATCTCGATGACGTGCCCCGCGCGGACGACGGCCTGGGTGTTGTGCAGGCGCTTGTCGATACCTGAGATGAAGTCGTACTTGCGGCATCGGTGCTCCTTGCCGTCGGAGTCGGTCCACAGCACGGCTGCCTTGCAGTCGTCATGCTCTAGGCACCTGAACGCGACGTCGTAGATCGAGCCGGTGGCGCTGCGAGAGAGGATCGCAAGCCGCCCGGCGTACCGCTCTAGGTCAGGCCCTGGCGAAGCCGGTACGACCGCGTAGCGCTTTCGGTCGGTAGGCCACGCCGAAATTCCCCGAGCCCGCAGAAAAGCCATGCCCCGCTCGTCCAGATCGAGTTCGCCCAACGAAGCCAAGAGTCTCTTCTGCCCAGCGGTACGCGGCTCCACGAGTGAGGCCCTCCTTCTCCATGATGAGAGAGATCGAGTCTCCCTTGAAGCCACAACCGAAGCAGTTGATGAGGTTCTTGTCAAGCTGGACCGAGCACGAGGGCACGCCCTCGTCCACCACCGGGCACAGCACCTGCCGATTGCCGTGCAGGCCGGTGACGTGCACGCCGTAGTGGGTGAGCACGTCGGTCAGGTCGGGGACGTCATGGTCGGGCACGGCGCTCCCGCCCCTGGACCACATCGGTGTACCGAAGCGCGGATGCGAGCGCCTCCTCGAACTGATAATAAGACTCCATCATGCGCCCCTGCGGGCGGGCCGGATAGAAGACGACCCATCGCCATGGGGTGGTGGAGTCCTCGCCAAGTCCGCTGGCGGCCAGGCGCCTGACGAGGATCCTCTCGCTCACTCGTCGACCCTCTTGACGGTGACGTCGTAGAGAGCAGGAGGGCCCCAGCCCTTGGGGGCCCCAGGGTCCTCCTCTGTAATCGAGAGCCGGACAGAATCCGCGCGCGCCTCAGCGCGCCACACCCTCGTGACGTCTTCGTCGCTGTCGTCCAGACCGAAGTCCAGCGACTCGGCGACCCCGGTAAGGATCCATGGATTGCTCATGCCGAATCGTCTCCTGTTGGTTGTCTCGGTACCCGGCCGGGCCAGAGCAGGCTGGCCGGTGGCTCCTCAAGGTACTCCAGCGCACGCGCGAGCGCAAGCCGGTCTTCGCGCAGGTGCCCGAGGACGTCGCGGTTGCACCCCCGGCACAGCAAGCCGCGCACCTCCCCGGTGGCGTGGTCGTGGTCCACGGCCAGGCGCTTGGCACCGGGTCGGCGTTGACATATGTAGCACCGCCCCTGCTGGAAGAGTAGTAGCTCTTGGTACTGACCCGGCCGTAGGCCGTATGTTACCTCTACCCTGGCGCTATGGGTCATAGAAGACTGACACGGTCGGCAGCGCCTGCCGTTGAACATCACATCCCGGAAGAACTGACCGCCGCACTCCCGACAGGGCGTCCTCCCGGCCTTCTGGGCGCACGGGGAGCACCACTTGGAGTTCCGGACCGCCCTGGCCGTGCGAGCCCCGCAGATCGCACACAGGGGGCGCCTGCGACTCACGGCGCCTCTTCGACGATCACCCGGAGGCCAGCCGCCTTCGCCATGTAGATGCACCCCCGTGTTCCGGCGGACGCCCCTCGGGGAAAGGCAAGAACGAGGTCCGCCCCTGCGTCCACCATCTGCTGATTGCGGATGGGGCCGGCTCCCCCGCCGTGGGAGCGCCGATCGGCGCGGTACGTCATCAGACTCGCGCCCGGACGCCACCGCGACTGCGCCCACGCCCTGGCGTGGGCGTCGGCGCCCGAGGGGCACCCGCCCTGAACTATCGTATAGCCGGGGTCGTCGAGCACCGCAGTGTCCAAGGCGGACCACACGGCCCCCTCGTCGTCCCACTCGCGCGAGCCCGTGACGATGACCCTCACGGCACCCACGCCTGTAGTCCGGTCGGCGCCTGGGAGGTGAATCGGACTCGCGAGAGGTCGGCGTAGATCTCGACCGGCCGGTCGGCCATCGGATCCGACGCCCCGCCGTCGCGGAGTTTCGCGACCGAAAGCCGGAATGCGTCAGAGTTAGGGTCCTTGGCGACGCCGAGGACCATCTCCGGGTACTGAGTCACCTTGTCCTCCGTCTGACTGGCGGTCGGCGGCTTGGCGTAGTCCCGGACACCGGACTCCGAGGCGTGGTGGAGTACGCACACCGAAGCGCCAGTGCTGGCAGCGAGCGAGCCGAGGTAGGAGAGGATCTCCTTCTTGGCTTCGTGCCCCTCGTCCCCGCCAGCGAGGTTCCTGAGGTTGTCGAACACCATCCATGCCGGGTGCTCGTCCCAGAGTTCGACGAACGCGTCGACCGCCTCTTGGATGGCTCCCGCCTCGGACCTCCGGTCGAACACGTACGTGATGTCATGGCCGATCTCGGCCAGCGCCTGCTCGTAGTACTCGGCGCCCGGCCCGTCGAGCGCCTTGAGCACTTCCTCGGTCCGGTGGCCAGTGGCCCAGGCCGCCGCCCGGACCCCGGCCGTCAGGGCCGTGCCGTCCATGAAGAAGTAGATCCCCCGCTTGACGTCGCCAGCCGCTCGGGAGGTGGTGACCACCTCGGACATCAGCCACTGCGCGAAGAACGACTTCCCCGCCCCCGGGCGGCCGGTGACCATCCACAATTGCGAGGCTCGGAAGTCCACGCCTCGCTGGTACAAGCCCGCGAGGGCGGGCACCCGGGGGAGGGGGGTCCCCGTGACGGATGCCCGCCGCAGGCTAGCGCTTGCCGTGTACATGACTAGCCTCTCGCTCAGATCTGGGTTACTCGGTGAACAGCAGGAAGCGCAGCGTTACCTCGACGTCGTCGCCCCACTCCTTGTAGTTGATCGCTAGAGACGGGCTCTCGATGAACGAGTCCTGGGGATCTATGAGCCTGTCGATTTCCTCACCGGCGAGGCGCAACGCCTCGGCGGCCGTAGGGGCGTGGGCGGTGATCGACTTCTTCACGTGCTCCGTGCGCGACTCGGGGTTGGGGAGGCTGCTCATCGGACCCACTCGGCGTCGCACTGCGAGGGGTCACCCTTGGGTGCCGGGCAGAAGTACGCCTTCCACTCGCCGCCGTTCTTCTTCGGCCCGGTTCTGTAGACCCGGGCTCCATGCGAGCACTGCGGTGGCGGAGGGCTGCCCGCTGGCGGACCCTGCTGAGCGGATGCCAGCGCTGGCGCGGCCTGGGCCTGGGGCTGCTGAGTCGCCTGGGCGGCCGGCCGGGTGAGCGTGGCGCCCAGGCCCTTGGCCGCGTTGTACCGCGCCTGGGCCAGCTCCTCGGCCATGACGGTGATCTCGAAGGGGGTGGCGGATGGCTCGGGCGAGAGGCCAAACATCTCGACCAGCCAGAGGGCGATCTCCTTCGGGCTGCCCTTCGGGGTGTACCAGGTGGCGTCGAAGCCGACGCCGGATTTGATGGTGACGCCACTCTCAGTGGACTCGGTCATCGGTCACTCTCTTTCGGTGAAGTGTGCACTACTCTCAGTGCTCCGGTGGCTACGTGGTATGCCGCGTCCGACGGTAGCAGATAGGTCGGGTCGGCGGCAGGGTCGGGGGAGAAGAACTCCATCCGGAGGCCCTCGCCCTCAGTGCGGTACGACGCCCCGGTCTTCGGATCCAGGAGGACGTCCCCCGAGCGCAAGACGACCTCGGAGCGCAGGACGGCCTCGGTGCGCAAGATGGCCTCGCGCACTTTCGTCCCCGTGCTAGCCTGGGCGCTCTGGCATCTGTCGAGGCTCGCCTGGGTCGCGTCTACTTGTCTTTCGAGAAGCTCGACCTGACGCTTTAGGTCGGCGCACTCCTTGCGTATCCCGATCATGATTTCTCCCTCGGTGGTCTGATCTGCGGAAGCTCGACTTGCTCCCAGGGGTGGGGGATGGTCCCGGCATACTCGCCGTCGAACGCGGGGCAGTACGCGTTCACCGAGCATGAGCCGCAAAGGTTGCTCGGGCGGTACCGGAAGTCCCCGGACATCCGCTGGCGCTGGGCCATGCGGTAGTTGTACCGTACTTCCTCGACCGGGGAGGTGGAGAAGTCGACATACGGGGTGTTCCCGCCCGTCTGGGCCATGTAGTACGTCCCCCACGAAGCGTGGATGCCGTGTTGCTCCTGAAGCCCGAGGCGGTAGGTGTACAGCTGCTCAGGGCCGGGCGTCAGGGTGCCGAACTTCAGGTCGAGGATGGCGTGCTCCACCCTGCCGCCGTCCACCTCGCGTTCGAGCACCCGGTCGATGAACCCCTTGACCGGGGTCTCCTCGACCATGAACTCGAACTCGACTTCGACCCCCGACACATCCCAGGGCGACGCGTCGATCCACCGCATCCACTGCGCGACCATCTCGGGACCCCGGGTTTCCCACCACCGCGGGCCCCGCTTGTCCGGCCACTCCTTCGAAGCTCGGCCGGTGGCGCGAAACTCCGAGCGCTCGAACTTCGACTTCGACTCGGTGTTCGAGGTCTCGGACTCGAACAGTTCGAGGAACTTCTCCTTCACCGCGGGGGCGTCCCAGTGGACGAACTCGCCGGTGTTCATGAGCAGGCGGTCGAAGTATTCGGTCGCCGAGTGGGCGGCCGAGCCCCCCACCTGGGCCCAGTTCGGGCGAGAGGGGACACCCAGGCCACGCTCCAGGTAGTACTGACCGCCGCACTTGTCGAGCGTGGAAGCCTGCGAGTACGAGAGATTGAGCGGGAGCAAGACGGGCTCGATCACCGAGCCGTTCTTTGTTGTCATCGCCCGAAGCGTACCACGTACCCGGGGGTTGCGTCAATAGGATACCGGTTCCGGTATCCTTCTGACGGGTGTGGCGCAAGTCACGCCCTCTCCCCCGCCCTCGGGGGTTGACACGGCCGAAGGTCGCGTGTACAATCGAGCGTAGCGAGCCGGTGAATGGAGTGAGGCGAAGCCGAACGAACATCCGACCGCCGAGAGGCGGCCGGAAGCATGAAGGCGGGAGTCGCCCTCAGGGGCGACCACGGTAGAAGAGGCCCCCTAAGGGGCCTCCCTGGGGGTCGGCCCGACAGGGCCGTGGTTGGCTTGACAGTCTCACTCACCAGAAGGTAGGATCCGGTCATGATTCCGTATCGGCTCAACGCCGTGATGAAACGCAAGGCAGAGGTGGAGGTTCCGGAGGGGCGCGTTCGACCACCGGACAACAGGCACTTCCCCGTCCTTGCACTCACCCCTGGTGGGGACGGCTACCTCATATGCGACCAACGAGCCCCTCGCCCCCAGGCCTTGGACGCTTGGCTCGAAGACAACCCTGAGTGGGAGTTCTCGCACACGTTCGTGCTGGTCTGATAGCGGAGCGGGCAACGAAAAGCACCCCCACCCGAAAGGGTGGGGGTGTCTTCGTGTCACCGCTCGGTGAGAAATCAGGTCCTGGAGCGGATTAGGACCGCAGTTTCGCGGTCGACCACACCGGTCGGTGTTAGTCCGTTGGCCGCCTGGAGCTTGCGGATGTCGTCCAGGATGGTCGAGTCGACGTACGTGCCGCCGTACCGCTTCAACGCTCGGGCCAAGCACTCGACGTCGAACCCGGCGTCGCCCTCCCGTAACTCCCGGGTGTACCACTCCGGCACTAGCCCGGCGTCGGCTCGCTCGCCGACCTTCGCCGCCGTCTTCTTGTCGACCACTCCGGTCACCTCCATGTTGTGCTTGCGTTGCAGCCCGCGGACGCGGACCGTCGTCTCGTGGTCGTAGTCGCCCTCGGCGACGAGGCCGAGCTTCGTCCGCACGGTGCGCACGTCGGCGTCCGCCTTCTCGCCCTCGGCCAGGTCCCGGTGCCACCACATCGGTGTCACAGCGTCTTCACCACCACGTTGGCCCAGCCCCCGAAGTTCCCCTCGCCGGTCCCCGGCGTGCGGGGCTGCACGCGGGTGAAGTCCACCCGCTCGATGACCGCCTCGAACTGCTCGGGGCGGGTGAGGTCCTTGACCGTGACCGTCATCTGCGAGTCCTCTAGTCCCTCCAGCGCCGCGAGTAGTTCGGCCGCATACCCCTCCCGGCCGAACGGCTGGTTTCGAGCGTCCCGTGGCCGGTCGACCACCCAGACCGGGTACTTGATGAGCCGTTGCCTCTTCGGGGTGGGAACCGCCCTGATGGCGGTCGCGTTCAGGGTCGGCGTGACGCCGTTGCCAGCCGTCAGGGTGAGAAGCAGCGACATCTCCGCCAGCGGCGCGGGAAGCGCCGAGAGGGAGACACCCTCGCCCGACTTTCCACCGGCTAGGGTTACGATGTCCACCTGGCTGCCCCTGGCGACGGCCGAGACCGCGAGCCGAGACGTGCCCGGCGTGAGGACGTCGACGTCCACCGAGCGGAACGCCTTCGCCGCGGTGCTCCCGTATCGGACCGTGCCCGACCGGATCCACCCGGAGGCGACGTACTGCGACCCCGAGGCGAGGTACGTGCCCTGCCCGTTACAGCCCACCGCCACGCGGTCCGAGGCGCCAAGGAAGGCAAGCGAGGTGACGGTCTGAGCCGAGGGCACCTCGACGTCGTACGCGTACGGGAAGCGGATGTCCTGACTGTCGACCTGCTCGGCCAGTGAAACCCGGATCACCGAGTTGCCGGTGGCCGCGTAGACGAACTCCCCACGGGCGGCCATACACACCACCGGGAGCGGAGTGCGCACCAAGACCGGACCGTACTGAATGCGGCCACGCTCGCCGACCAGCCCGACCCGAGGCCCCGAGGTCGTACCCAGCCCGACGTAGGTCCCGAGGTAGGAGACCATCGAGCGGATCTCTTCCCCCATCGGCATCTCCGCTACCTGGTACCCCTGGCCCAGCCTGGGCACCGACCCGGTGTTGGCGTCCTCCAGCGCGAACGCGAAGACCCCGCTGGCCCCACCTGAGTAGCCCGACGCGAGGATCGCATCGGGCGCCTCGACGACCCCCGACCACACCCAGTCCGGGTCTGGGTGGGTGAACATCAGCGACGTCGAGTCGATGGGCCCACCGGCCAGGGTCACCTGGTGTAGTTCGTTGGCCCGGGCTGCGATGACCCGGGACTTGACCCACCACGGTCGACAGGCCACCCCGGCGGCCTGGGTGGCCGCGGCCGTGGTGACGCCGGTGTCCACGTCGGTCTTATATACGCCCGTGGTAGAGCCGGTGAGTATGTACTTGCCGGTCGTGACGATAGGGACGGAAGCGGTGGAGGAGGCGGCCGTGCCGACGACAACGCCCCCCGCGCTGGCGTGGCGCTGGATGGTGGTGCCCGAGAACGAGTAGTACACGTCGACCCCTGCGTACCGGCCGCCGCATACCGAAACGTCGGCGGGGTTAGTAACCCGCCCGGCGTCCATCCGGGCCAGCAGCGAGACCTCGCCCCGGTTCCAGACGTTCACGCCACGCGAGTCCGAGAATCGGTGCTTCGAGACCCCATCCCCGTCCTGGATGGCTGGCTCGTAGTACGTCGCGCCAGCGCCCAGGTGCCATGAGGTCTGGGAGCGGATCCAGTAGCCGTCGAGTGATTGCTCGCCAGCCTCCTGAGAGGTGTCGATCTGCTGCTTCTGGATCGGCACGGTCTCGCGCTGGTAGGGGTTCTGGGAGTCCATCGCGGACGTGAACCCGACCCCGGAGATGACCACGTCGAACAGCACGCCAGAAGACGCGGCGTCTGCCGAGACCTGTCGGGCACTCAGGAGCGCGGGCAGGGACTCCGTGATGTCCGGAGTCAGCGGAAGGGTCAGGGGCATGTCAGCTCCAGCAGACGAACATCAGCGGACCGGTACCGGCGGACACCAGGGCCCCGCCGGTCTGCCAGTTCGCGAACCGGAACCGAGCCTGGGTGAGGGTGATGTTGTCGACCGTGACCGGGTGACCGGCCGAGGTCCCACCCGAGGTGTTGTATGCGGTGATCGCGCGGGGGGTGAAGCCCGCAGCGTGAGTGAGGGTGATATATCCGCTCGCGTCGGTGGTGCCACCGGCGTTGGTCACCAGGCGGACCTCCCGCTCGATCCCCGACGGCTGGGTGAGCAGGTTCGGGGCGGACACGGTGGTGGCGTTAATGATGCCCGCATTGACGTTCGACGCGGTGACCAGCGCGGCGTCCACGTCGGTGGCCTTCACGTCCCCGTTCGCCGCCACCGAGAACACCTCGGTGGCGCCGCTCATCAGCCTCAGGAACCGGCCCGAGGCACCGGCCGCTATCCGGCCGGTGATCGCGTTGACGTCCGAGCGAAGCCAGGTGGTGAGCACGTCCTTGGTCGTGTTCGGCAGGGGGCCGTGGTCGATCTTCAGCCAGTCGTTCGCGGCCTCGACGAACCTCAGGCTGTTCTCGGTCAGATACCCGACGACGTTGGCCGCGGCGTCCTGGATCTCGAACAGATTCAGGGTGTTGCCAGTTCTCCGCCGGAATATCGCAGCGACGCGGTCGGCCTGGGGCTGGAAGACCTTGCGGTCCAGGGTCTGCTGGTCAGTGGTCCCGACCACCGCGCCGTTGAGCCCGTGCACCGCCGAGGAGGCGTTCTCGTGGTCGCGCGAGTCCTTCAGGTCCCGGGCTGTCATGGCGTGCCGGATCTTCGCGCCGAGCGCGTGAGTCTGGGCGACCGATCCATCCCGACCTCGGACGACCGTCAGCGTCACCCCGGAGGCCGCGGTCACGTCCAGGATCTCCTCGTTGGCGGTCCCGTAGTCCACGATGATCACGTACGGGTAGAGCACGGGGAGCCCGGCCGTGGAGGACACGGTCACGGATGTGTCGCTCGCGGTGACGGCCCCCTGGAGCGTCATCTCGCCGGAGGTGGAGGAGTAATACCGAACTGCCATGGCTGGTCCTTACCTGACGTAGTGGGCTCGGGCGGGGAACTGTTGGCGAAGCGCCAGCACCTCACGGTCGATCATCGCCTGCGCGTCGGCCTTCAGCTGTCGGGCCATCCCGAAGCCAGCCCCGAGCTGCGGCTGAGTGGCGTCCCCTTTCGCCCCCTGGAACCTGTCGCTCAGGCGGCCGAGGTCGTAGTGCTGCGCGAGCCGAGCGAGCACCGAGAGCGTGACGGCGTCCCTCACGGCGAGACTCAGGCCGGTCTGGTCCCATTCTTGTCCCATCGTGAGGACCCGCGGCCTGAAGGCGTAGATCACCTTGATCTCCTGGCCGTTGTACTCTTCGGGGAGCCGCAGGCCCAGACCCGAAGGAGTGTCGGCGAGTTGCTCCGTCTCCCAGCGTCGGACCCGGCGCCACTGCTCGTCGAAGAAGACCCGCGCCTCCAGCACCTCGGCCACTTCGCCAGCGGGGAGCTGCAATAGCCCCTCCTGGGGTATCCCCGTGGCGAACGAGACACCGAACAGCATCGGGTAGAGCGCCTGGACCTGGTCGTTGACCATCCGTGCAGCCGAGACACGAGGCAGCGACGGCGAGTCCACCACAGTGTCCCCCTCCGCGTGCGCCGCTGGGGTCGAGCCGGACCAGCCTCGACCCCGAGGGTGCACAACGCACTCCCCGGCCGAGACCCGCACGACCCGGATCAGCTCATCGCCGATCTCGAAGACACCGGGAGATGCGTCACCCTCGACCTTGAACGAGAGGTCACTGGCACCGATGGCCTGGGCCAGGAACGTCGTGCGGTCCGGCGCGATGGCGTAACCCTGCGACGAGGCGGCCAACTCGTCGACCATCTGCGAGAGCGTGGGCATCTCCCGGCCTCCTTCAGACCGCTACTGGTCGGCCGACGATGTCGGCCGCTCGGCGCGAGCGCTCAACCGCGGCCACGGATGGGGCTTGGGGCTGGAGGCCCTCGGCCTTGGCCGCCCGGTAGGCGGCGTTGTCGCGGTTCATCTCCTGGTACTTGAAGTGGGTGTAGACGTCGGCGGTCTTCACTCGCTTCGAGCGCAGGCACTCCCCGTACGACTCGTGAGAACCCCTGTTGGGGCATCCTTGGGTGCAGTTCATCAGAGGTCCCTCGGCTCGTTCTTGGTGACGAAGACTCCGGTCGCCGTGGACAGCGAGGCGGCGAGCGCGGTCAGCCATTCGTTGACCGTGACCGCCTCCCCACCCGCCGACCCGGCCAGGGTGGCCGAGATGAGGATGGTGACCGCGGGGCCGACGAGGGCCGCGAGCGCCTTGGCGTAGCGGGCTAGGACGAACTCGCTCACGGGCGCTGCACCGCTTCCAGGAGCTGGATCATTCGTGCCTCCAGTCGGTCGACCTTGTCGTCGATGACGACGAGCCGAGCGTTCACGGTCGGCAAGATCTTGTTGGCGATGCCGTCGACGCGATTGTCCACGTCGGTCAGCTTCTGGGACTCCGCTGGGGTCATGTCATCCTCCGGTGTGGGTGGCGGGGTGGGCGCGGCGGCCTCGGTCGGGCCGCCCTGCGCGACCCAGTTGTCGATCCAGTCCCCGGGGCAGGCGGTGCTCGCCTCAGGGTCGTCACGGTGGGCCCAGTCGCGACGCACGTTCGGGTACTCGGCTCCGGCCTCGCGGCGGAACCTCCGGGCCCTGTCCTGCATGGCCTCGGACGGCGGGGCGTCGCCCTCGCCGCACATGAACTGGAGGCCGATGTGCGAGGTATTGACGCCGGGCGAGTGCGAGCCGGAGTAGTCCAGGCCCCGACCCTCGATCAGCCGGGCGTGCCAGCAGATCAGGACGTTGTAGCCGATGTCCTTCCACGGGTCACCCGGTCGAGTCTGGTGCATGTGCTGCCAGGCCCGGACCTTGCTCAGGCAGTCCGCGTGGTCGGCGAACTTCCCAGAGCCGGGGCCGATCCAGTGGTACGAGACCCCGATCCGGTCAGCCTTGGCGACCGGGGTGCGGGGCCGAGTGGGCGGCCTGGCGTTCCAGGCCGCTCGTGTGTCGTCGAGCGTTACTGGCATCTCTCTCCTCGTCAGCGGCCCTTGGCCGCGGACTTCCCTCGGGTTGGGGCGACCTTGCTGTTGCCTCTGGTGACCTTGCCCTTGCGTGTCGGCACGGCCGAGACGTTCCGCTTCGGAACTCGACTGCTCGTGACTGGGGCTCGGCTACTGGTGCGAGTCTTGCCGTTCATCTGTCTGCTCCTTCTCTGGCCCCGACTAGGGGGTGGCTTGCGCGTTGACGCACACCGAGATGTCCGCGGTGCCGCCGTTCGGGGTAAGGACCGTGAGCGAGGACAAGGCGCACCCGGCGGGGGCGGGCTCCCCGGGATCGCCCTTTTCGCCCCGCAGGCCGGTCAAGCCCATGTCGCCCTTGGGGCCCGGGGGGCCTTGCTCACCGGCGGGACCCTGAGGCCCCGGGGGGCCCTTCTCGCCGGCAAGGCCATCCTTGCCAGCCTCCCCTTGGCCCGGCGGCCCCTGGCTGCCCGGAGGCCCCGGGGTTCCGGGCTCGCCGCGCGGCCCCGCCTCCCCCGGAGCTCCGCGGTCGCCCGGCGCCCCGGGCAGGCCCCGCTCTCCGGCCTCTCCGTTCGCACCGTCGGCGCCGTCCGTACCGTTTGTGCCGTTGAGGCCATCCTGGCCGTCCTGGCCGTTCACGGGTGGCGCTATCGGCGCGGGCGCCTCGGCGCGGGGGTCCGTGATTAGCGGGCTCGCGGGTGGCGGTGTGATGGGGTCGTTGCCTTGCAGGCGCAGCAGGTCGTTCGCCTGGTTCAGTGCCTTCTGAAGCTCCACGATCCGCGCCGCCTCGGCCGCGCCTCGTGCCGTCTCAGTGCGCAGGGCGCCGGCGAGGATATACACCTCGTAGAGCAGGAAGACCATCAGCCCGACCACGGCGACCGGGAATGTCCATGTCAGCACGGCGGTGAACCGCTCCGACGGGACCATCAGTTTCAGTCGTTCTCGCACCTCACGCGCCCCCTCGGGTGGTCTGGATCAGCCAGAGCGCGAGCGAGGTGACGCCGGAGAGACCGGCGGTGACGGCGATCGCCTGGAGCTGTCGGCGCGCCTGGGTCATGATCGCCAAGTCCTCCTTGACGTTGATCACCTCGGCCTGCCAGCGCTTGGACGCCTCGTCGTACACCGCCTTCAGGACGTAGCGCTCTGAGGCGTGGCGCTGCTCCTCCATCATCACGGTCGCCAGGTTGTCCAGCCTGCGGACGACGTCGTCCAGCCGGCGGGCGATCTCGGCGTTAGTGGGCTCGTCGCCAGGCACGCCCGCCTCCTCTCCGTTAGATGTTCTCGAAGGAGGCCGTGCCCCCAGGGAAGTACCCGAGCATGAACCGGGTACGGTACTTCTGAGTGTCTCCCGGCGCGACAAGGCGCCCCTGTGCGCTCTTGATGCCGGTCATGTAGATCTTGGTCACCGACGAGGCCGCGCTCAGTACGCGACACTCCACGACGGTGGGTCGGTCGAGCGGGCTAGAGGCCTGCCGGCGCCAGGCCGGGTAGTCCTCCATCGAGATGGTGGCCACGTAGTTCGCGGAGCGGAGCGCCGCCGCAGCCGACTCGGCGCCCGCGAAGTCGGCGTCCGTGCCGATGGTGGTCGGTAGCGTCTGCCAGTCACCAGCCCAGTCCGAGGTGACTCCGCGCGTGAACTGCTGCCCGCCGATCTCGCGCGTGCCGTTGAGCGCCATCATCGCGTACGAGGCGGTCACGTTCAGCTCGTGCAGCCAGGTGATGGTCGGGGCGATCAGCAGTCCGTGACCGTCGAGGGTATACACGGTCTCGACGCTCGCCATGGGCGCCCCGGCCGCCATCGGCCGAGGGCCGTTGTGGTTCGCCGAGTTAGTCAGGGTGGACCTTTTGGTGACGACGACCTCCCTCATCCCGATGACCGGGACTCCGTCCGTCAGTACCGTGTCGATCCCGTCTATCCGCACCGTCGGGAACTCCGGCTGATCCTCGTTGCCGTGGAACGAGCCGCTGAACTTCGCCCCGGCCACGCTGGGCCCGACCACCGTCGCGTACTCCCAGGCCGACTCGCGCGTCATCAGCGTGTTCGTGGTCACGAGCGGGGCCGTGGTCGCCTGTTCCTGGGTCGAGTACGCGAACCCGGCCAGCGTGGCCCGCTGGCTGGACCCCGTGGCGCCGGGGCGCCAAGCCCCGGTGTACTCGACCCGGACCTGCTGTGCCGAGGCGAACCCGTTGCCGAGCACGAACTCCTCCAGGGTGGTCGTACCCGGCGAGTAGGAGGAGTAGCCCCGGTGAGTCGGGTCCAGGGTCCCGCCGTTGGCGATGAGCGACGTCGAGGTCAGGAGTCCCTGATCGACGAGATCCTGCATGGTCGGCAGGCCGATGGCCGCGGTCCACGAGCCGCCGACCGAGACCCGCATGACGCCGTGGGTGGTTGAATGGCGAACTACGCGGGCGACGATTGTGGTCTTGTTGCCGCCACCCGCCTGGGCGGGTACCGTCCAGAGCGCGTGATCCCCGGCCGTGGGGGTCCGCCGGTAGTCGGGTATCCGGCCGGAGGCCGCCAGGTTGGCCCAGCCTGCCCCCACGAACGAGATGGCCCCCAAGCCGACCTCCGCGCCCGGGTAGCAGGCGTCGACGTTCCTGATCTGGTGCACCCCGAACGGCCCGGTCCGCGGGCCATCCGAGCCCGGCACTGTGATCCCCGCGAGGCTCACCCTGGCCCACAGGCCGCTGTTCATGTGCCACGAGAGATGGATGTCGTCGCCGACGCGGTCGACCCGCACCCCCCGGCGCTGAGGACGCAGCGCATCCTCCCACGCATCGATCCGCTTCTGTTCGGCGACAGACATACCATCCCTCTCGGTTGAGCTACTTGGGCGACTTGCCCTGGCCTCGCCACCAGTTGTCCCACGCCTTCGAGGCCTTGCTCGACTCCTGCCTGGCGTCCTGTAGTGCCTGGCGGTTCTTTCGGGTGGGGTCGTTGGCGAATTTCTGGTGCGCCTTCGAGGCCTTCTCGATGGCCTCTTGTGCCTTGCGTTGCTTCTCGTACATCGGCTCCCTGCCTTCAGTTGGTGATGTTCGACCCGTATCCGGCCGCCACTAGGCGGTCGCGCACGGGCCTCGGTATCCGGTACGCCCGACCTCCGGGGTACACGGACTCCACCCCGGGGTGGTCCGTGGTCGGCGCCCAGTCCTCAGTCTTGACCCGGCCGTCGTCGTACAGCACCACGGCCTGGCCGAGGGTGATCGGCATCCTTCGCCAGAGCGGGTTCGAGGTGAACTTCTCGCCGTAGGCGGGTGGGGTGAAGGTCCAGAACTGCTCGGTCCGGAGGACCGTAAGGACCCGCGCTGCGTTGACCTCCGAGGCGCGACCGAGCGCGACCACCGTGGGGGCCACTGAGGACACCGTGAGCGGCTGCGCAGAGTGCGGCGACACCGAGAGGCCCAGGGTCACCTGCTTAGCCCTTAGGGGGGCCCCTGTGGCCACGTCGGCCTCCGAGGCGGAGCCGACCCCTCGGGCCTTGAGTTCGACCAATGCCTGGGCCACGGAAGCCTCCGTGGCCAGACCGAGGGTTCTGGCGGTCGAGCCGCCCAAGACCAGGGACTGGGCCAGCTCGACCTGCGTCGCTAGCCCGAGGGTGACGGTCTTCGCGCGGACCGGCCCGAAGGCTGCGTCGGCCTCCGCGGCCTGGCCGAGCTGGTCGGACTTCGCCTCGGTCAGCGGCTGGGCCACCGAAGTCTCGGTGGCCAGACCGAGGACGCGGGTGAGGCTTGGTGGCGGAATGGTCACGGCGAACGCCGTGTCGGAAGAGACCGCCAGCCCAAGGGTGACCGTCTTGACGGGCCCGGCCGGCCGGGCCGCCTCGGGCGAGTCCGACCGGCCCAGCGTCACGGTGACAGCCGAGGTTGCGGTCAGCGGGCGAGCCGCCTCTGGCGATGTGGCCAACCCCAGGGCCACGGTGACCGACCCGGCCGCCGGCTCTCCGAGGAGCGAGGCGGTGGCGACCTTCGCGGCGTCGTTGAACTGGAGGTACGCCCGCTTCTTCCGGCGAGGGGGCGTAAACCGCCACAGTGGAGGAGAGAAGGCCATCAGGCTACCCGTTGATGATCGAGGTGGACACCGTCGGCACACCCGAAGAGGTCGAGTCTGTGGTGATGACCGGCCAGAGGGCCGAGTCGGCGTACACTCGCTGTAGGCCGGTGCCGTCCCAGCCCGTGAGGTCCCCGTCCCCCGCGAGTCTGACGCGCATGTTGTTGACCAGCGGGCGGGCGACGACGATGTTGTACGTCCCGGTCGCTGCGGCCGTACCGCCCACGGTGTGGCCGGTGATCGCCTGCACGCCGCGATCTCCCGCCTGGAGGGGCATCGGGACCAGGCGCCGGGTCGTGAAGCTCGCCAGCGAGACGGATGCCCCCGTCGAGCGGCCGGTGACGCCCTGCTCGTTCGTGTAGGTGATCGCGACCGTAGCGGCGG
>JBOFBK010000596.1:0-8157 GCA_051645525.1 Dermatophilaceae bacterium | reverse complement strand
GGCGTCTCGCTTCCACCGGCAGCTGCGGGTCGGCGAGCAGCCGCATCACGGTCGCCGCGTCGTGCAGCACCAGCCGCGCTCGGCGCTCCTCCTCGAGCCGTGTCAGCCTGGCCACCTCGACCCTGGCGTCGTCGGCCTGGCGGGCGATCTGCCGGATGAAGCGGAACGCGAGCTTGAAAATGAGGCCGAGCACGACATACGTGAGCGCGTTGCCCAGCGCCGTGGTGGAGGTGATGTCGTCGAGGACCGGCAGCACGTAGACGCCGTAGGACACGACGATCGCCGTGAGGCAGGCCGTCCATAGACGCGCCCCGCCGAGCGCGCTCAGTGACATGACCACCCCGATCGCGTATCCCGGGAACCAGGCGACCCATGAGCCCACGAGGTACGCATCGGGCACGGCGCTGCCGCCGGCCAGGAGCAGTGCCGTGGCGACGATGACATCGGCCGAGGTCGCGGCCGGGCCGAGTGGGCGCCGGCGCGCCATGCACGCAGCAGCGGCCGCGATGGTCGCGGCGATGGCGACCACCCACAGTGTCGTGAACAGTGCGGGTCGTGGAGACAGCTGAACGCCGGTGGGCAAGGCCGGCACCATCTGCACGAGGGTGCCGACGCGCACCGCGGCCACCGAGCCCGCGATGGCGTACTCGAGCCGTGAGCCGGTGGCGCCCCCGCCGTCCCCGTTCGACACCGTCCGAGCGTACGACGCCACGCAGCCACGCGCTCACCCGGCGCTGAACCCTCGACGGGACGGCGGTCGACCGGTGACCGGGCATTGCCCCAGTCTGCCGCCGGGAACCGCGATGCTGACCCCACGAAACCGCGGGATCCCCCGAGCCGATGCTCCTGGGGACGCCCATTCCGCGGATTCGTGGGGTCACGGAAGGCGGTGCCGTCGACAGGCTGCTCCACGGCAGGGGTCGGATGACAGGAGAGCAGCACCATGAGAAGACTGATACACCTCGTCACGGCGGCGGCGGCAGCAGCGACAGCGGTCGTTTCCGTCCTCGTCCCGTCGGGAGCTGGGGCCCGACCGGCCGAGGCGGATGCAGCGGCGCGTGCGGCTGCGGCGGCCGGGCCGGTGGAGAGCTTCTACGCGGAGTCGAACTGGGGTGACCTGTTCGGCGCCACGGCGGGCCGGCCGAACCCGCACCAGGGTCTCGACATCCAGGTGCCGCGCAACTCCCGCACGCCGGTACCGGCGCTGCGCGGTGGCCCGGTGGTGCTCACCGGCACCAGCGACTGCCTGGGCAACTACGTCGTCATCGAGGCCGGGCCCGGCGACTACGACGGCTACTCCCACATCTACGCGCCGATCGGTCGGGGAACCCAGGTCGCCAGCGGGCAGAACGTCGGGTACACCGCCGCGAACGGCGACACCGTCGCTCACGGCACCTGCTGGGGCGGCAGCCACCTGCACCTGACCAACTCGTCGACCGCTGACGGCTTCGGCAACGGCAACGTACGCGACCCCGCACCGGTCGTCCGCGCCGTCCTCCGCGGCGGCACCGGAAACCCCGCGCTCCACGTGTTCGAGGCGGCGAGCAACAACGGCTGGCGGAGCCAGGGCGTCGGCGCCGACGGTGTCGGCATCCGGGCGGAGTCGGTCGCGGCGATCACCGTCGGCGACGTCAAGTACGTGTACACGGTGAACGGGGGTTATGTCTACGAGGCGGCGAGCAACAACGGCTGGCGCAACCAGAGCACCGGCATCGCCGGAGCCTCGGTGGCCGCACTGGCGGTGAACGGGGTGAAGCACGTCTACACCGTCAGCGGTGGCTACGTGCACGAGGCGGCGAGCAACAACGGGTGGCGCAGCCTCAGCACGGGCGTGCCGGCGTCATCCGTCGCTGCCACCGCTGTCGGAGACGTCAAATACCTCTACACCGTGAACCAGGGCTATGTGTACGAGGCGGCGAGCAACAACGCCTGGCGTAGCCAGCCGATGGGTGTTGCGGCGTCGTCGGTGGCGGCGATCACGGTGGGTGGGGTCAAGCTGGTGTACACCGTGAACGGCGGGTATGTGTACGAGGCGGCGAGCGACAACGGGTGGCGCAGCCTCAGCACGGGAGTGCCTGCGTCATCCGTCACGGCGACCGCGGTCGGAGACGTCAAGTACCTCTACGCCCGCTCGTAGGCCACGTCGTCGACCGCCGCGAGCAGGCGGTCGGATCGCCGGCTCGATCGTGACGACCGCCCCAAGGCGCCAGCCTCCGGGCGGTCGTCCGCGGTCTACGCCGCGAGCGGAGGCCCGAGCCGGTGTCCGGATTCCGCGGACTCGTGGGGTCACGGGATCGCCGGTCCGACATGCGGCCGGTCGGGCCCGGCCGTCCGCAGCGCGACCGTCGCCTCGCTCTGCTGCGTGGCACACTCGGCAGATGGACCACCCGCTTGACCTGCTCGGTGTCGACCACCTCCTCGCGGATGACGAGCGCGCCGTCCGCGCAAGCGTCCGGGAGGCGTGCGCGCGCCTGGTCGACCCGTTCGTCGCGCAGTGGTTCGAGCAGGGCGAGTTGCCCGTCGTCCGTGAGCTGGCCAAGGAGTTCGGCGCACTCGGCCTGCTCGGCATGCACCTGGAGGGCTACGGCTGCGCCGGCATGTCGGCGGTCGACTATGGGGTGGCCTGTCTCGAGCTGGAGGCGAGCGACAGCGGCATCCGCTCGATGGTCTCGGTGCAGGGGAGCCTGGCGATGCAGGCGATCCACGCGTTCGGCAGCGAGGAGCAGAAGCAGGAGTGGCTGCCGCGGATGGCGGCCGGCGAGGCGATCGGGTGCTTCGGCCTCACCGAGCCCGACCACGGCTCGGACCCCGCGTCGATGCGCACCCGGGCCCGCCGCGACGGCGACGACTGGGTGCTCGACGGGGGCAAGACCTGGATCACGAACGGCTCGGTCGCCGACGTCGCCGTGGTCTGGGCTAACGCCGGCGAGGAGCACGGCGGCGTCCGTGGCTTCGTGGTGCCTACGGCGACAACGGGATTCGCCGCGCACACGATCCACCACAAGATGTCGCTGCGGGCGTCGGTCACCGCCGAGCTCACCTTCGAGGGTCTGCGCCTTCCCGCGGATGCCGTGCTCCCCGGCGTGCGCGGGCTGAAGGGCCCGCTGTCCTGCCTGAGCGAGGCCCGGTACGGCATCGTGTGGGGAGCGCTCGGCGCGGCCCGCTCGAGTCTGGAGGCGGCGCGCCGCTACTCGCTCGATCGGCACCAGTTCGGCCGGCCGATCGCCGGCTTCCAGCTGACCCAGGCCAAGCTGGCGGACATGGCGGTCGAGCTGCAGCTCGGGCAGCTCCTCGCCCTGCACCTCGGGCGACGCAAGGATGCCGGCGGGTTGCGCCCCGAGCAGGTCTCGGTGGGCAAGTACAACAACGTCACCAAGGCGATCGAGATCTGCCGCACCGCGCGCACGATCCTCGGTGCCAACGGGGTCAGCGGCGAGTGGCCGGTGATGCGGCACGCCAACAACCTCGAGTCGGTGCTCACCTACGAGGGCACCGTGGAGATGCACACGCTCGTCATCGGCCAGGCCCTCACCGGCGAGCCCGCCTTCCGCTGACCACCTGCGGAGTCAGGAGCATCCCGCCCAGTCAGGGCGCTATAGCGCCCTGAGTCTGCACGAACCTCCGGAGCCCGCGGGATGCACCCGACCCCGCAAGAGACACTCGGGATGGTGGGCAGATGCGAGCGCCGTGCTCGAGCGGGCCAGGCGTCAGCCCACGCGAGGCGTGGGACCCGCGGCCTCGTCGATCACGGAGAGGGTGTTGCCCGCGGGGTCGGTGAACCAGGCGATGAGCGGGCCGCCACCGCGGAAGACCCCGTACTCGTCGGTCTCGTTCTCGGCACCCTCGTACCGCTCGAACCGCACGCCGCGCTCGGTGAGCCGCGCGACGGCATCCGGCACGTCGCGCACCGGGAAGTTGAGCACCGTGGAGGAGCCCGGTCGGTGCGTGGGGCTGGGGTAGACGAGCACCGAGCGTCCGCCGGCGAGCTCGAGGACGAAGCCCGGCCCGCCGTCCCGCACAATCAGGCCGAGCACGTCGGCGTAGAAGGCGCGCGCCGCGTCGAGGTCGTCCACCGAGAATCCGCTGTAGGCGTGGCTGTCGGCCAGCATGATCTGCTCCGTTCGCTCAGGGGTCATCACCCAGTCTGACCGTGCTGACGGCGAGAACTCGTCGACCAGTCGGGGCTGGTGCGGTCGGGCAAGGTCCGGCCGGCCGCCGCGGGGTGCCGCTCGCGCGCTCTGCTGCGCGTCCGGCACCCGCCCGTTCCGGATGCCGGCCGCCGCGGGGTGCCGCTCGCGCGCTCCGCTGCGTCTCTGGCACCCGCCCGTTCCGGATGCCGGCCGCCGCGGGGTGCCGCTCGCGCGCTCTGCTGCGTCTCTGGCACCCGCAGGGCTGCGGCGGGTGATACTCGGTTGGCCGGGTCGTGGGCCGGCGGGAGGATCGACCTATGTCCGTGTTCACCGCATACGCACCGTTGTTCCGGGTGCCTGGGGCCGCACCGTTCATCACGGGTACGGCGATCTCGCGCTCGGGCGGGGCGATGTTCGGGGTCGCGGTCATCGTCATGGTCAGCGAGCGCCGGGGCTCCTACGGCCTCGCCGGGGCCGTGTCGGCGGTGGGCATCGCGGTGCTCGCCGTGGCGGGGCCGGTGCTCGGCCGGTACATCGACCGGTTCGGTCAGCGCCGGGTGGCCCTGCCCTTCGTGGCGCTGTCGACCTCGGCCGGTGCCGGCGTCGTGGCCTGCTCGGCTCTCGGCGCGCCGGTGTGGACCCTCTTCGTGCTCTACGGCCTGAGCGCCGTGCTGCCCGAGCCCGGGCCGATGTCCCGAGCCCGCTGGGCGCACGTCTACGCCGACGACCCCGACCGGCTGCACACCGCGATGGCGTTCGAGCAGGTCGCCGACGAGGCGTCGTTCGTGCTCGGCCCGGTGCTCGCCGTGCTGGCGGCGACGCTGTGGTTCCCCGAGGCCGGCCTCGTGCTCGCGTACACGCTCTTCGCGATCGGCTGCGTGACGTTCCTGTCGGCGCGGGCCACCGAGCCACCGGTCGTGCCGCAGGCCGATCGCCCGTCCGGGCTCGCCGTCCGCCGGCCCGGCGTGCTCGTCGTCGCCGCCGCACTGACGATGACCGGCGTCATCTTCGGCGCCAACGAGGTCGTCGCCGTAGCGTACGCCGACGAGCGGGGCGCCACCAGCTTCTCCAGCGTCATCCTCGGCGGGTTCGCCCTCGGCTCGACCATCGCTGGAATCGTGTTCGGCGCCAGGGTTTTCCGGATGACGCTGACGCGCCGCCTCGCGCTCGCCGCCGCCGGCATGTTCGTGCTCGAGCTGCCCGCCCTCGTGGCCCCCGGTCTGTGGCCGCTCGCGGTGGTGATGTTCGTCGCCGGTTCGGCCACCGCCCCGATGCTCATCACCGGTCTGTCGCTGGCCCAGCGGCTGGTCCCTCGAGCGCTGGTCACCGAGGGGATGGCGGTGGCGGTCACCGGCATCCTCATCGGGATCTCGGCCGGCTCGGCGGTCGGCGGCTGGGCGGTGGAGGCGTGGGGGGCGCAGCCGGCCTATGCCGTGCCGGCAACGGCGGGCGCGGTGGCGCTGGCCGTCATCCTCGTGCGCTTCCGGCACCTGCAGCGTGCTGAGCTGCAGCCCGGCTGATCTCGGCGCCGGTTGGCTATCGCTCGAACGTCGTCGCACCGAGGTGCCGAAGCAGGTTCTGCGAGAACCGGTTTCCCATGAACGACGCCACCTGGTGCATCGCGCCCTCGACGGGTGAGCGCATCAGCGCCGGCGCGGGCAGGTGAGCCGTGATCCGCAGCATCGTCGACAGGTGGGTGCCTCCGCCGCGCGGTTCGAGCGCGTACCAGCCCGCCACGCCGGCGTGCTCGGTGGCGCCGTCGGGCGGGTCGTGCTCGAACTCGATGCGGTGCGGCGGGTCGAACGTCATCCGCTCGGTGAAGGTGAACGCGAGGGTGCGACCCAGGGCGGGGACCCCGGCCATCTCCCACACCCAGTGCTCGCCGTGGTCGGTGATGTGCGCCAGGAAGGGGGTGAGGCGGGCGAGCAGCGACGCGTCGGTGACCGCCGCCCAGACGTCGTCCGGCGAGGCGCTCACCGTGGCCTCGGCCGTGGTGCTCGTGGTGAAGCGGTTCACGCCGGTCGCCGCACAGTCGCCGCGACCGGCCTCGGCACGGGCCGCGTCGGCACGACCGGCGTCGTCGCCGGCGTCATGGGGTCACCGCCAGTGAGCGCAGCACGCGCCGCGCCACGTCGGCGTCGCCGTGCACCACGACGTGCAGCAAGTCGGGGTCGCGACGGCCACCGGCGAGCCGCATGGCCACCTGCGTCGACATCACCAGCGTCGTCGTGACGACGTCGGGGTGCTGCTCCGGTGCCCCGCTGAACAGGGGGATGCCGACCCGCTTCCCGTTCTGCTCCTCGACCCGCACCCCAGCGCGGGCCACGGTCGGCCCGGTGACGTCGAGAACGACCGCCTGTCCGGGCCCCACGCCGGCACCCCGGGCGACGATGCGTGGGAGCAGGCGGAGCAACCGCGTCACGGAGACCGCGGCCGCCGGGGTGTCGAGCCCGCCGGGACGGCCGAGCGCCTCGCGGATGTCCTGCTCGTGGGTCCAGATGTCGAAGGTGCGCACGCCGATCAGGTCGAGCAGCGTGGTGCGGCCGAACGGGCCGTTCACCTCGGTCTCGGCGATGGCATCCGGGCTCCCGTAGGCCGCCAACCGCTCGGCGAGCCGCTCCTCGAGCTCGTCGAGCACCTCGTCGAGCGAACGCCCGCGACGACTCTCCAGGAGCCTCTCCACCCGCTCGCCGAACGGGTTCCGCACATGGTCACGGCCACTGACATCGAGGTCGGCCACCGGCTCACCCGCCAGGCCCGCCTCGACACTGGTGACGTGGGCGATCTGGTCGAACACCGTCCAGCCCGGGCAGTCGGTGGGCCGGTCGGCGTCCTCCGGCCGCATGGTGCGACCGAGGTCGAGGACGCTGCGCACCGTCTGGGCCCAGGCGTCGAGCATCCCGGCGAGATCACTCGGAGGCGAGGGGTGCACCGGCATGGCGTCACAGTACCTACGCTGGGGTGATGGCTCCCGAGCGCGATCCCGCCCTGGCGCGGCCGTTGGCGGTCACCGTGGGCACCGGGTTGGTCGTCGCCCTGGTCGTCGCCGCCGTCACCGGCGCCGCGGCGCCCCTGGCGCTCGCCGACCCGGGCCCGCTGGTCCGCTGGGGGCTGCCCGTGGTGTCCGCCCTCAGCGCGCTCGCCGCGAGCGCCACCGCGGGTCTGCTCGTCCTCGCCGCGTTCCTCGTCCCCGAGCGGGCGCGCACCGAACGCCGGGCGACGGCGGTGCATCTCGCCGGGCTCACGGCATCCGTCTGGGCCTTCGCGGCGCTGACGGAGGTGTCGCTGGCCTTCGCCGACCTCGCGGGGACGCCGCCGGCATCCGCGGAGTTCGTCAGCCAGCTGGTCGAGTTCACCTGGGCCATCGAGACCACGCGGGTCCTGCTGATCAGCGCGTTGGTGGCCTTCGTGGTCGTCGTCGGCTGTCTGCTGGCCCGCAGCCGCGCGGCGATCGCCTGGCTCGCGCTCGCCACGGTGGCCGGTGTCGTCATCCTCTCGCTCACCGGGCACTCGGCCGGCTCGGCGAGCCACGAGACGGCCGTCAACGGCCTCGCGGTGCATCTGCTCGGGGTCGTGATCTGGGTGGGCGGCCTGCTCGCCCTGATCGCGATGCGGCCCATGCTCGGGCGTGACCTCGGCCCCACGGTCGCCCGCTACTCCACGCTCGCCGGGTGGGCCTACGTCGCGGTGGCGCTGTCCGGGGTGCTCCAGACGTCGACCCGGCTCGACTCCGTCGACGACCTCGGCACCGAGTACGGGCTGCTGCTGCTCGGCAAGATGCTCACCCTGGTCGTGCTCGGCGGGTTCGGATGGCAGCACCGCCGCGGCATCGCCACCCGGCTCGCGGCGGACCCCGGCGACGGTCGCGCGTTCGCCCGGCTCGGGGTCGTCGAGCTGGCCCTCATGGGTGCGGCGAGCGGTCTGGCGGCGGTGCTGGCCCGCACCCCGCCGCCGGTGGCCGAGCAGGAGCCGGTGCAGACCCGCGTGCTCGAGCTGACGGGGTACCCCGACCCCGGGCCGATGAGCG
>JBOFBK010000595.1:0-3118 GCA_051645525.1 Dermatophilaceae bacterium | reverse complement strand
CTCGCCGATGCCGTCGAAGCCGCGCTCGCCCCGCTGGGTCACCTCTCCGTCATCCGGCTCGGCAACACCGTGATCGCCCGCACCGGGCTCGGCCGCGCGGAGCGGGTCGTGTTGGCTGGGCATCTCGACACCGTGCCGCTCACCGCCGACCCGCCCAACCTCCCGACGCGGCGCGTCGACATCGCCGGAGCGGAGGTGCTGTGGGGCCGTGGCACGGTCGACATGAAAGGTGGCGTCGCGGTGATGCTGCGCGTCGCGCACGAGGTGCGTGAGCCGAGCCGCGACCTCACGTTCGTCTTCTACGAGGCCGAGGAGATCGACTCGCAGTACAACGGGCTGCTCCGGGTCGAGCGCGAGCGGCCCGACCTCGTCGAGGATGCCGCCTTCGCCGTGCTGCTGGAGCCCACCGACGCACGTATCGAGGGCGGCTGCAAGGGCACCCTGCGCGCCGAGGTGGCGACGAAGGGCATCGCCGCCCACTCTGCTCGACCGTGGAACGGGCACAACGCGATTCACGACGCCGCGGAGGTGCTGGCGCGCCTGGTCGCCTACCGGCCGGTCACTCGCGAGGTCGACGGGCTGGAGTTCCGCGAGGCGTTGAACGCCGTGCAGATCGGCGGCGGGGTAGCCGGGAACGTCATCCCGGACCGGTGTGTCGTCACGGTCAACTACCGGTACGCGCCGGACCGTTCCGAGGCGGATGCCGAGGCGCACGTGCGCGGGGTGTTCGCCGGTTTCGACGTCGGCGTCGTCGACAACGCCGGGGGAGCCCGGCCAGGCCTGCACCTGCCGGCGGCCCGGTCGTTCGTCGAGGCGCTCGGCCTGCCGGTCGACGCCAAACAGGGCTGGACCGACGTCGCCCGCTTCTCGGCGATCGGAGTCCCCGCGGTGAACTTCGGTCCGGGCGACCCGAACCGAGCGCACACCGACGACGAGCAGTGCCCGGTCGCGCAGTACACGGCGTGCGAGCAGGCGCTGCTTCGCTGGCTCGCCTGAGGAGCTCGCCTGAGGAGCTCGCCTGAGGAGCTCGCCTGAGGAGCTCGCCAGGGGCGACCGCGACCGCGGCCATCGACCGGCACCGGACTGGCCGGCCGACCCGCTCGGCCCCGCCCGTTCCCACGAGATCCACCATCATCACCGTGGACCGGAGAGGACCAGCGTGGCGTGGGAGATCCAGCCGGAGTGCCTCACCCGCCGTCGTCGCGAGACGTGGGCTCGATCCGCCCGGCGACGAGTGAGCCGCAGGGCCCGCGACCCCGTACGGTGGCGCTGTGGACGAGACCAGCCGCCCCGCGCGGCACCACCGCGAGTACCGCCAGGGGCCGGTCGTCATGCGCGGCTCGAAGGTGCCGCGGTCGACCACCGACCGCCGACTTCTCGACAGCCGCGGTCCGGCCGACTGGGTGCACACCGACCCGTGGCGGGTCATGCGCATCCAGAGCGAGTTCGTCGCCGGCTTCGGCGCGCTCGCCGAGGTCGGCCCGGCGGTCAGCGTGTTCGGCTCGGCGCGCACGACACCGGATGACGAGGCGTACCGGCTCGGGGAGCACCTGGGCCGGGCACTGGCCGAAGCGGGCTACGCCGTCATCACCGGGGGTGGACCGGGCACCATGGAGGCGGCCAACAAGGGTGCGCTCGAGGCGGGCGGCACCTCGGTGGGGCTGGGCATCGAGCTGCCGTTCGAGGCCGGTCTCAACCCCTACGTCGACCTCGGCGTCAACTTCCGCTACTTCTTCGCGCGCAAGACGATGTTCGTCAAGTACGCCCGCGGGTTCGTCGTGCTGCCCGGCGGGTTCGGCACGCTCGACGAGCTGTTCGAGGCGGTCACCCTGGTGCAGACCGAGAAGGTCACGAGCTTCCCGATCGTGCTGGTCGGCCGCGCGTACTGGAGCGGCCTGGTCGACTGGCTGCGCGAGACCGCGGTGGCGGCCGGCACCATCGGCGCGGCCGACCTCGATCTCGTCACGGTCACCGACGACGTCAACCACGCGGTCGCATCGGTGCGGGCCGCCGACCAGGCTGCGCATGGTGTGACCGAACCGAGTCGTCGTGTGATCGAACCGAGCCCTGGACACGCCGAGTAGCTCGGCCCGGGCCTCGTACCATCAGCAGGTGCTCTACGTGCTCATCGCGGTCATCGCCGTGGCTGTCGCCACCAGTGTGGTCACCGTGTCGACCGGTCGTCTGCGTGCCGACCCGCTCGCCGAGGCCACCCGCAGCACCCCGGACCACGGGCTCCCCGACGTCCCCGTCGCCGCCGATGTCGACGCGGTGCGCTTCGACACGGCACCACGTGGCTACCACCCGGGTGACGTCGACGCGCACCTCGACGAGCTGCGCGACGCGCTCGCTGACCGTGAGCGGGAGCTGGCGCTGCTCCGTGCGGAGGCGTTCGACCACACGATGGACGGCGATCACGCTGCGGATGACGACCGCGCCGCGGATGACGGCTTCGCGCCGGACACCGGCCACGCCGCGGAGCACGACGGCGCTGCGAGTGACGACCGCCCCGCGGAGCACCACGGCGCGCCGGATGACGGCTTGGCGCCGCTCGGTGGGCAGTCCGCCGATGACGACCGGTCGCCCGATGGTTCGGCGTCGGGTCGCGACGCCACCGGGAGGGCGTGAGGTGGCCTTCATCGTCATCCGCACCACCGACCTGGCCCCGGCCGCTGCCTGGGCGGTGCTCACCGACCTCGCCGAGCACACCCGGCATGTGCCGCTCACGTCCGTGGAGGTCCCGCCCTCAGGTCTCCGCCTGGGTGCCGAGGTGGCGGCCGTGACCGGTGTCCGGCCGTTCGCGGTCGTCGACACCATGCTCGTCACGGCGCTAGAGCCCGGGCGCCGGCTTCGGCTGGTCAAGACCGGGCGGCTGCTGCGCGGCTGGGCCGAGATCACCATCGACCCGGCAGCCGGCGAGGGATCGCGAGTCACCTGGCAGGAGGAGCTGTGGCTGCCGGGTCTGCGCTGGGCCACCCGGTCGGCGGGGGACCGGCTCGGCGCGGTGCTCTTCGGCCGGGTCGTCGACGGTCTCCTCGACACTGAGGGACACCCCGAGTCGTGAGCACCGAACGGCCGTACCCGCTCGCCGCCCGGGGGTATCGGCCGGCCCAGGTCG
>JBOFBK010000594.1:0-13846 GCA_051645525.1 Dermatophilaceae bacterium | reverse complement strand
ACAACGTCCGCGACGAGTTCGGCCGGAACTGTGTGTATCTCGACCAGCCCGACCAGCCGAACGCCTTCGACGTCTACCTCGTGCAGCGCGGGCTGGCGCTGAAGCCGGGGGCGACGTACACGGTCGACCTGAAGGCGGCGAGCAGCAACGTGGAGCGGGCCGACTTCACGGTGAAGGTCGGCGGATCGAGCGCGCCGTACCCCACCTACGGGAGCAAGGCGTTCTCGCTCCCGGTCGGCACCACGTCCACGTCGTCGCTCAACTTCTCGTTCACCATGCCCGAGACCGGTGACGACGACGCCCAGATCGAGCTCCAGGTGGCCGGCAACCCGGAGTCGTCGTACTTCTGCTTCGACGACATCGCCCTGCGCGAGCTGGTCGAGACCGGGTCGAGCGACATCGTCGGGCAGGACCCGCAGTTCCGGAACCCCGGCACCGACCCGCGAACGGCGGACTTCCGCCTCCGGGACACGAGCCCGGCCATCGACGCGCAGACGGCGCCCGCGCCGGCGACCGACATCCTCATGGTCCGTCGCCCCCAGGGCGACGCAGCAGACCTGGGTGCCTACGAACGTCGCGGGTCCTGACCCCCGGCGCGAGCGTCTGGACAATCGTCGGGTCGGATCGGTACACGCGCCCGCCCCCAGCGGCCCGGTTACCGTCTCCACCAGCTCATCGTCGCGCGACGGCGCTCGCGAAGTCGAGAAGAGACGACGCATGGCGTAGGCAGGACCGCAGTTGTTGTCCCGACACGCTGATGACGCCGTAGTGCGCGGTGTCCTTCAGTGCAAGCAGACGATCGAGGTGCCGTGCCGCCTCATCTCCTCGCGGAGCGACCTGACGGACGAGGTCGACTGCCACTCGGTGGTCCGACGCACGGAACCGGCGCCCCAGGGCCGCACAACACGCGGCGTCCGCCGATGCGATGCCCGACAGCACGGCGAGAGCAGCGGCGACGCTCGCAGAAGACTCGATGGCCGCCGCTTCCCCCTCGACGAGGGTGGCAACCTCGTAGAACTTTCGCTTGATCGAGTCGAACCCTCGCCTCCGCGCGGTCGCAGGATGCGGTGCGCTGCTCCCGGCGTGGGCTCACCGGTGGCCGCCGTCGACGAGATCGATGACGACGGCATCGGTCACCGGGATGGCGTCGCGTCGCAGGTCTTCGACGATTCGCGCCTTGCTGTTCACCATCGCCAGTACGTCTGCGGCGGTGGCTTGCACGATGCTCGCGTGGTTGCCGGACCAGCGGCGGATACAGCTGGACAGCTCGTCCACGGACGCGTCCCATTCCGGTTCTTCCGAGGGGCCAAGGTCGGGGCGGATGAGGAAGAGGTCGACATCGGAGTCGACGTTGCCGTCACCTCGCGCCGCAGACCCGAAGACGGCAGCGGCAATCGGTTGCACCGGCCAGATCGATATTGCCTCGCGGATGCGCGAGAACAGGCGACCGCGCAGGTCGACGAGAGCGAGCGCGGCGTCGGCGACGACGTGCTCACGATTAAGCGAGTAGAGCAACGCCGAACCGGCCTCGGTGACGTCGACCAGGCCCGCCGACCGCATGCGACGAAGTACCAGCTGGACACCACCCACGCTTCCCGACCGGGTCAGTCGATGGACCTCTCGACCGGTCAGCGGCCGAGTCGTGCCGGCGAGGACCTCGACCACGTACGCGTCCAACGATGGGACAAGCGTGCTCGCCGGGTTGGTCAGGTCCATCGCGACCCTTGCGGCTCTCTGAGCAGCATCATGGTCATATGCACATAATACTGTCCATGTGACCATAGTGGTGAACACAGGCAGCCACCGCCCATGGCCATGGGTCGGCGCGCGCGGATCTACGGAGACGCGGTGGAGCCGCCTGTGGTAATCGAACCCACGACGTATTCATTACGAGCGCCGAGCGCTACTTGGCACCGCTGACCTCACCGAGCTCGTTCCAGTCCACTAGCGTGCACGTTCCGCCAGGAGGGTCAGCGACCGTTGATGCTCAGTCGGATGCCCACGACGTTGGCGCTCCCGCGAATCGGCAGTCGCGTGCCATTTTTCCAAAACCGCCCACAGCGCCGCCGTTTCATCGATACCCTAGGCCGGCTGGAGGCGGCTGCGATGGCGAGGACTTGAACAACGAGCTGCCGCCTTGGCAGGTGCCCCCTTTCATCCAGTTTCTCGCCTGGCAAATCCACACTTAGCGGAGAACTGCATGACCGACGAAGTCGTTGTAAATCTTGGAGAAGCGACACCGCGTCGCCTGCTCGTGGAATGGGCAAACGGTCAGGACGCATGGGTGCGGCAACTTGCCGCTGAGACCATCCTCTCACGGCAAGCCCCGACTACCGACCTGCTCGACTCGGTCTACGAAACTTTCCTCGCAGAGAAGGGACTCTCTGCCGCAGACATCCCAAGCGTACCGAAGCTTGAAGTGCAAGAGGCCGAGGCGACCGCGGACGAAACCCTCGAGCTGACGTCGCTAAGTGGCGTCCAGAGCGTTAACGCGCTGGCCAGCGACCAACGACTTGAATTCGACCCAAACCTTACGATCCTGTTCGGCCAGAACGGCTCCGGCAAGACGGGCTACTCGCGCATCATCAAGCGCATCTCGGCCGTCCGCTCACCCGAAGACATCCTTCCCAACGCCCACGCAGTACAACTCGATCCGCTGCCACCGCCGTCCGCCGACCTCAATTACAGAGTTGGGGGAGAAGACCGCGCAGCACGCTGGAACAACGAGGCTGGACTCACGCCCTTCACGCGGATCAGCGTGTTCGACGCCGATGCTGTCTCGCTCCACGTCGACAGCGACCTGGGTTACGTATATACACCGGCAGAGCTCGCCCTGTTCGCGCACGTCGCGACAGGACTCCAAGGTGTTCAGCAGCGCATCACCGCCGAGGTCGCCAGTCTGGCGAGCGGCTCTAACCCCCTCCTCTCCAGGTTCGCCCGTGAGACCAAGGTCTACCCGCTCATAGAGACCTTGAGTGCAGCCACCGATCTCGGCGAGCTCGAAACGGCAGCCGCCGTGGACGACGACGCGGAGGCGACGCATGAGCGGCTCACCGCGGAAGTGAACGCCTTGCGCTCGAACACCCTCGATGCGCTTCTCACGAACGCTCAGCATGCCGAGCGCGAGCTGCGCCGTTTGAGCAACATCGTCACCACGATCAAGAGCTTCGACACCTCACGCTACGAACAGGCCGTCGTAGCCGTTGCGAATGCAGAAGCGCGCAGAGCGGAAGCGCGCGAGCAATTGTTCACCGAGGACGAGCTACATGAGCGGCCAGACGAACAGTGGCAACAGTTCATCGCGGCCGGCGACACCTACCGGCAACACCTCAGTCGCGAGCACTATCCGCAGGAAGGCGACTCCTGCCTCTACTGCATGCAGCCTCTGTCGCCGACGGCGATCGCACTCCTCGACCGCTACCGGACTTTCCTCGATGAGACGCTGATGCAGCAACTCGAAGTAGCCCAGACCTCGCTGACTTCTGCGCGTCTTACACTCGGGGAGTCAGACCTGAGCCGCGCCGAGGAGTACCTCGCAGATCGGGTCGCGCAAGATGACGGGCCCGGCTGGGTGATGGATATTGTGAACCTCTTGGCCGACGCTACGACCACCAGTGCCGAGACCGCTGCCGGTCAGGCGCTCTCGAACGGTGATCTGCCGACTAACGCAGCTAGAATCACAACGGAACTGGCAGCCGCACTGGGCGCGGCGGCCGATCATGCTGAGCAACTCGCCAGGGACAAGGAGAACGCCGCGACGGCGTTTGCAACAAAGCAGAAGGAGCTGGCCGAACTCGATGCCCGTATCGAGCTCAACAAGAACCTCCCCACGGCGCGGGAGTACGTCCGACGCGCGAAGCGGACGCAGCAGTTGGAGAAGCTCTCTAAGGCCATCTCTAGTGGGGCTGCCAAGCAACTCACCATCCAGTCGAAGCTCGCGAGCGAGGACCTCGTTAACAAGAACTTCGAGACGCTGTTTGTCGAGGAGTGTGCTTGGCTCAGCGCGCCGACAGTAGCATTGCACTTCCAGGGTAGAAGCGGACAGGCACAACGGAAGAAGGTCGTCGCGAGCTATCGTCCTTCCGCCGTCCTATCGGAGGGCGAGCAGAAGGTGCTCGCGCTGGCAGACTTCCTCGCCGAGAGCCGCATGCGTGGCACCAAGGCGCCACTTGTGTTCGATGACCCGGTGACAAGCCTCGACTACCGACGGCTCGACGAGGTAGCCGGGCGTATCCAGCACCTCGCCGAGTCGCATCAGGTCATCGTGTTAACGCACAACATCATGTTCGCCTCCGCTCTCATCTCCACACGGCAGAACAAGAAGCTCCGCGTGAAGATCTACGAAGTGCGTGACGGCGGCCAGTGCAAGGGAATACTTGCACCTGACGTGGAGCCCCAGCTGGACACACCTGCCGACCTCGCGAAGAGGATCAACGTCAAGTTGCAGGACATGCCGAAGGCCGAGGCGGTCGTGCAGGACGCGCTCATCAAGGAGGCCTACGACCTCCTGCGCGCGTGGTGTGAAGCCTTCGTGGAGCAGGAGCTGTTGCAGAGCGTGACTCAGCGTTACCGACACAACATAATGATGACGAAGCTCTCGAAGATCGACGCAACGCGCCTTGCCGCAGCAACCACTGTTATAGAGCCGCTGTTCGCTCGTGCATGTGACCGCATGGCGGGGCACTCGCACGCGGCCGAGAAGATGAGCACCAAGCCGACCGTTGCAGATTTCCAAGCGGACTGGGAAAAGGCCAGGAGTGCGCGAAGCGCTTACCTCGCAGAATGATCGAGCACGAGGAACCAAAAGCCGACAGCGACGCTGACATTAGACGGCTCGCTCGATTCCTACTTGCCGGCCAAACGAATGCAACGAGGCTAGTCACAGCCCGTGCGAAGCGTCGTAGGTGACGCGCCAGCGAACGCATGAACCAGGGCTCCAGCCAATCGCCGGCGCCGAGCTGGAGAAGATCGCCCGCGCCGGGATGAGCAAGATGGCCGCCGTCGCCGAGGGCTGAGACGGGTGTCGGACGACACCGATCTCCGGGGCGCTGTCGGGGCCTCTAGATGCTCAGTTGGATGCCCACCGTCCTCTGTAGCGGCCCGTCGGGCCAGCCTGCCGGTCCGGGTCGCCGCCAGCGTGCGTGCGGAATTTACCTGTCCTACAGGGGAATTGCGCCCGGTGCGAGCCGGAGACGTGGTGGAGCCGCCTGTGGGAATCGAACCCACGACCTATTCATTACGAGTGAATCGCTCTGGCCGACTGAGCTAAGGCGGCGAGCACCCGGCACGGCCGGGCACGCCGGACGAGTATACGGACGGCGCCGCGCGCTCCGCGAATCCGGCTGGGCCACCACGTCGGCGCAGGTCGTCGGGGCAGAGAACTACGGTGTCATCCCGGCGACGACGCGGAACCCTGCGCCTGACGGGGACGTATCCGCGACCCTGGCCGACTTCCGCGTCGTCACGGGGATGGCGCAGGAACATTGCCGGGTTCGCGCGAACCCGAGGTCGCGCCGACCCGAAGCCGCGCCAACCCGAAGCCGCGCCAACCCGAAGCCGCGCCAACCCGAAGCCGCGCCAACCCGAAGCCGCGCCAACCCGAGGTCACGCCCAACCCGAGGTCACGCCCAACCCGAGGCCCGTCATCCGTCGGTGGCATCCGGCCGCGGTGAGGGGTCAGCAGCGCAGGCCGTCGCGCGGGACGGTGCCCTCGAGGTAGAACGCGTCGACGGCGTCGTCGACACACTCGTTGGAGCGGGTGTAGGCGGTGTGGCCGTCGCCGTCGAAGGTGATGAGCGACGCCGCGGCGAGCTGGTCGCGCAGCCGCACCGACCACTCGTACGGCGTGGCCGGATCGCGCGTGGTGCCGATGACGACGGTCGGCGCAGCACCGGCGGCCGAGATGGTGCGGGCCTTTCCGGTGGCCTCGATCGGCCACACCCCGCAGGTCAGCGAACCCCACGCGAGGAACGGCCCCCACGTGGGCGCCTCCTGCGACGCCCGCTGGGCGAACGCGGCGCGAGCGTCGAGATCGGCCGACGTGGACTGGTCGAGACAGTTCACCGCGCTGAAGACCTCGAGCAGGTTGCCCGAGTACGTGCCACCGGGGTCGCGCTGCGCGTACTCGTTGGCCAGCTGCAACAGCGCCTCACCGTCACCCCCGACCGCGTCGGCCATGGCGTCGACGAGGAAGCGCCACTTGCCCTGGTCGTACATCGCCTGGGCGATGCCGATGGACGCCCAGCCCTCGGTGAGTCTCGGCACCGCGGTGTCGCCGGTGCGGGCAAGCGGGGTGGCGTCGACCGAGCGGAGGAAGGTCCGCAGCCCGCTCATGACCTGCTCGACCGAGTCGCCGAGCGGGCAGTCGCCCTCATCGACGCAGTACGCGGCCCAGGCCCGGGTGGCGCGCTCGAAGCCGACCGCCTGCCCCAGCGCGATGTCGTCGCTGGTGAGGTCGGGTGCGACGACGCCGTCGAGCACCATCCGCCCGACCTGCTTCGGGAAGAGCTCGGCGTACGTGGTGCCGAGCAGCGTCCCATATGACTTGCCGAGGTAGGTGAGCTGCTTCTCACCGAGGGCCCCGCGCAACACGTCCATGTCGCGCGCGGCCTCCACGGTGGACACGTGCCCGACGACGGCGCCGCCGTTCTTGGCACACGCCTCGCCGAACGCCGCTGCCGTGGAGCGGAACTGGGTGCGCTCGGCCGGGGTGTCGGGCGTGGGATCGGCACCGAGGTAGTCGTCGAGGCCGCTGTCGGTGACGCAGTCGACCGGCGCCGAGCGGGCCACCCCCCGCGGGTCGAACCCGACCACGTCGTAGGCGTCGCGCACCCCGGAGCCGACGATGAAGTCGGCCGCCTGTGCGTAGTCGACGCCCGACGCGCCCGGCCCACCCGGGTTGACCACCAGCGACCCGATGCGCTTCGACCGGCGGTCGGCCGGTACCCGCGTCACCGCGATCTCGATCGTCTCCCCGTCGGGGGCGTCATAGTCGACCGGCACGGTCAGCCGGCTGCACTGCGCGCCGGCACAGTCGGTCCACTCCAGCTGCTGCCCGTAGAAGCGGGCCAGCCGCTCGAGCCCGGGCGGCGGACCCTGCGGCGTCACGGTGGTGGACGGCGCCGGCTGCACGACCTCGCGCGCGTCCTCGACCACCGAGCAGCCCGCAAGACCCACGGCCGCCACCAGGGCCACGACGACACCGCGACGGCCGCCGGGCGAGCGGCGGATGGTACTGCGGATCATGGGCCGAACCCTAGGCGAGCGGCCTGAGGATCGCCGTCCGGGGCCGGTCACGGTTCGGCGACGGTGCGTCATCCGCGCGCTCGGGGCTGCGGCAAACCGTCATCCAGCCCTGCTGGGGGCCCCGGCACCGTCATCCGCGCGCTCGGGGCTGCGGCAAACCGTCATCCAGCCCTGCTGGGTCCGCGGCACCGTTGTCCGGACGCTCGGGGCCCGCGGCAACCGTCATCCGGCCTGCGGCAGCCGCAGCTCGAGAGCCATCGCCTCGAGCGCGAGGAGCGGCGCGACGTTGGCGCCGATGCGCGTGCGGGCGGTGCCGACGGCGTCGATGGCGCGCAGCAACCCGACCGGGTCGACGACCCCCGCGACCTGGTCGACCACCGCGCGGGAGCCCTCGTTGACCAGCGCGGAGCCCGCGCCCGTGGCGACCACGAGCGCATCGCGGTAGACGGAGAGCAGGTCGACGAGCGCGCCGTCGATGACGTCGCGCACCAGCCGGGTGGCCCGTGCCTTCTGCTCCTTCTCGAGCGCGGTGACCTGCGCACGAACCGCCGGCGGTTGGGTGCGGGCGGCCGGGTCGGCGCCGAGCAGCTCGAGCAGCCGCGCCCGCTCGGCGGCGTCACGCTCCCCCGCGGCGGCCTGGGACTCCTCGGTGGCGATGCCCACGAGGTCGGCCGCGGCGCCCATCGCCTCACCGACACCGGTGATGCGAGTGGCGAGCGCGACGACGTCGCCGCGCCGGGCGCGGGCCCGTTCGTCGCGCGCCAGCCGGCGGGCGAGCCCGACATGGGACTGCGCCGCCCGGGCCGCCGACACCGCCAGCTCGGGGTCGACACCGTCGCGGCGCACGAGCAGGTCGGCGACGGCCGACACCGGCGGAGTGCGCAGCCGCACGTGGCGCGACCGCGAGCGCAGGGTGATGACGACGTCCTCGAGGGAGGGCGCGCACAGCATCCACACCGTGCGCGGCGTCGGCTCCTCCAGCGCCTTGAGCAGCGCGTTGGCCGGCGCGTCGGAGTAGGCGGTGAGGCGGTCGGCATCCTCGATCAGGATGACGCGCCAGCGCCCCACCGAGGGCCGGAGCGCGGCGAGCTCGACCAGCTCGCGCATCTGCGCGACCTTGATCGACAGCCCTTCGGTGGCGATCACCTCCACGTCGGCGTGGCTGCCCTCGAGCGCGGTGCGGCACTCGCGGCACTCGCCGCACCCGCCGGTGGAGCACTGCAGCGCCGCGGCGAAGGCTCGGGCCGCGACCGAGCGCCCCGACCCCGGCGGCCCGGTGAACAGCCACGCGTGGGTCATCGCGGCCGGCTCGGCGACCGCGCGCCGGAGGGTCGCCACGGTCTGCTCCTGACCCACCAGGTCTCGCCACACACTCATCGGTCGACCACTCCGGCGGCCTCCAGCCGGGCCAGGACGAGCGCGTGCAGGCGCTCCGGGGGCTCGGTGCCGTCGAGCACGAGGTAGCGATCGGGGTGGCCCTGCGCGACGGCGAGGAAGTGCTGCCGGATGGCGGCGTGGAAGCCGTCGGCCTCGGCCTCGAGGCGGTCATGGGTCTCCCCGCGGCGCCGCCGGCCCTCCTCGGCACTGACGTCGACGACGACGGTGAGGTCGGGCACGAGGGCGCCGACCGCCCACATCTGCAGGTCGTGCACCTCGCTGGCGCCGAGGTCGCGGCCGGCGCCCTGATAGGCCACGGCGGAGTCGGTGTACCGGTCGGTGACCACCACCTCGCCGCGCGCCAACGCGGGGCGCACGACCTCGTCGACGTGCTGCGCCTTGTCGGCGGCGAACAGCATCGCCTCGGCCCGGGCGGAGACGTGCCCGCCGTGCAGCACCAGCTCGCGGACCGCACGGCCGAGCTCGGTGCCGCCGGGCTGGCGCGTCACCGTGACCACCCGGCCGCGGGACCGCAGCGCCTCGGCGAGGAGCGCCACCTGGGTGGACTTGCCCGCACCGTCACCGCCCTCGAAGGCGACGAGGTACCCCGCTGGCAGGCTCACCCGACGAAGCGTAGGCCAGCCCACCGTCATCCGCGGCGGGGTGCCACGACGTCGCTCGGTGCCGGATGACGGTCCGCCGGGGACAGCCGGTCGTCATCCGAGCCGGACAGCCGGTCGTCATCCGAGCCGGACAGCCGGTCGTCATCCGAGCCGGCGGAGTAGTCAACGGTCAGCAGTCAGCGGTCGGGGAGATGGTCGCGCGCCCAGAGCGCCGCGCTCGTGCGGTCGAGCACGCCGATCTCGCGGAACACCCGCCCGAGGTGCGCCTTGACGGTGCGCTCGGTGATGCCGAGCGCCCTGGCCACCTGCTTGTTGGCCAGACCCTGGGCGACCAGCCGCAGCACCTCGACCTCGCGCGGGGACAGGCCGGCGCTCGGGCCGGCCTGTGGCGAGTCGCCCCCGGGCAGCAAGGCGCCCGCCACACGAGGGTCGATGGGCACCTGGCCGGCGGCGGCCTGCCGCACCGCGGCCACCAGGTCGACCGGGTCGGAGTCCTTGAGGACGTAGCCGATCGCCCCGGCGGCGAGCACCTCGCGCACCCGGTCGCGGTCGGAGAAGCTCGTGAGCACGAGCACCCGGGTATCGGGACACCGGTCGAGCACGCCGCGGGTGCCCTCGACCCCGTCGACGCCGGGCATGGACAGGTCCATGAGGACGACGTGGGGGTCGGTGCCGGCGGCCGACTCCGCCGCCGCGGCGCCGTCGGCCGCCTCGGCCACGACCGTGATGTCCGGCTCGGCCTCGAGCACGGTGCGGACCCCGGAGCGCACCAGTCGGTGGTCGTCGACCACGAGCACGCGGATCATCCCGGCTCCGCGAGATGGCCGCCGAGCTCGAGACGCCAGTGCGTGCCGCGACCCGGTGCGGAGAACACCCGAAGGACAGCGCCGGGAGCGCTCGCGGCATCCACGAGCAGCTGGATGCCGAGGTGCCCGACCCGAGGCCGTCGGATGACGGCCTCGACGTCGAAGCCCAGGCCGTCGTCCACGACATCCATCGTCACCGACGCGGGCCCGTCGCGGTGGAGCGACACCGTGACCGATGCCGGCCCGGCGTGCTTCACGGCGTTGCGCAGGCACTCCTGGGCGACCCGGTGCACCAGGCGCTGTGCGTCGAGGGACAGCGCGAGGTCGTCCTCCTCGGCCACGTCGAGGTCGACGCGGACCTCGTCGCTGCCGATGGTCTGGGCCAGGTCGTGCAGTGCGACGACGACGCCCGACCGGGCGAGCGTGGGCGGGTGGATGTCGACGAGGAGGGTGCGCAGCGACCGGATGCTGGCGCGGACCGCCGACGCCGCCGCACCGAGGTCGTCGGCGAGCGCACGGTCGCCGCGAGCCGACGCGGTGGCCGACGCACCCGACACCGTGAACGATGTCGCCGCGAGCTCCTGGACCGGGCCGTCGTGGAGCGAGGCCGCGATGCGCCGGCGCTCGTCGGTCGAGGCGTCGACCGCGCGCTGGAGCAGCGCGACCCGCTGCGACTCGGCCCGTCCGAGCCGGCGCACCAGGTGGAACACCAGCGGGGTGACGATGACGACGAGGAGCAGCAGGCTGCTTGCCGTGACACCGGCGAAGCCGCGCCAGAGCTGGCTGGTGCGTTCCGCGACCGGCTCGTACGACACGTAGATTTCGAACAGGGCCGGCCGGCCGTCGTCGGTCCACACCGGCCGGTAGACCTCGACCAGCCGGTCGCCGGACTCGAACGCGTTCTCGGACGAGTCGAGCTCGGACACCTCGGCGATGGTCGTCGGCCCGTCGATCGCGGCCCGCTGGTCGGCCTCGAGGGTGAACGTGCGCCCCACCAGCTGCGGCTCGTCGGCGTAGAGCACATACCCGTCGGGACGCCACAGCTTGACCCGCACCAGGTTCTCCCGGTCGAGGCCGCGCCCCACCTGCTCACCGAACTGGGTGGCGGACTGGGCGTCGCCCGCGAGCAGGTCCTCGGTGAGAGCCGGCTCGATGACCGCCTCGGCCAGCACCCCGGCCATCGTCGCGGCGTCGTTGACCGCCTCACGCTCGGCGAGCTGACGGGCTGCGAGCGAGCCGAGCACTCCGACGGCCAGGATGGCGGCCACCACACCGGCCAGCAGCTGGGCGACCACCCGGCGTGGCCGCACCGGGTCGGCCACCGCCTCGCCGTCGGCCCCACCGGACGCCACCGTGACCCAGCCCGCGCCGGCATCGCCCGGCTCGTCCGTACCGGCCCACCACACCGGCAGCTCGACGGTGTCGGGGCTCGCGGCGGGGTCCGGGCCTCCCGCGGAATTCGGTCTCGCGGCGGTGCCGGGGTCGTCAGCGCTCGCGGCGGCACCGGGGTCCGGGCTTGCGGCGGTGCCGGGGTGGTCGGGGCTCCCGGCCTCCGGCCGCACCGCGTCCCCGGCCGGCAGGGGCCCGGCCGGGGACGCGGTGAGCGGCGACTCAGTCGTCGGATCCGTGGCCACCTGAGTCCCCACCGTGGTCGTCGCCGGCATCATGGTCGGGACCGTCGTCGTGACCGCCGCGCCCCGAGGAGTCGTCGCGCGAGTCGTCGGAGCCACGCCCGGAACCGGAGCTGCCCGAACCCGAGCCGGAGTCGTCGGACCCACTCGAGCCCGAACCGGAGCTGCCCGAACCTGAGCCGGAGTCGTCCGACCCGCTTCCGGAGTCGTCGGAGCCCGGGCCCGAGCTGTCCGAATCGTCGCGGTCGTCGCGGTCCCGGTCGTCGCGGTCGTCGCCGCGCTCGTCGCGGTCGTCGCGGTCGTCGCGGTCCCGGTCACCGCCGTGGTCGTCATCCGCGTCGTCGGTGGCGGACGAGGACGGTGAGGGAGTCGGCGAGGGTGAGTCATCGGATGACGGGGAGTCGCTCGGCGTGGGAGTGGCGCTCACCGGTGAGCGCACCGGAAGGCGCTCGGCGAACGAGGCGTTACCGAGCACTCCGACGAGCGCGGGGGTGACGGCCAGCGCGGCCCCGACGGCGATGTAGGCGATACGGCGCATGATGATGTCCTCTCGGGTGAGTGTGACAGGTGGCGGAGCGGCTCAGCCGGCGAACACGGCGCGTGCGCTGCAGGTCTGGCCGGTGGCGGCATGCCGCGCGAACGCGGTGATGGTGTCGGCGCCGGCGCGGTTCGCGATCCGCCGCTCGACCTCGAACGAGCCGCTCGGGGCGACGGTGGTGGCGCTGCCCGAGGACACCGCGACCCCGTTGTCGCGCATCGACCACGACCACACCTGACCCACCCGGTTCGAGTCGACCTCGAGCTCGACCTCGAGGCGGCCGTCGTCGGACTTGGCCTTGAGCTTCCAGGTGGCCCCCTGACTGCAGGCACCCGAGGTGCGCACCTCCGGGTCCTTGGCGAGGGCGGCCGGCGCCGCCGTGGCGACGAGGAACGTGGCGAGTGCGGTCGCCGCGAGCGTGCGGCGGGTTCGGGTCGTGCGGTTCATGACGTCCTCCGTGGTCAGGTCGGCCGAGCTGTCCTCGGCGCGAGATGACCACGGTGCGGCCCGCACCCGGACCGCCGCCATCGGCCCTTGGTCGTAGTACCTCGGCGGATGACGGTCGCGCGCCACCGGCGGATGACAGTCACTCCGCCACGGCGACCGTCATCCGCCACCAGGACTCACCTCGCCGGCTCAGGTCCATCGCGCCCGCTCGGGTCCATCGCGCCCGCTCGGGTCCATCGCGCCCGCTCGGGTCCGTCTCGCCGGCTGGCGGTCGTCTGGCGCCGCCGTTCGGGCACACCGACGCCACTCGGCGAGATCGACCCGACCTGGCGCCCTTGGTGCTCGGCGCCCCTCAGCCGGTCGGCCGCTGCGTCGAGACGACCGCTGCCCAGGGCTCACCCGAGTCATCACGTCATCCGCCGACCCGCTGGCGGACGTCATCCGCCGACTCAAGCGGCGGGCGTCATCCGCCGTGCCGGTCGGCGTTGGCGTGGACGGCGTCGTGGACGTACTGCGCGAGTCCCGGCGCCTGGTCCTCGTACGTCGTGGTGAACCGCGGGTCGCTCACGTACAGGTCGGCGAGGCCCCGGTGGAAGGCGTGGTCGAGGTCGTAGAACCAGCGGTGGATGACGAGCCGGCTCGCCTCTGCGGCGTCCATCGCCTCCTCGGACGTCGGCGGGTGCCCGGCCCGCATCGCCTCGACGAGGCGGCGCCCGGCGTCGTCCTGCTCGGCTTTGATCCGCTCCCAGTCGGCCGTGCTGTAGCGGTTGGTTCGCTCCGCCGACTGCCGGTAGGCGTCGCTCTCGCCCCAGCGCTCCTGCGCCTCGGCCTGGTACTCCTCCCGGAAGCCGTCTCCGAACAGCTGCTTCAGCTCCTCGGTCGTGGCGGGTCGGTGCTCCATCTCTCTCTCCAGTGCTCGGTCGATGGCCGCGACGAGCTCGGTCAGCTCGCCCAGCCGGGACACGACCGCGTCGCGCTGACGGCGCAGGTGCTCCTCCACCGTCCCGTCGCCGTCGAGCAGGGCCTTCACCTCGTCGAGGGGCAGGCCGAGCCGGCGGTACGTGACGACGGTGGCGAGCCGGGCGAGGTCGGCCTCGTCGTAGAGGCGGTACCCCGCATGGGTGCGGGCGCTCGGGACGACGAGCCCCTCGGCGTCGTAGTGGTGCAAGGTGCGCACCG
>JBOFBK010000593.1:0-2339 GCA_051645525.1 Dermatophilaceae bacterium | reverse complement strand
GACACCGCGTCATCCGTGACGGTGCGCGGTCTCGACTCGCCGGAGTCGGTCGTCCACGACCCGCTCACCGACACCTACCTGGTCTCGAACATCGGCGGGGACGTGCCGGCCGCCGCCACCGCCGAGGACGGGAACGGCTTCGTCAGCCGAGTCGCCCCCGACGGCAGGCTGCTCGACCGAGCCTGGATCGGGCTGGGCCGAGGCGGTGTCACGATGAACGCGCCGAAGGGTCTGGCGCTGTCCGGCCGGAGCGTCTTCGTGGCCGACATCGACGTGGTGCGGGAGTTCGACCGCCGGACCGGTGCGGCGATCCGCACGATCGAGGTCCCCGGCGCGGTTTTCCTGAACGATGTCGCCCGGTGGCCGGACGGCGGCGTGGTCGTCTCGGACTCGGCGCTCGTGCCGAACGCCGACGGCACCGGGTTCGAGGCAGGCGACGGCGACGCGATCTACCGCGTCGACGCTCGTGGCCGGCTGTCGACGGTGGCCGCCGGGCCGTACCTCGACTCGCCGAACGGGCTCACCGTGGACCGGCGTGGCCGCCTGCTCGCCGTCTCGCTGGACACCAGCAACGAGGTGTACACGGTCGACGACGGGGAGCGACGCACGGTGCGCCGCACACCGGTCGGGCAGCTAGACGGGCTCGAGGTGCTCGGCGACGGGTCCTTCCTGGTGTCGAGCTTCGGTGAGAGCGCCACGGTCCGGGTCCCGCGCCAGGGTGCTGCAGCGACCCTGCTGGCCGGCCGGACAGCCGCCGACCTCGGAGTCGACCACTGCCGCGGCCGGGTCCTGCTCCCCCTCCTGCTCGAAGACGCGCTGGTGATCCACCCACTCTGAGCCCAGCCGCAGGCGGCTCGGATGCCGATCTCCGACCGGGGAGTCCAGCACCCGAGCCGCCCGGGCCGAGAACGCCTGCCGACCGTCGGGTGGAGCCGTGACGAGATCGTCAGAGATACACCGTGCCGCGAGTCGAGTCACCACCGCTGCCGGCTTCGCTGGTAGCTCCCCTCCGATAGCATCGACCTATGGTGGCGCTGGACGTCGACCCGGAGCGCTTGCGCGAGGTATGCGAGCGCTACGGCCTGGCGTCGTTGGAAGTCTTCGGATCCGTCGCTCGTGGCGAGCACCGGCTGGACAGCGACGTCGACCTGCTTTACGTCCTCAAGCCCGGCGCCCGCCTGGGCTTCAGACTCTTCGACCTTGAGGACGAGCTCGCCACTCTCCTCGGCCGTCCGGTCGATCTGGTCGCGCGCACGGCGATCAACAAGTATCTCCGCGAGAAGGTTCTCGCCGACGCGCGGCCGCTCTATGCGGCGTGATCTCCGATAACGACGCGAGGCTCGGACGGCGGGTGGACCGTGCGCAGGCGGCCCCGTAGGCGCAGATCGTGGGCAATACCTCGCCGTAGGATCGGGGGGTGTCCACGACGTCCCCCGGGAGCCGGTCGGCGTCATCCCCGGCGAGCCCTCCCGTGATCTCCGCGCCGAACCCGTCGGCGTCATCCGCGCCCGGGGCCGGCGCCCTGCCGGCTCACGTCGACGTGCTCATCGTGGGCGCGGGCATCTCGGGCATCGGGATGGCGCGCTACCTCACCGTCGAGCATCCCGACCTCGGCTACCTCGTGCTCGACGGCGAGGCTGACCTCGGCGGCACGTGGTCGCTGTTCCGGTATCCCGGCATCCGTTCCGACTCCGACCTCTACACCTTCGGGTACGAGTTCAAGCCGTGGATCGGTGACAGCATCGCCGACGGTGACGCCATCCTCGACTATCTCCGAGAAACCTTGCAGGAGAACGGGATCGATTCACACCTTCGATACCGACACCGAGTGCTGCACGCATCCTGGTCGAGTGACGAGGCCCGGTGGACAGTGGAGGTCGAACGCACCGACACCGGTGAGCACCTGACCCTCACCACCTGGTGGCTGGTCGGCGCCACCGGCTACTACCGCTACGACGAGGGCTACACGCCCGCGTTCCCCGGGCTCGAGCAGTACCGCGGCCGGCTGGTGCACCCGCAGCACTGGCCCGGCGACCTCGACTGCACCGGCAAGCGCGTCGTCGTCATCGGCAGCGGAGCCACCGCGATCACCCTCGTGCCGGCGCTGGCCGAGCAGGCCGCCCACGTGACCATGCTGCAGCGCACTCCGAGCTACGTGCTCTCGCTGCCCCGCCGCGACGTCGTCGCGCGTGCGCTCACCCGAACCCTCGGCGCCGAGCGCGCGCACCGGGCGGTGCGACGCAAGAACATCCTCGGCCAGTGGGCGTCGTACTCCCTGATGCAGCGCTTCCCGCGGCAGGCGCGTGGCGTCATCCGGTACCTCAACCGGCGGGCACTGC
>JBOFBK010000592.1:0-5926 GCA_051645525.1 Dermatophilaceae bacterium | reverse complement strand
CTACCAGGCCCAGGCGCTGAGCACACGGCTCCAGATCCCGATGATCTACGGCATCGACTCGGTGCACGGCCACGGCAACCTCCAGGGCGCGACCCTCATCCCGCACAACGTCGGCCTCGGCGCCACGCGGGACGCCGGCCTGGTGCGGGATGCCGAGCAGATGGTCGCCACCGAGACGCGCGCCACCGGCATCCCCTGGGTGTTCGCGCCGTGCCTGTGTGTCGCCCGCGACGACCGTTGGGGCCGAACCTACGAGTCGTTCGGAGAGCACCCCTCTCTCGCAACGCGACTGGGCGGTGCAGCCATCGATGGGTTCCAGGGCAACGGCACCACCGACCTCGCCGACCCCGGCCGGGTGCTGGCCACTGCCAAGCACTTCGCGGCCGACGGCGACACCGAGTACGGCAGTGGCCGCAACTCCGAGGGGGCCAACAGCAGCGACTACCCGATCGACCAGGGCATCACCCGGCAGAGCCGCCGGCACATCGAGAAGATCAGCCTCGCGCCCTACTGGCCGGCGGTGCGCACCCATCGGGTCGGGTCGGTCATGCCGTCGTACTCGAGCATCGACCTCACCGACGACGGGCTCGGCAACCCGGTGAAGATGCACGCGAACAAGGCTCTCCTGCAGGGCTGGTTGAAGGACCGCGCGGGTTTCGACGGGTTCGTCATCAGCGACTACAACGGCCTCGACCAGATTCCGCTCCCGACCTACGGCGAGAAGGTGGCCGCCTGGGTGAACGCCGGTGGCGACATGGCCATGGAGCCCAACGACTATCAGGAATTCATCACCACGCTGCTCGCGCAGGTGCGCGCGGGCGCAGTGTCGCACGTGAGGGTCGACGACGCGGTGCGCCGCATCCTCACCAAGAAGTTCGAGCTCGGGCTGTTCGAGAAGCCGTTCGCCGACCGGCGCAATGCCGGGCAGGTGGGTGGCACGGAGCACCGGGCGATAGCGCGCGAGGCGGTCGCCACGTCGCAGGTGCTGTTGAAGAACTCGGGCGGCGCGCTGCCGCTCAAGGATGACGCCAACGTGTACGTCGCCGGGCGCAGCGCCTCCGATCTCGGCAACCAGAGCGGCGGCTGGACCATCACCTGGCAGGGCGGTTCCGGCACCCGCACGACCGGGACGACGATCCTCCAGGGCATGCGCCAGGTCGCGCCCGACGCCCGCATCACCTACAGCGCCGACGGCAGCGCACCGGCCGGCGGTGCCGAGGTGGGCGTCGTGGTGGTGGGCGAGACGCCGTACTCCGAGGGCTTCGGCGACGTCGGTGGCCCGCGCTGGTCGTTCGACCCGTCCGACGGCGGCATACCGCGTGAGCCGAAGTTGATGGCGCTCCAGCCGGGCGACGCGGCGGTCGTCGACCGGGTGTGCGCGAAGGTCGAGTCGTGTGTCGTGCTCGTGGTGTCGGGCCGGCCGCAGGTGGTCGGCGACCGGCTCGGCGACATCGACGCGCTCGTCGCGTCCTGGCTGCCCGGCACCGAGGGCGCCGGCGTCGCCGACGTGTTGTTCGGGCGGGAGTCGTTCAGCGGCCGGCTCCCGCTGTCCTGGCCGCGCACCGCGGACCAGCAGCCGCTCAACGTCGGCGACCGCGGCTACGACCCGCTGTACCCGTTCGGCTGGGGCCTGACCACCACGCCATCCACGGGTTCGGCGGCTGCGGATGCCGGTGAGTCTGCGGATGCCGGTGGCTCGGCGAGTACCGCGGGTGCGGGTGGCTCGGCAGCCCAGCGACAGCTGGACGCGCTGCGGGCCTCGGCAGCGCGGGTGGCCGACCCGGTCACGGGAGTGCCGGCGGCGGCATCCGATCTGATCGCCCGAGCAGACGTGGCGGCCCTCGAGGGCGATGTCCGCACCGCGGCGCGCCTGCTCCGCCAGGCAGCGACGTCGCCAGGTTAGCTGCAACTGCTCGGAACCGATCGCGTCGGCGGGTGGCCGGATCGGTCGACCTCTGTCGTCCAGGGCCCGGCCCATGCCTCCGACGGGGTACCTCGAGGACTACCCTCGACCCGTGCGCCGGCTCGAGTCCTGGACTCCGCATGCCGGCGACCTCGTCGTCGTGGTCGTCGCAGCGTCATGGTCCGCCGTCCAGTACGTCTTGCACGTGAATGTCGGGATCGTCCTGGGCGAGGACCTGGCGCGGCCGGCGCCGGTGCTGCACGGAGTGCTGGTCGCGGTCCAGTGTGCGCTGTTCCTCGTGCGGCGGTACGCACCGACCACTTCGGCAGCGGCCGGGGTCTCGCTGATGCTCGGTACGCAGGCACTGTCGCTCGCTCCGCGTCCGAGCGATCTGCTCGTGCTCGTCACCCTGCTCACCGCCGGTTGGCGTTCGACGGTTCCCAGGCTCGTCGCCCTCGTCGCCGGCACCGTCGTCGGGATCGTCGGGGTCGTCACGTTCGCTGACTCCGTACGACGCAACCTCGGAGACGACTGGACGGAGCGGACGTCGATGACCGGCGTGCTCGTCGCCGTGGTCGTCGTCGCACCCGTCTCCTGTGGCCTGCTGGTCCGGCGGGTCGCCGGTGTCCCAGCCGTCGCCAGGGTCGGGTCCGCGCAGCCGCGAGTGGTGACCTCGAACATGCCGGTGGCGGATCGGAGCGGACTCAGCGCTCGTGAGCTCGACGTTCTCCGGCTCGTGGCGGACGGCCTGACGAACGCCGAGATCGCCGATCGGCTGTCGATCAGTCTCGAGACGGTCAAGAGTCATGTGCGGCGGGCTCTGGAGAAGACCGGGGCCCGCAACCGGACTCATCTCGCCGTCCTCGCCACCCGTCCGCTCCTCCCGAACGCGGCCCCGGTCGATCCCTCGATCGAGTGAATGACCCGAGGCAGCGCCGAGAATCCCTCGGATGAGGTCTGGCCGACCCGTGCGGAAAGGCGTCGACTCGTGGCGATCACCCCGGTCATGCTCCGGCGACGTCGCCGCGTCTCCGGTGCGCACGCTTTCAGGAGGCAGCCATCAACTCGTCATCTCGCTCCGACCGTCGTCGTCCGGCAGCGCGCATCGAACAGGTCCCCTGTGCACGTCGGGCCGGCATACGAGCTCCGCGGTCGGCCACGGTTCTGGCGGCGGTCGCCGTCGTAGCCGTCGCCACGACCGTGCCCGCGGTGGCGAGGCCGAGCGACGTCGAGCCGCGCTCGAGCACGGCTGGCAATTCGACGGGCCCGGTGCTGGACCAGGTCGATGCGCCCGTGCCGCAGTTGGGCTGGTCGGCCTGCGGAGACGGACTCCAGTGCACCACCGCCATGGTGCCGCTCGACTACGACCACCCTTCCGGTCCGACGATCTCGCTCGCGCTCGTCCGCCGACCGGCGAGCGACGCGGCGGGACGGATCGGCTCGCTCTTCGTCAACCCTGGTGGTCCCGGCGAGTCGGGCGTGGAGGCGGTGCGACGCCAGTACGGCGACACTGCGCTCGCCGGAATGCCGGAGGACTGGCCCTTCGCCCGCGTGGTCGAGCGGTTCGACGTCGTCGGCCTCGACCCGCGGGGTGTGAGCGGGAGCACCCAGCTGCGGTGCTTCGGCTCGGCCGAAGCCCAAGCCGAGGCGATCAGCCGGGTCAAGCCGCTGCCCGACGGCTCGAGGGAGCAGTCGAGCAACCTGCGCGCGAACACCCAGATCGCCCAGGCATGCGAGCAACGTGCGGGCGCTCTCGCCGCCCACATCTCGACCGCGAACGTCGCGCGCGATCTCGATCTGCTTCGCCAGGCGGTCGGAGACGAGACCCTGAGCTACCTCGGTTTCTCCTACGGCACCTACCTGGGCGCGACGTACGCCAGCCTCTTTCCCGGCCGGGTGCGTGCTCTGGCACTCGACAGCGTCATCAGTCCGGTCGACTACGCGACGGGCGCGGGCGCGGACCGCGTTCTGCCGGTGGGAGTTCGGACCGGGGAGGCCGCCGGGGCCGACGCCACGCTCGACGAGTTCTTCCGGCTCTGCACCGAGGGTGAAGCCTCGTGCGCGTACGCGGCAGGCGCCGGTCCGGCGGCCAAGTTCGAGCAGACTCTCCAGTCGCTGCGGCGCACACCGATCCAGGCGCCGCCCCCGCTCGACAAGCTCTCGCCGACTCTCGACGACGGCGTCTTCCTCGAGTTCGTCCGGGCCACGCTGTACACGCCGGAGTTCTGGAGCGAGCTCGCCGAGGTGATGCAGATGGTCTACGACGCCGTGGTCGGCACGTCGGACTCCACGGTGCAGGAGAGCGGCGGCGCCGCGGGACGTCAGCCGACAGGCACGGCATCCGACTACGCGAACACCGACCTCGGGGCGGCGAGCCTGTGCGCCGACACCGTGAACCCACGGGTGGCAGTCGCCTGGCCTGCGTTCGCCGAGGTCGGACGTTCACGTGCTCCGGTGTTCGGAGCCTCACGAGCCTGGAACAGTCAGCTGTGTGCTGTGTGGGGCGTGCAGGATGACGACCGCTACCTCGGACCGTGGCGCACGACGACGGCCCGGCCGGCACTGGTCGTCGCGAGCCGGTTCGACCCGGCGACTCCCTACGAATCGGCCGGTGAGCTCCACGACCTCCTCCCCGGGTCGCGTCTGCTTGCCATGGAGGGCTGGGGACACATTGCCAGCGACCACAGCACGTGCGCCAAGACCGCGATTGCGTCCTACCTCGTCGACATGGTCATGCCGTCGCCCGGAGCGTCGTGCGCGCCGGACTCGGTCCCGTTCGCCGGTGCAGCATCGGAGGTCCGGGGCTCGGCGTCCAGGTCGACACGCTGACTGGTACGTGCCAGCTGACCGTCGCCGGCCGGTCGGCCGAATGCGGATGACGCTCGACCGGGCACGGCTCGCGCAGCCCGCGAACCCGTGGCGAGAACGTCGCGACGGAGGTCTTCCGCCAGGAACTCATTCGCCCTACGGTGAGAGCCGGGCTCGACAGGGCCTACCACCCCACCATAGGAGGACAGATGCGACGATCTCGCACGCTTGCCGCCACCGGCGCGCTGGTGATGGCCACCACCGCGCTCGGCGCCGCGACCACCACGGCCGGAGCGACGCCCGCGGGCGCGGACTCGACGGCGACGACCGCAGCGTCCGCGGCATCCGCCAGCACGGGCACCGCCACCTATGCAGTGCTCGGCGACGAGGGCGCCGACGTGCAGGCCCTCGCCGAACGGCTGCGCCGTTCGGGGGCGAAGGTCACCTCGGTGAACACCGCCATCGGCATGGTCACCGTCACCTCCTCGGATGCCGGGTTCCTCGCCGAGACGCGTGGCCTGAGCGGCGTGCGGCAGGCGGCGAAGGACAGCCTCGTCGGGCGGTCGCCCGATGCTCGGGTCAAACGCGACCAGGTGCTCGGCGAGAACCGCTCGGCCACGGCGTCCCGTGCGTCGGCCACGGCCTCGGCCGGCACCCGCGCCGAGGGTAAGAGGCCGTCCGGCGACCCGCTCGACGCGAAGCTGTGGGGCATGGACATGATCGACGCGGCCGAGGCGCACCGCGTCGAACGCGGCGACCGCCGGGTACGGGTCGGTGTGATGGACACCGGGATCGACGGCAGCCACCCCGACCTGGCCGCGAACTTCGACCGGCGGCTCTCCCGCAACTTCACCACCGACCTCGCCGACATCGACGGCCCGTGCGAGTACCGCACCTGCCAGGACCCGGCCGATGTCGACCACGACGGCCACGGCACGCACGTGGCGGGCACGATGGCGGCCGCGCTGAACGGTATGGGCCTCTCGGGCGTCGCGCCCAGCGTCGACGTCGTCAACGTCCGCGCCGGCCAGGACAGCGGCTACTTCTTCCTCACCCCGACGGTCAACGCGCTCACGTACTCCGGGGATGCCGGCCTCGACGTGGTCAACATGTCGTTCTACGTCGACCCGTGGGCCTACAACTGCGAGGGCGGCGCGCCCGAGGACAGCCCGGAGCAGGCGGCCGAGCAGGACCTCACCATCGAGGCGATGACGC
>JBOFBK010000591.1:0-1463 GCA_051645525.1 Dermatophilaceae bacterium | reverse complement strand
AGCATCCGCTCGAACTCCGGGCAGCTGCGCAGGAACTCCTGGTGCTCCTCCTCGGTGCAGTACCCCATGACCCATTCGACGTTCGAGCGGTTGTACCAGCTGCGGTCGAACAGCACCATCTCGCCGGCGGCCGGCAGGTGCTCGACGTAGCGCTGGAAGTACCACTGGCTGCGCTCGCGCTCGGTGGGCTTGGGCAGCGCGACGACGCGTACCGTGCGCGGGCTGGTGCGTTCGGTGATCCGCTTGATCACCCCGCCCTTACCGGCCGACCCGCGGCCCTCGAAGATCACGAGCACCCGCAGCCCCTGGCTCTGGACCCAGTACTGCAGGAGCACCAGCTGCTCCTGCAGCCGCTCCATCTCGCGGTCGTACACCGCACCGCGAAGCCGCCCCTTGGCGTTGTAGTCGCCGGTGTCGCCGGTCGGCGGGGGAGGCGCGACGTCGTCGGCATCCGGCGGCGGGGCGTGCGTGTCCATGCCTGCAGCGTGCCACGCGAGGTGTGCGTGCGGAACGGGCCGACCGCCGGCTGGCAGACTCGGCTGTCGTGAACCCGTCCACGGCACTGGCCACGGTGCTCGTCGACGAGCTGGTGCGTGGCGGGGTGCGCGAGGTCGTGCTGTGCCCAGGGTCGCGGTCCGCGCCGCTGGCGTACGCGGTGCTCGAGGCGGAGCGGGCCGGGCGGCTCCGCCTCCACGTGCGGGTCGACGAGCGCAGCGCCGGGTTCCTCGCACTCGGCCTCGCGAAAGGCTTTCTCGGGCAGGACGGCCTGGCCGGCCCGCCGACCGCAGTCGTCACCACCTCGGGCACGGCCGTCGCGAATCTCCATCCGGCGGTGCTCGAGGCACACCACGCCGGAGTCCCCCTCGTGGTGGTCAGCGCGGACCGCCCGCACGAGCTGCGCGGCACCGGAGCCAACCAGACGACGACGCAGCCCGGTCTGTTCGGACGTGCCACCCGCTTCGACGCCGACCTTCCCGCGCCCGACTGCCGCCCGGGTCAGCAGGCGTCCTGGCGCTCGACCGTGTGTCGCGCCCTCGCCGCGGCATCCGGGGTGACGGGTGCCGACCCCGGCCCGGTGCACCTGAACATCGCCCTCCGCGAGCCACTCGTCCCCGACATTCCGCTCGGGTCCCACGCTCTGCGCGTGCGTCAGGAGCATCCCGACGAGTCAGGGCGCAATAGCGCCCTGACCGGGCGGGATGCTCCTGACCCCGCAGAGACAGGGGCGGATGACGGGTGGCCGGAGTCGCTCGACGGGCGCCCCGGCGGCGCCCCGTGGGTCGTGGCGCGTGACGAGTCGGGCCGGCGCCGCGGCGCACGAGAGGGGTCAGGTCGGCAGCGCGGCGCACGCGACGCTGTGGTCGAGGAGAGCGTCGCGCACGTCGAACGCACGCTCGTCGTCGTCGGCGATCTCGGTAGGGAAGCAGCCGCCATGACTGCGGTCTTGTGGGCTGCTTCGCGCC
>JBOFBK010000590.1:0-11225 GCA_051645525.1 Dermatophilaceae bacterium | reverse complement strand
CCTGGATGCGCGTGCGCACACCGAGCTCGTGGCCCCGCTGGTGCGCGACGTGCTCGCCGAGGCGGGTACGACACCGGCCGGCGTCACCGCGGTCGCGGTCGGATGCGGGCCGGGGCCGTTCACCGGCCTGCGGGTGGGCATGGTCACCGCTCTCACGATGGGTCATGCCCTCGGCGTGCCGGTGCACGGCGTGTGCAGCCTCGACGCACTGGCCGAGGAGGCACTGGCCGAGGAAGGGCTGGCGTCATCCGGCGTGTCCGAGGTGCTCGTGGCCACGGACGCCCGGCGGCGCGAGGTGTACTGGCGGCGGTACACACGCTCGGCCGAGGGCGCGCTGCCGGCCGGGCCGCCGGCTGTGGCGCTGCCGGCCGAGCTGCCGGATGACGTGCGCGCCCTGCCGGCCGTGGGTCGAGGGCCGCTGTTGTACCCCGAGCTGTTTCCCGCGCCGCTCGAGGGTCCGCTCGATGTGGATGCCGGGTGGCTGGCACGAATCTGTCTGCAGCGGTTGGGTGCCGGCGTTCCGATGCCGGTCGAGCCGTTGTACCTGCGGCGGCCCGACGCGCTGACCACGATCGAGCGAGGGGTCTAGGTGGCGGCGATAGCGGAGCGGTCGACTCGCGAGACCGGGGCCGTGCTCCGGGACATGCGCTGGGCCGATGTGGCGGTCGTGGCGGCGCTCGAGGCCGAGGTGTTCCCCGCCGACGCCTGGTCGGAGGCGTCGTGGTGGGCCGAGCTGGCCCTACGACCGCGGCGCGACTACGTGGTGGCTGTCGGCAGCTCGGGCCTGGTCGGGTACGCCGGGCTGGACCAGGGTGGTGAGGTGTCCGACGTGATGACCGTGGCGGTGGCACCCGCGTCGCGCGGACTCGGGCTCGGCCGGGTACTGCTCGACGAGCTGATGCGGCGGGCACGCGGGCGCGGCGCGTCATCCGCCATGCTGGAGGTGCGGGCCGACAACGAGGCCGCGCTGCGGCTCTACGCAAGCACGGGGTTCGAGGTGGTGTCGGTGCGGCGTGGTTACTACCAGCCGGAGGGTGTCGACGCGCTGGTCCTGCGGATGCCGTTGCGGCAGAGGGAGATCGTTGATGCGTGACGAGCCGCTGGTGCTGGGTATCGAGACGTCGTGCGACGAGACCGGGGTCGGCATCGTCCATGGCCAGACCCTGCTCGTCGACGCCGTCGCGAGCAGCGTCGACGAGCACGCGCGGTTCGGTGGCGTCGTGCCGGAGGTCGCCAGCCGGGCGCACCTCGAGGCGATGGTGCCGACCATCGAGCGGGCATGTCGTTCTGCCGGAGTCGGATTGGCCGATCTCGATGCGGTGGCGGTCACCTCCGGTCCAGGGCTGGCGGGGGCGCTCATGGTGGGCGTGGCCTCGGCGAAGGCCCTGTCTCTCGCGCTGGGGGTGCCGTTGTACGGGGTGAACCACCTGGCGTCGCACGTGGCGGTCGACGTGGTCGAGCACGGGCCGCTGCCGGAGCCGACGATGGCCCTGCTCGTGTCAGGCGGGCACTCGTCGTTGCTCCTCGTGCCCGACGTCACTTGCGACGTGCGGTCGCTCGGGTCGACCATCGACGACGCGGCGGGGGAGGCGTTCGACAAGGTGGCGCGGGTGCTCGGCCTGCCGTTCCCGGGCGGTCCACACATCGACCGGATGGCGCGCGAGGGGTCGGTGGTCATCGACTTCCCGCGGGGTCTGACCACCGGGCGGGATCTCGAGCGGCACCGGTTCGACTTCTCGTTCTCGGGCCTGAAGACGGCGGTGTCGCGATGGGTGGCTGCGAGGGAGGCTGCGGGAGAGCGGGTCCCGGTGGCCGACGTCGCGGCGTCCTTCCAGGAGGCGGTGGTCGACGTGCTCACCCGCAAGGCCGTGGCGGCGTGCCGCGCCGAGGGGGTGGCGCACCTGCAGGTGGGGGGCGGGGTCGCGGCGAACTCGAGGTTGCGGGCGATGGCGTCGTCACGCTGTGAGGCGGCCGGCATCGAGCTGCGCGTGCCGCGGCCGGGGTTGTGCACCGACAACGGCGCGATGGTCGCCGCGCTGGGCGCCCAGATGGTCGCGAAGGGGCGCCCGGCATCCGACCTGTCCATCCCGGCCGACTCCTCGATGCCGGTCACCGAGGTCAGCGCGTGAGACGGTGGGCCGGTGGATGACGCACTCGCCCGGGACGTCGATGGGCTGTGCCGTCTGACTGGATCGTTCGAACTACGTTCCGGCAGAACGACGTCGGAGTATTTCGACAAGTACCGGTTCGAGGCGCAGCCCGAGATGCTGCGTCGGGTGGCCGGCGCGATGGTGCCGTTGTTGCCGCCTGACGCAGAGGTGCTGGCCGGGCTCGAACTGGGCGGTGTGCCGCTGGCGACGATGCTGAGCAGCCTGACCGGGCTGCCGACGGCGTTCGTTCGCAAGGCACCCAAGGAGTACGGGACGCGTCGGACGGTCGAGGGTGCCGATGTGGCCGGAGTGCGAGTCGTCGTGGTCGAGGACGTCGTCACGACAGGTGGCGCGGTCCGGGATGCCGTGCGGGCGCTTCGGGGACTGGGGGCTGTGGTCGAGTCCGTGGTGTGCGCCATCGATCGGAGTGAGGGAGGAGGGCTGCTGCTCGACGATGTCGGAGTCGGGGTTCGGGCGGTGATGGCCCAGGCCGACCTCGACGCGGCTCGAGGCCACGAGTAGCGGCCGGGCCAGCTGGGCGGTGGCGACACGGTCGCAGGGTGCATGAATCATATAGATGTTCTATTATTGACGGATGGAGCACCCAGAGGGGACGTTGACGCTGGAGGTCGTTCGTGCGGCACATCCGGCTCAGTTGGCTGGGCTGCTGGCAGAGCTGTCGCCGGATGACATCGGCGGGCTGAGTATGGAGGCTGTGGAGGGGTTCGTGGTCGCGACACAGAAGGTCATCTCGTGGGCGGCCGCGATGCAGGCGGTCGGTGTGGACCGGCACGTCGAGCTGACCCTGGACGCCCAGGAGGCCCACGCGGCAGAGGTCGCGGCGGAGCGTGACGCCGGTGGCACGACGGCCGGTGTGTGGGCGGGGACGGTGGTGCTGCCGCAGCCGCAGATGGTGGCGGCAGCATCGTTGGCACCGCTGCTGAACGTCTCCCCGCGGACGATGCGGACCCGGATGGAGCACGCTCGCCAGCTTCTCGACCTGCCCATGACGTTCGCACTGGCCTGGTGCGGGGTGTTGGAGCCGTGGCGCGCCGACGCCGTGGTGTCCGCCTCGATGCGGGTCGGCCGAGATCGACTGCGGGAGTTCGAAGCCCGTCTGTATGAACGGGATGTCGCCGGGCTGCCGAAGCCGCGGCTGGTGGAGCGGGCGAACCGGGCGGCGGTGAAGGCAGATCGTGAGTCGATCGAGGCGGCCCGGGCAGACGGCCCACGTCGACGCCGACTGCGAGTGGCGCCGGCGGAGACCCCGGGACTCATGCGGTGGACGGTCGAGGTCCCTGACGACACCTCCCAGCGGCTCTACGCGGTGGTGGAGGAGCTGGCGCAGGAGTACCTGGCCGCGGATGCCGCTGTCGCCGGCGTTCGAGACGGCGAGACCGATGCGGGCCCCGCCGAGGCTGGTGGCCGGCTGGGCGCTCGACGGCGGGGCCGGTCGCGGCGCACGGTGGATGCGGCCCGAGTCGACGCGCTGACCGACCTGGCCCTCGGGAACGCGCAGGTATCCACCGTGGTCCATCTCGTCGTGCCCGCCGACACGGCACGGCCGGCAACGCTGGTGGCCCGTCCTACCAGGGAGGCAGTCGCCGAGGCGGCGGCAGCCGGGTCACCGTTGCCGGCCGGACGGCTCACCGACCGGAGCGGTCTGTCCGGCGAGTACGGCCGACCCGATCGGGTGCTCGTCGACCTGATCCTCGGCCGCGCCAACGCGGACACCCTGGCCGCCGGCGCGCTCGAGCAGGAGCTGGGCCTGTCCCTGATGAGCCATCTCGAGGTCACGGGCAACCCGTTCATCACCGACGGGGACGGCATGCACCCTGACGGGGATGGCATGGACCATGGCGGGGACGGCATGCACCCCGGCGGGGACGGCATGCCCCCTGACGTGGATGGCATGGACCATGGCGGGGTGGTGGAGCGAGTGTGGTTCGTCGATGGGCTCGTAGAGGCCCCCGGCACGTCCGGGCTGCTTCCTGCTCACGTCGTCGCGATCCTCACCGATCCTGATACGGCGCTCCGGGTGACCGGCGGCCCGGTCGGTTCCGCCGACGGGGCGCCCGCCCGGCGCCGGACGTACCGGCCGCGAAAGGCTCTGGCGGACACGGTCCGCGCCCGTGACCTGCACTGCCGCTTCCCCGGTTGCTCGGTGCCTGCCGCCCGGTGCTACCTCGACCACGTCGTCGCCTACCCCGTGGGAGAGACCGTCGAGGAGAACCTGCACGCGCTCTGCCCGGCCCATCACGGGTTCAAGCACCACGCCGGCTGGACCCTGACCATGACCCCCGGCGGCATCTGCACCTGGACCGCCCCCACGGGCCGCCAGCACACCACCGAACCCGGCAGACGCCGCGACCTCGCCGCATGACGACCCGCGTCGTCAGGTGGGGGTCAGGGGGAGCAGGGGAGCAGGCCCATGCGGTACTTCAGGGTCAGCACGCGTGTGACCGCCGCGTCGACCTTTGCGGCGAACGCGTCATCCGCCGTCGCCTTCGCCGCGATCGCGTCGAGCATCCGAGACGCGTCGGACGCCCGACCGGTCAGGGCGAGATCCCCGCCGGCGGCGACGAAACGCACCGCGCGATCCGCGGCCGACACGTCGTCGAGCGCCTCGGCGTTCAGGTCGTCGGTGACCACCACGCCCTGGTACCCGAGCCGGCCACGCAGCAGGTCGGTGACGATCGCCGACGAGAACATCGCCGGCACACCGGGATCCAGCTTCTCGTAGCGCGCCGATCCCACCATGACCAGCCCGGCGCCACCTTTGATCCCGGCAGCGAACGGCGCCAGATACGGGTCGGATGCCGTGGTCGTGCGGTCGGTGATGCCGGTCGAGCTGAAGTCGGTGTTGTTGGTGATCCGCCCCAGGCCTGGGAAGTGCTTGACCGTGCCCTCGACCCCGCCGGCCAGCATGCCGCGCAGGAACGCCAGCGACGCTCGCTCCACGACAGCGGGCGTGGAGCCGTACTGCCGTCCGTACTTCCCGATCGGCTCGTTGTCACGGCCGATGTCGGCCGGCACCGTGTCGGTCACCGGGGCGAGGTTGACGTTGACACCGGCCGCCTTCAGCTCGCGCGCCCAGCCGGTGGCCTCCTCGGTGAGGCGCGCGGGCGTCATCCCTGCCTGCTCCGTCGCCGACGGCGGGCGGGTGAACCCGTCGCCGCGCAGCTGGTGCACCTCGCCGCCTTCCTGGTCGGCCGCGACCATCAGCCCCACCCCGCCGGTCGACGAGGCCGACACCAGGCCCTGCAGGTGCGCCCCAGTGCGGGTGACCTTCGCCGCGCCCTCCCAGCCGCCGAGGTAGATGACGTTGCCGACGTGCCGCTCGACGACCAGCTCGTCGAGTGAGCCGAGCGGGGCGTTCGTGTCGAAGCCGACCATGAGCAGCTGCCCGCGTCGCTGCTCCTCGCTCATCGACGCCGTCACCTCGGCCACGCACGCCGCCGCCGGGTCGGTCGGGCTCGGGGTTGGGCTGGCGGAGGACGTCGGGCTCGCCGGCGTCGTGGTCGGCGCGGGAGCGGGGGACGCCGCCGCCTCGCGCCCGGACTCCGCGTCGCCGCTGCATCCGGCGACCACGCCGGAAAGCACGACGGCGGCGACGGCGGCGGTCAGTAGTGGCCGGCGGGGTGGGTGGGGCCGGCGTCGGGCGCGGATCACGGCGACGACGCTAGGCGATCGAGCGCCCGGCCAGCGAATCGCGAAGCACCCGAGCATGACCCGATCGACTGCGACCTCGTGTGATCGCTGACAGGATGAGCCGCGTGACGACGGCGGGCCGGGCTGCGAACGCCAGAAGTGGTGCGGCGTGCTGCGGGTGACGCTGCGCGGCGGCGGACTGCCGACCGTGGTGCTGGGCACCGGGGAGTCGCTGTGGTTCGGCCGGGCGCCGGACGTCGCGCTGGAGAACCTCGACGCCGAGCAGCAGCTGGACGCGACCGCGCTCACGCTGCCCCGCTGCGCACCGCACGTGTCACGGGTCCTCGGGGTGCTCGAGGTGGGCGAGGAGATCGTGCGGCTGCGGTGGCACGGCTCCATCGAGGCGCAGCTGTCCAGCCTGTTCGACGCCCCCGGCGGCGCCCGGCGGGTCACCCTCACGGCGGGGATGTCCGCCCTGCTCGACGAGGGCGAGAACGCCCTGGTCGTGCTGCGCGGCCGGCAGCGCGAGCCCGGCGTGTTCGACGACCTCCAGGTGGTGCTCGACGTCTCCTCCGCCACGCCCCCGCCGCAGGGCCCGCCGCCCGAGCGGGCCGTGCTCGGCGGCGACGGCGCCACGGCTCCCGCGCCCCGGCTCGAGCCGCGCAGTCGCGAGTGGTTCGTGGCGCTCGCCCTCGCCGAGCCCTGGTTGAGCGGCACCGACGACTACCCCCGACCGCCGTCGAACCGTGAGATCTACGAGCGGGTGCTCGGCTGGCACGGCTACGCGTGGAACCTCGACCGCAGTCAGCGGGTCGACGACTGCATCCGCTCGGTCAGCCGGCTCGCGTTCGGCCCCGACGACCCGTTCCTCCACGGCACCGGGCGTGCGCAGAACGTGCGGTTCGCCATCGGCCGACGGGCCGCCGAGGTGCGACTGGTCACCGTGCGCGACCTCGACGAGGTCGAGTCGGCCGCGAGAACCCGGAACGTTCCACCCCGCTGACCCTCGCGCCGACGCCGCACTGCGTGCGACCGTCCTTCTCGACCGGGCCGCACCCGTGGCCCACCCGGAACCCTCAGGAGGGACGATGGCGACACGTATGCACGGCATGGACACCGACGAGGTGCGCCACCAGGCGCGCGGGATGGACGGACAGGCTGCGGCTGTCGGCGAGGGCTTCGCGGCACTGAAGTCGCGCCTCGCGGGCCTGAACTGGCGCGGCAGCGACTTCGAGAAGTTCTGCGGCGACATGGACACCTTCGAGCCGCAGGTGCACGGCGCCCGTCGCTCGTTGGAGGAGAACGCGAGCGTGATGCGCGGCGCCGCCGACCGCCAGGACGCCGTCAGCTCCTGATCGCCACCCCCAGGAGCGCGGCCCGCGACCGCAGCGACGAGGAGCCCACCCCCGATCCCCGGGGGTGGGCTCCTCGTCATCCGGGCCCGGGAGAACAGCTGTGCTGCATCCGGCCGTCCGGGCGGTGGCCTCGCCACCCGGCTCGGGAAAGCGACTGTGCTGCAACGGTTTCTCGAGGATGACGAAGCGGAACATTCCACCCCGCTCGCCCTTGTCTGGGCGCGCTGGGAGCGCCTAGCGTCCTCGCCACCAGCACCACCCAGCACACGAAAACCACATCACCACTGACACGAAGGAGGTGCACGATGATTCTCGGAGCGGACACCGACGAACTGCGCGAAGTGCAGAGCGAGACCCAGAAGTTCGCGCAGAAGGTCGACCAGGTGATCATGGCGCTGACCATCCTCGTCGCGATCCTCAAGGCCGCGTCGATCTGGACGGGGGGCTCGAGCCTGAAGTTCGCGCTGTACCTCGAGAAGACCGTCATCCCGTGGCTGCGGATCATCTCGAGCTCGGCGAAGGCGTTCGCCGCCATCGTCGGCGCGAACGCCCAGGCCCAGGACGAGGTGAGCGCCGGCCACACCGTCGACTTCGGCACCCTGCCCCGGTACGAGAGCCCGCAGCTGCCGAGCTCGAGCACCGCGGACTTCCCGGTGCTGACGGCGCCGTCCACCCCGACCGGGGGGAACACGCTTCCCGGTCATGGCGGCACGGCGGGTGTCGACGGCGGCACCCCGGTCGCCTCTGGCGGCGCCAGCGGCCCGGCTCCGGCCGGCCCCACCTACAGCGGCGGCTCCGGCGGCACCATCGGCTCCACCGGACCGGCCGGTGGGAGTCTCCCGTCGAGTGGCGGCACCGGGACCTATTCCGGCGGCGACGGTTCTCCCGCCCTCGGCAGCAGCGGCAGCGGGTCGGGCAGCGGTTCGTCGGGCGGCTCGGTGGGGACCGGCTCGGCCGGGACCGCCGGCGACGCTCTCGGCGACCCGACCGGGTCGGCGGCCGGCGCACTCGGTGCCGGCACGGCATCCGGTGGTGGCACCGCCGGCGGCACGAGCACCTACGGCGGTGATCCGAGCAGCTACGACGGCCCAGGTGGCCTCGGCACGACGCCCGCGGTCACCGAGGGCGACGGCAGCTCGAACGCCGGCACCTATGCGGCAGCCGGCACGGCCGGCGCGCTCGGGGTCGGCGGCGCGGCGGCCCTCGCCGGGCGCGGCCTCGGTGGCGGCGACGGGTTCACCTCGCCGAACGGGTTCGACTACCACCGCATCCAGGGTGTGAAGGACAACCCGAACGTCACGCCCGAGTTCCTGCGCCGCACCGAGCAGATCGCCGCCAAGCTCGGCTGCCCGCCGGAGCACCTCATGGCGGTGATGAGCTTCGAGACCGGCGGCTCGTTCTCGGCGGCTCAGAAGAACATGGCGGGCGGCAGCGCCACCGGCCTGATCCAGTTCATGCCGGCGACCGCCCGCGGCCTCGGCACCACCACGGCCGAGCTGGCCCGGATGACGCCGGTGCAGCAGCTCGACTACGTCGAGAAGTACTTCGGCAACGGCCGCTACACCACCGTCGAGGGCCTGTACTCCAAGGTGCTCGCCGGCCGGGCGGTCAACGACCCCGGCGGCGTCCTGTTCCGGGAGGGCACCGCCGCACACCGCGCGAACCGCGGCGTCGACATCAACCGCGACGGGCTGATCACCGCCGGGGAGGCGGCCGCCAAGGTGCGCGCTCGCATCCTGCCCGGCGGCTGACCCGCGACCGCACCACCTGACCACCTGACGCCGGCGCCGGCGCCGCACGACCGGTACCGGCAGCAGCACCAGCACCGCCAGCACGAACCGCACCACGAGCACGACCCACACCACACCCCGGGGAACCCCCCCGCTCAACCGAAGGAGAACACCATGTTCAAGGGAATGGACGTCGACAACGGCCGCGCCTGCGCCACCACGCTCGACAGCCGCGCCGGGCAGATCGACGAGATCACCTCCGCGCTGACCAAGTCGCTGCACGGCTTCGAGTGGCGCGGCCCGGATGCCGACCGCACCCGCCAGCAGTGGGACACCGACCAGGTCCGTGCGCTCGCCAGCGTCTCCGAGGCGCTACGTGGCTACTCCCAGCTGATCAGCACCCAGGCGCAGAACCAGGAGGAGGCGTCCTCCTGACACACCGCCGGATGACGGGGCGCCGACCCACGACGGGCCGGCGCCCCGGCATCCATGTCGACCCACCCGTCCAGCGCAGAGGAGGTCACGATGCCCACGTGGACGCTGTCGGTGAACCCGGCCCCGGAGAGCGAGCTCCCGGCCGTCGACGTCACCGTGGAGGCCCAGCCGTACGCGACGGTCGCCGACCTCGCCCGCGCGCTCGGCAGCCACCTGGCCCCTGAGCGGCCCGGGCTGCTCGTCGTCCCGGTCGAGGGCGGTCAGCCCTGGCCCGCCGCCCAGCGGCTCGGCGAGTGCGCCGTCCGCACCGGCGACCTCGTCGACGTCGTCACCGTGCCGCCCGCGTGGCTCGACCGGGCCGCCCCGGCCCGCGAGGTGCGCGCCGTCATCCGCGTGCTCGAGGGTCCCGACGCGGGCCGCGCCCAGGGCATCACCACCCCCAGTGCCGTCGTGGGCCGCGGCCCCGACGCCACGATCCGCCTCACCGACCCGCTCGTCTCGGCGCGGCACGCCCGCCTCGACCTCGGTGACGAGGTGACCGTCGTCGACGAGGGCTCGGCGAACGGCACCAGGGTCGACGGTGCCCGCATCACGCGCGCCACGGTCGTGCCGCCAGGGACTCCGGTGGTCGTCGGCGGGACCACTCTCGTGCTCGAGCGGGATGCCGCGCCGCCCGCCACCTCGGTGGCCGTGCACCGCAGCCCACGCTTCGGCGAGCCGCTCGTCGAGGACGAGCTCGACGTGCCGCGGCCCCCGACCAGGCCGCACCCGTCGCCGATCCCCTGGGCGATGGCGGCGCTGCCGGTCGTCATGGGCGTCGGGCTGTACCTGCAGAGCCGCAGCCCGTTCGCCCTCACCTACGTGTTCGCCTGGCCGATCGTGATGTTCGCCGGCCACTGGCAGCAGCGCCGCGCCGCCGAGAAGGAGCACCGCCGGGCCATGGACTCCTGGCGCCGCCGCGTCGACGCGATCGACGACCGGCTCACCGCCCAGGCCGCCGAGCAGCACCGCCGCGCCGTCGCCGACCACCCCGACACCGCCGAGCTGCTGCGCCGCGCGTCGGGCCGCGACGGCACCCTGTGGGGTCGCCAGGAGGGCGGCCCCGACTTCCTCGCCCTGCGCGTCGGCCGCGGCCCGGTGCCCGCCCTGCTCACGGCGAAGCTCGGCGACGGCGGCGACGAGGAGGCCCTCGAGGAGGCGCAGGCCAGGATCGAGAAGCGGCGCGTCATCCCGGACACCCCGGTGCTCGCCCCCCTGGCCCCGCTCGCCTTGCCCGCCCGCGGCGCCCCGCTCGCCCCCGGCGGCTCGCCCGCCTCGCCCGCCCCTGCGGGCCTGACCGCGATCGTCGGCGACCCCGCTGACGTCGACGCCGCGCTGCGCGCCCTGCTCGCCCGGCTCTGCCTCGACCACTCGCCGGCGGAGGTCAGCGTCGCGGCGATCCTCGCGCCCCCGCGGGCACACCACGAGACGTGGCTGCGGTGGATGCCGCACGCCCGCCCCCGCGTGGGTGGCGAGCCCTCCGTGGCGATCGGCGCGGTCGACGGCCAGCACCTCCTCGACCGGCTGCTCGCCGAGGACGGTGGGCACGGCCACACCGTCCTCGTCGTCGACGGTGCGGCCGGGCTGCAGCGGCGCGGCGTCGAGGCCGCGGCCGCCGTGGCGCCCGAGCGACGGCTGTACCTCGTCTGGCTCGGCGACGACGCGTCGTCGGTGCCCATGCGCACCGAGCAGCTGCTCGACCTGCGGGAGCGGCACCTCAGCCGCCGCGACCGCACCGGCCGCCACCCGCTCGACACCACTGACGCGCTCGCCCTCGGGGACGCCTGGCGCGCAGCCCGGCTCGTCACCGGGCGGGTCGACGAGGCGGCCGTGCTGCCCGCCGACTCCGCACTGCCCGGCCTGGT
>JBOFBK010000589.1:0-2470 GCA_051645525.1 Dermatophilaceae bacterium | reverse complement strand
CTCGGGCTCGACCGCTCGCGACACGAGCGAGGCCAGCGTCGACTTGCCCGAGCCGGTGCGGCCGACGAGCGCGCAGGTGCAGCCGGCCGGAACCAGCAGCGACACGTCCTGGAGCGCGAACTCCCCCTCGGCATAAGCGAACCGGAGCTCCCGGAACTCCAGGTCGAGCGGACCGTCAGGCAGCGGGCGGCCGCCCACCGGCTCGGGCTCGGTGTCGAGCAGCTGCCGCAACCGGGTGACCGCGCCGAGGCCGGCCTGGAGCTCGGGGAGGTGGCGCGCCATCTGGTCGACCTGGCCGACGAACGTGCTGGTGACGAGGAACAGGGTGACCAGCCGCGCCACGGACAGGTCACCGGAGACCGCGAGCGCCACCCCGGCGACCGCCGTGCCGGCGAGCAGCCCGTAGAGGAGCAGCCCGGTGCGGACCATGATGCGGGCCTGCATCCGGAGCACCTGGTCGAAGCGGCGGTGCACCTCGGCGGACAGCGCGCTCAGCCGCCGGACGACATGCGCCTGGCCGAGGCTGGTGCGCAGGTCGTCACGCGCGGCGATGCCCTCCTCGAGTGCGGCGGCGTGGTCGGTCCAGGCGATCTCCTCGACCACCTTGGCCTGCGAGATCGGCGGCAGGAGGCGACGCACCGTCAGGTAGGTGGCCGTGCCGGTGAGCGGGAACAGCACCCACGCCGGCCACCAGGTCAAGCCGGCGACGACCCACATCGGGACGGCCGCGAAGACCGTGCGCAGGGCGTCCCACGCCTGTCGGCGGAGCATCGATCCGAGGTCGTGGGTGTCGTCGTCGACGCGGTCGAGCACCTCGCCGACGGCCTGCTCGGACAGCGCCGCGAGCGGCTGGTGCAGCGCGGCGTCGAGGAGGTCGTCACGCAGCCGGCCCTCGGCTCGGTCGACCACCGCCGCCCAGACGGTGCGGCCGGCAGTGTCGAGCACCGCTGCACCGACGACGCACAGCGCGAGGATGCCGACCAGCCGGGTCGACGGGTCGGCGGCGAGCAGGCCCGCGACGACCGTGCCGAGCGCCTTTCCGACAGCCCCGACGGCGGATGCCGTGAGCGCGCCACCCGTGCGCCAGCCGCGCAGCCGCCGGAGCCCGATGCGACGCTCCGGATGGTCCGGCAAAGGCTTGACGGCGACCGGCGGCACGCCGGTGTCGAGCGGTTCCGCGGTCGTCATCCCCATCGATGATCAGGCTACGTGGACCCACCGACGCTGAGCACCCGTAGTGCGGCACAGCCAGGCACCGCTCACGCGCGATGTCTCAATGATCAGGTCACAGAGACACGTGCTGCAGCGAGCACACCCGGCGGCATCCATCAGCGCGGCGAAGACCGGGCCGGCCCCAGGCCTGAGGCCCCGCCGGTCGTGACCGTGCCCGTTGATAAGATCGATTGGCTAGCCGAACCGCCGATCAACTGGGGTGTCATGGCACGAGGCAGGCCGTCGCGCACGACCATCTACTCCCGACTCGATGCCGCGGTCGCCGAGCTGCGCGACCGGCTCGGTGGCCTGCCGTCGCCGAAGGAGTCCGAGTCGATCTGGTCGGACATCTGGCACCTCGAGGCCCACCACTCGACCGCCCTCGAAGGCAACACCCTGGTGCTCCGCGAGGTCGAGACGCTCCTCGAGCACGGCACGGTCGTCGGCGCCAAGCCGCTGAGGGAGTACCTGGAGGTCAAGGGATACGCGGACGCCGCTCGATGGGTGTACGCGCAGGCGCTGGAGCCGGGCGACGGGCACGACGGGCGGCTGCTCTCCATCCGGGAGCTCCGGCACATCCACCGGCTGGCGATGGACCCGGTGTGGCAGGTGGCCCCGCACCCGGACGCCACGCACGACGAGGCGCCGGGCGGCTTCCGGCGGCAGGACATCCACCCCTTCGGTTCGGGGATGACGCCGCCGGCCTGGCCGCTCGTCGACGCCGAGGTCACGGCGTGGGTCGCCGCCGTCAACGACACCACGACCGGTCCGGCATCCGTAGAGCGGACCGAGCCACTGCCCGAGCGGCTGGCCGAGATCCATCACGCGTTCGAGTGCATCCACCCGTTCATCGACGGCAACGGGCGCGCCGGCCGGCTGGTGCTCAACTTGCTGCTCGTGCGCCTGGGCCATCCCCCGGCGGTGATCCTCAAGCGGCAGCGGGCGGCGTACCTCGCAGCACTCCAAAAGGCGGATGCCGGGGACCATGGACCGCTGGGTGAGCTGCTGGCCAGGGCGATGTACGACAACCTCAACCGCTTCATCGTCCCCAGCCTGGCGGGCCCGGCCCGACTCGTGCCGTTGGCCGCACTGGTCACCGAGGAGGTCAGCTTGGTAGCGCTGCGACTGGCGGCGCAGCGTGGCCGGCTCGATGCGATCCAGGGGTCGGACGGCATCTGGCGCAGCTCCCGCCGAGCCGTCGACGAGTACCTCAGGACCAGAGGGACGCGGCGGCGGTAGCCGACCGACGTCGTACGGT
>JBOFBK010000588.1:0-6198 GCA_051645525.1 Dermatophilaceae bacterium | reverse complement strand
TGGTACGTTTTGTTGTACCACTTGGAGGTGTGTCATGGCTATCACGGCGAGCGAGGCCCGCAAGAACCTGTTCCCCCTGATCGAGAAGGTCAACGACGACCGGATGCCGGTCGAGATCACCTCGCGACGCGGTGACGCCGTGCTTCTCTCGCGCGCCGACTACGACGCACTCGAGGAGACCGCGCACCTGCTGCGTGTGCCGGCCAACGCCAAGCGCCTGCTGGAGAGCCTCCAGCAAGCCCGAGCCGGAGAGCGCGACGAACACGACCTGGTGCGGTGAGGCTCGTCTTCACCCCGCACGGCTGGGGCGACTACACCTACTGGCTCGGCGCCGACCGAAGCAGCCCGAAGCGGATCAACCGCCTCATCGACGATGCGCTGCGCGACCCGACCTCCGGTATCGGCAAGCCCGAACCCTTACGCCACATGCTCGCCGGGACCTGGTCTCGACGCATCACCGAGGAACACCGGCTCGTCTACCTCATCGACGGCGACGACCTCGTGGTCCTTCAAGCCCGCTTCCACTACCGGTAGCGAACCCGGTTCCCCTCGGTTGCCGCGCTCGCCCGGTGCAGCAACGATGGGCAGTGTGGTCACACCGACTCGCCGCAGGATCGGGCGCGGCGCGATCGTGGCCCTGCTGGTCGGAGGGACTGTGGTGGCGACGCTCTGGGTGCTGCAGCGCCGACTGATCTACTTCCCCGACGCGGCGCCGGTCCCCCCGGCCGCGGACGTCATCCCCGATGCCCGCGACGTCACGCTTCGCACGGCCGACGGCCTGGAGCTGGCCGCCTGGTTCGTCCCAGCGAGTGAGCGGGACACTAGGACAGCGGTGCTGGTGGTTCCCGGCAACGCCGGCAGCCGGGCCGGCCGGGCCGAGCTCGCCGAGGAGCTGAGCAACCGCGGCCTGGCGGTGCTGCTCATGGACTACCGCGGCTACGGCGGCAACCCCGGCAGTCCGAGCGAGGAGTGCCTCGCCGCCGACGCCGACGCCGCGGTGGCGGCCCTGCGAGACCTGGGCTACCCGCCGGAGCGGACGGTCTACTTCGGTGAGTCGCTGGGCTCGGGCGTAGTGGCCGCACTGCAGGCCCGTCATCCGCCGGCCGGGGTCGTCCTGCGCTCGCCGTTCACCGAGCTCGCGGATGTCGCTGCGCGCCACTATCCGTGGCTGCCGGTGCGTGCCCTCCTGCGTGACCGGTTCCCTGTCGTGGAGCACCTCGCCACCACTGACGTGCCGGTCACGGTGGTCTATGGCGACCGCGACTCCGTCGTCCCCACCGCGCTCAGCGCTCGGGTCGCCGACAGCTCTCCATCCTTGGCCGAGCGGGTCGTCATCGCCGGAGCCGACCACAACGACCCCGTCATGTTCGGCCCTCGCGTCGCCGACGCGGTCGCCCGCCTCGTGCACGGCGCGGACTGACCCGGACGGCCCGGCACAACGATCGAGCGGCTACGTCGGTGCACTACCGCGCGTCCACCGGGCTCGTGATGGCGTGGCGTCAGACGACTCGAAGGCTACGGCCGCTGTGCAGGAAGGGCCACGCCTCATTCGGCTCACGGGCGCCGGTGAGGTTCGCGATCTCCGTCTCGTTCAGCCCTGCCTCGAGCATGCGCGTGCCGATGGACGCAGCAAGGCGAGGTGTCTCTGGCGGGAGTGCCTCGCTCGCCGGTTCCTTGGTCCGCCAGCCACGCGCGTTCATGGCCTTGTAGAACCGCGCCCGCTCGTCCTTGGTCACGCGCCCGAGACGGTCGGCGCGCTCGATCAGGGCCTGCATCGACACCCCGTACTCGCGCTTCAGCTCCACCAGCTTGCCCATCGTGAGGTTGCGCAGCGACGGCTTGATGACGTGCTCCGGCATCAGGAACTCAGCCGCGAAGTCGTTCGCCTGCTGCTCGACGTCGACGTCTACCCACGTGCCGTGCAGCACCAGATGTCCCAGCTCGTGGGCCAGGGTCCATCGCTTGCGGTCGGTCGGCAGCTGCGAGTTGAGCAGAACCACCGGGTAGTCGCCGGCCCACTGCGACAGCCCGTCGATCCTGCGCGACGCGAGGTCGGGCTCGGCGACCAGGACCCCCGCGCTCTCGACCCAGGCGGTCAGGTTCCGGACGGCACCCACGGGCATCCGCCATTGCGCACGCACGAGACGGGCGGCATCCGCTGGGATGGTCTCGAGCGGGTCGAAGGTGGGCACGTGGTTGTCGGCCTGGATGGACATCCGCTCGAGAAGGAAGGAGCTGCGCATGCGGAGGAGGTTCAGCTTGGCCTCGGCCAGCTTCCACTCTGACGCCTTCGTGGTGCGTTGGCGTCGCATGTGCGCGTCCGCAGCCAGCGCACCCTGCATCCGAAACGCGTGCTGCAGAAAGGGAACGGTGAGGGCGAGTTCACGACTGAGTCGCTCGAGCGCCTCGGTGTCCGGTGACCGAAGGTCGTTCTCGTAGCGGGACAGCTCGGCCTGAGTCCGCCCGACCGCCTCGGCGAGCTCAACCTGGGTGAGCCCCTTCGCTCGACGAGCGGCGAGGATGACGTCCCCGACGGTGTTCACGGACCCGCCTCCTCCGTGCCACCAGGAGCCTCGATGACCTGGGACAGATCGATGTCGGGAAGGTTGGGGTCGACGTTCCGCCACGTGATCGCGGCGGCCCCTCCGGCGCCGCGTTCCAGACGCACCCCCCAGATCGGCTTGTGAATACCCTCCCGGAAGCTGAGGATCGGGTCCCCGACCTCACGGAGCTCGGCATCCCACAGGTACCCCAGAGCCAGGCTGACGGTCTCCAGGCCCGGGAGCACAGCCTCGGACGACCAGAACTTGACGGCCCCTCGAGTCGGGTATGTGCTGATGTGCTCGCCGAGGCGGTGGCGCTTGAGCCGGATCTCGTAGCGGCCGACCTGCAACTGCCGCACCGGCTCTCGGTCGATCGTGCTCACCGACTCGTGGTCATCGACCCGCGCGACGAGGTTCGCCCAGAGGCGCTCGTGGATGAAGTTCGCGGTGAACCGCGAGGTGAACAAGGGGAACCACTCGGCCCTCCATTTGACGGAAGTCGGCGAGGTCCTGCTTCGCGTCGTCGAGCGCGTCGACGTAGTCGGAGACGAACTTGTCGCCGAGATCCCTGAGGACATCGTCAGGGGAGGGTGAATTCATGCCAGAAAATATACCTCGGCCCGCCTCCGTAGGCGTGACCGCCGAGCCGGTCAGTGGGTTGAGGTGATGAGGTCGTGGACGAGCGCGGCGACCCGGCGGGTGCCGCGGGCTCGCGCGTCGTCGGCCAGCCCTGCGGGGACGCGGATCAGGGTGTAGCGGGCCCGCCCCCACTGCACCGACTCGACGACGGACTCGAAGACCCACCGGCCGTCGGGATCGCGCCTGGCGCCGGCAGTCGTCATCCGGCCTGCTGCGGCGAGTTCACCTGTCCCGCATCGCTTTTGGTCGCCAGGTAGTCGGCGAGGCGGCGGTCGGCATCCGTACCGAAGAGGATCTCGGCGACCTCGCGCAGGCCCGCCGAGCCGACGATGTCCTCGTCGCGCACCACGAGGTCGATCTTGCTGCGGCGGCGCATGAAGTCGTCGAGGGTGACCACCATCTCGGCCTCGGCGGCGGTGTACAGCTCGGCGCGCAGGTAGTCGGCCGAGCCCATGATGTCCTCGCCCATGCGGGGGTCGGAGCGGATCATCTCGAGCAGGTCGAACGCCCGCCGGCCATAGCGTCGCCAGAGCCGGTCGGTGAGCGGCTCGATGCCCGGCTTGGTGCGCAGCGCGTCGAGCTTCATCAGCCGGGCCTGCCGGTAGAACTCGGAGCGGGTCGCCGGGGCGGGCTCGCCGTACCAGTTGCCGAGGTCCTTCTCGAGGGGGATGCCGAGCGCCTGCACCTCGGCGGCGACCTCCTCGCCGACGTTGAGGCAGTCGGTGAGCTTGCCGCCGAACACCGTGACGACCGCCCGATGGTGGTCGCGCTCGATCTCGTGCTTGCGGGAGAGCTTGGTCCAGTCCTCGTCGGTGTGGTCCGAGCCCTCGCGGCGCACGACCAGCGGGCGCACGCCGCAGCGCTCGGCGATGACGTCGCCGCGGGTCAGCGGTTCGGGGAGGTCGAGACGTGCGTTGATCTGCTCGAGGAGGAAGTCGCGGTCGTCATCCGTGACCTCGGTGTGCGGCGTCGTGACCCGGGTGTCGGTGGTGCCGATGACCGAGCGTCGCCCCATCGGGATGACGTAGAACAGCCGCTGGGTGTCGTCGAAGAACGCGAGCACCCGGTCGTGCTGGGTCGTGGTCAGGCGCGGGACGACGAGGTGGATGCCCTTGGAGTAGACGATGCGGTGGGCGGTGGTGAGACCCCACTGCTGGTTGAGGTCGTCGACGAACGGGCCGGCGGCGTTGACGACCACCCGTGCGGCGGTGGTGAACTCGCGCCCGGAGTCGGTGTCGCGCAGCTGGGCGACCCAGCGGTCGCCGATGCGCTCGGCCGAGACCAGCTCGACGTAGTTGGCGACGGCCGCCCCGGCCTCGATGGCGGACCGCACGAACGAGAACACGAAGCGGGCGTCGTTGTCGACGAGGTAGGCGTCCTGGTACTGGATGCCACCCTTGAGGTGCGTGGTGTCGATGACCGGTTCCTCGCGCTCGAGACCCTCGGCGCTGAAGACACGCGGCCGGCCGGTGCCGAACTGGCCGATGCCCCAGTAGGCGGTGGCGCCGAGCCCGGCGAACCACGGTGGGTAGGGGCCGTTCTCGGCGAGCGCCGCGAGGAAGCCGATCTCCTTGATGTTGTCGGGGTAGGCCTTCATCAGCCGGTTACGGCTGCGGCAGAGCCCGAACACGAGCGGCAGCTCGTAGTGCTCGAGGTACTTGAACCCGCCCCACACGAGGTTGGACGACTCCTGGCTGGTGAACGCACCGAAGTCGCCGCGGTCGATGAGGGCGACCGAGGCACCGCGGCCGGCGAGGGCCGCCGCCGTGACCGCGCCGTTGATGCCGGCGCCGACGACGAGCACGTCGACGAGACCGCCGTCGATGCGGGACAGGTTGGCCGAGCGAAGGCTCACCCCCACAGCATCTCAGACCTGCCGATCGCCTGCGGTGTCTGCCCGGATGTCGGGTGCCGAGCGTTCATCATGAGGACGGGCGCCGAGCCCCTGGGCCGGCGCCCCAGCGGTGTCGCGGTGCCGACCTCGGGGCCGGCGCCTCAGCGGTGTCGGGGCGCCGACCGACAGGACATCGGATGACGAGCGCGACCGGCCAAGGCCGACGGTGCAGGTCGTACCCGTGCTCGTGCCGGACGACGCGCCCACTGCCTGTCGCTCCGCCGGTCGTCATCCCGACGGGCGAGGCGCGCCGGTCGTCATCCCGACGGGCGAGGCGCGCCGAGGGCGTCGTAGTCGAGCCCCACCGCCTCCGCCCTGGCTCGCCCGGCGGCCAGCTGGAACGGCGAGATGCCGCCGTCGTCCCAGGGCCCACGACTTCCGGCCGCGAGGGCCCGGGCGTCCTTGGCCGGGATGCCGAGCTCGCGCCGCAGCACCTCGACCGGCCGGTCGAGGAGGTCGAACCAGTCGAGCGCGAGGAAGTCGTTGCTGCCTGTGGTGAGCGCGCCGCGCCGCGCCGCAGCGCGTCGCCGAGCCGTTCCGGCATCCCACGGGCCGCGAGATCGCCGGGATCGGCGACGAACAGGCCGAGGCCGGGCGAGCGAGGCTCTGGGATGGCTGCGATAGCTCGGTGCAGGAGCGGGGTGGCGATGGTCAGCGATCGTCCGGGGTCGTCAGGTTGCCGAGGCAGCGCCGGAGGGTGACGTCGAGCTCGGCCCGCCGGCGCGGCGTCAGACCCCGGACCAGTCGGGCCTCGACCGCCCCGACCGCGACGGATGCCGGTCGGAGCGCGCGCCGTCCGCGCGGGGTCAGCGACATCGGCTGGGCCCGGCCGCGACTCCCGGGATCGGCACGCACCAGGCCGCGCTCCTCGAGGCCCCGCACGATCGCCGTCATCGTCTGGCGGGTGACGAAGGTGGCACGGGCCAGGCCGGCGGCGCTCAGCCCGGGCCGCTGCGCGAGGACCTCGAGCACGGCGTACTGCGGGGTGGTGAGGTCGAGAGGTCGGAGTACGCGGTCCATCTCGGCACGCAGCGCGACATCGACCTGCTTGAGCAGGTAGCCGGTGGCGTGGTCCAGGTCGACCGCAGTAGTGGGGTCGTCACGTCGAACCTGCCGGCTAGC
>JBOFBK010000587.1:0-4457 GCA_051645525.1 Dermatophilaceae bacterium | reverse complement strand
GCTGGCCCGGCTCGAGCGGCGTGTCGGCGAGCGTCTCTTCGATCGGGACACCACCGGAGCCCGAGCCACGCCTGCTGGTGCGGAGATGGTGGCGCAGGCGGAGCACATGCTCGGTCATCTCGCCGAGATGTTCGACCGTACGCGCGCTGCCGCCCGCCACCGCACCTTGCACGTCGGGACGTTGAACAGCCTGGCCAGCCTGCTGTTCCCACCACTCGACGAGCTGCTCCCCGACGTCGTCGTGGCGCAACGAGTCGACCACGGTCCGCGGCTGGTCGGCTGGGTCGCGGAGGGTTCGTTGGACGCCGCGGTCATCGCGATGGCCGAGCAGATGACGCTTCCTCGTTCCGTCGGTGCCATTCCGATCGGCGACGACCGCTATGCCGCGTTCGTTCCGGAGGCCGTACGGAGGCCGGTCTCCGGTCGGCGTCCGTACCTGGGTAGGGAGGTCGTGGCGTACACGTGTGATCTCAGCGGCGACGTCGTCGTACGCCGCTTGGACGACCTCGGCGCCACCGCCCGCCTGACGGCCACGTCGGGCACCGCGGTCGCCACCGCTCGCACCCGTCGGTGTATCGCGGTGCTGCCGCGCAGCCTCGCCATCCTGCACGCGCGCGCTGCGGAGCACGTGGTGCCGGCCCCGATGACCGGGGGTGTCACGCTGTACCTCGTCAGCCGCCGTCCCGCCGCCGAGGAGCTGGTGTCCGCAATGCCCGGTCTGCGAGAACGCATCGGCCTACGGCGCCCACGCGCCGGCTCGACGCGATAGCGAGGTACACGGGCCACGCGCCGGGGCGGGAGCCGGCCTCAGGGGAGGTGAGACTCGGGGACCAGCTGGATCGCCTCGTCGTCGTCGACGCCGGCGACCACGAGGAGGTCGACGACCATCGAGCGCACCTGCCCCCGGATCATCTCCGCGGACAGCCCGGCGCCGGTCTCGACCCGCGCTGACAGGCCCGCGACGCGCTGGAGCACGCGCCGGCCGGCGGCCGGGGTGTCGTGCTCGTCGAGCACGCGGGCCAGATCCCGGCCGGCCGCCGCCAGCTCGGCCACGAGGTCGAGGTACCTCCCCGGCACCCGCTCGCCACGGGCCAGGGCGATGTCGGCACGCCGGGCCAGCACCCGCAGGTTGCGCACGCACCGGTCGAGCGGGCCGACCAGGTCGGATGCCGCCGCAGCCTGCGGTGCGTACCGCCGCAGCAGCGGCGACTGGCGCACCACCGCCACGCCCTCGGAGGCGGCGGTCCGCAGCTCGCCGAGCTGACCCTCGAGAGAACGCGCCTCGCCGAGGGCACGTTCGGCGGCAGGTCGGTCGGCAGACCGGAGTGCGTCGACCACGGCGTCGAGCACCTCGGTGACCCGACGCACCGTGTGGGCGGCCACGGTGCGAGGGCGCCGGATCGGTGCGGTCGGAGCCAGCGCGCCGATGACGAGTGCCACCAGGCCCCCGACGACGGCGTCCACCCAGCGTTCCACGGCAACGCCCTGGCTCGGAGTGAGCGCGACGATGAACACCGCCTGCACGCCGGCCTGGATGACGAGCAGCTGTCCCGTCGCGATCACCGTGGCGAGTGCCATCGCCGCCACCACGACGACCGCCAGCTGCCAGGCGCCGGTGCCCACCACGGCGACGATGCGGTCGCCGACGGCGATGCCGATGGCCACACCGACGGTCACCTCGACGATGCGCCGTGGTCGCTGGCCGTAGGTGAGTCCGAGACAGAGGATCGCGGTGACCGGCGCGAAGAAGGGTAGGTCGTGGCCGAGCAGACTGCCCGCGACAAACCAGGCGAGAAGCACCCCGACGCCGATCTGCAGCAGGTGCACCCACCGGTCGCCCAGCCGGCGCAGGCCCAGTCGACCCGCCGCGCTCGCTCGGGCGGAGACGGTCGTCATCCGCCGGTCCCGATCACGAGGTCGGCGGCGGCGCGGGCGTCGAACCGGGCCATGAGCGCCGACTCCTGGGCGGCCCAGCGCTCCCAGTGCGGCGCATAGGTCTCGCCGTCCCGGGCCAGGGCGCGGTCCTTCCGTTCGGCGTCCGGTGCGTCGAGCCACACGCGCACCTGCGCCAGCTCGGCCGCCCTCCCGTGCAGCGCACCGACCCCCTCCACGACGACCACCTCGGACTCGGGGAGCGACCGCACCGGGCCCGGGCGCTCCCGGACCCAGCTCCACGTCGGCACCGAGGCCCGCTCGCCGCGCCACAGCGGCTCGAGCACGTGGGTGAGCAGCAGCTCGACCCCGGCGGCGAGCCCGTCCCAGCCCGGGTAGAGCGCGTCCATCCGCACGACCCGGGCGGAGAGGCGGCGGGCGACCGCCGTGGCGAGCGAGGACTTGCCCGAACCGCTGCGTCCGTCGACCGCGACGACGAGCACCCCACCAGGGCCCGGCCGCGCCGCCCGGACGGCGCGCCCCCCGCTATCCACGTGTCTCGGGTCGGCGCGATCGGCGCGCGGCTGCCCCATGTCCGCGAGGCTAGCGCCGGCAGGCGCTTGCCGACGCCCGCCGTGCGGCGCGTCATCCTGTCCTCGGTGCCGGTGCCGGTGCCGGTGCCGGTGCCGGTGCCGGTGGGGAGACCCTCCCCGCAGCCCGCAGCCCGCACCTCGCCGCTTGGCGGCCTCGGCAGTCCAGTCCGGCCGGCCCGCGGACCGCGCCGGCCGCAGTCCGGCCGGCCCGCGGACCGCGCCGGCCGCAGTCCGGCCGGCCCGCGGACCGCGCCGGCCGCGAGCCGACGCCGGATAGCATCTCGCCATGGCCGTGTCGGTGCGTGTGATCCCGTGCCTCGACGTCGACGCTGGCCGGGTCGTCAAGGGGGTCAACTTCGCGAACCTCCGCGACGCCGGCGACCCGGTCGAGCTGGCCCGCCGCTACGGCGAGCAGGGCGCCGACGAGCTGACCTTCCTCGACGTCACGGCCAGCTCCGCCGACCGCGCCACCACCTACGACATCGTCACGCGCACCGCCGAGCAGGTCTTCATCCCGCTCACCGTCGGCGGGGGAGTGCGCACCGTCGACGACGTCGACCGGCTGCTCCGAGCCGGCGCCGACAAGGTGGGGCTCAACACCGCGGCCATCGCGCGCCCACCGCTGATCGCCGAGATCGCCGACCGATTCGGCGCCCAGGTGCTCGTGCTGTCGGCCGATGTGCGGCGGCGCCGCGACGAGCACGGCTCTCCGGCAGGCGGGTTCGAGGTCACCACGCATGGCGGGCGTACCGGCACCGGCCTCGACGCCGTCGAGTGGTGTGCCCGCGCGGAGCAGCTCGGGGCCGGCGAGATCCTGCTCAACTCGATGGACGCCGATGGCACCGAGAACGGCTTCGACCTCGAGCTGATCCGGCTGGTGCGCGCCGAGGTGGGGGTGCCGGTCGTCGCCAGCGGCGGCGCGGGTGCCGTGGAGCACTTCGTGCCCGCGGTGCAGGCGGGCGCCGACGCCGTGCTCGCCGCGAGCGTCTTCCACTTCGGTGCGCTGACCATCGGCGACGTCAAGGACGCCCTCGACGCCCACGGCCTGCCGACCCGCCGCGCGATCACCCACTGAGACCGCCGCGCCGTCACCTCTTGGGACCGCCGCGCCGTCACCCACTGAAGACCGCCGGGCCAGCGCCAGGGAGGACCCACCTGGAGCCTGCCGGTCCGGCCGGCACCCGCGGACCGCGCCTGGAGTCGGTGCCCCGTCACGACCGCCGGTCGGATGTCGCGGCAGACACGGCAGAATGGGCAGGGTGACCTCGGCCCCATCCGCCCCCGGTTCCACGACCCTCGACCCGGCCGTCGCCGCTCGCTTGCGCCGCGACCCCGCTGGGCTGGTGCCGGCGGTCGTGCAGCAGCACGACAGCGGCGAGGTGCTGATGGTCGGCTGGATGGACGACGAGGCGCTGCACCGCACCCTCACCACGGGCCGGGCCACCTACTGGTCCCGAAGCCGCGAGGAGTACTGGCGCAAGGGCGACACCTCCGGACACGTCCAGCAGGTGCGGTCGGTGGCCCTCGACTGCGACGGCGACACCCTGCTGGTCCGCGTCGACCAGGTGGGTGCCGCCTGCCACACCGGCGACCGCACCTGCTTCGACGCCGGCGTCCTCCTCCCCGCCGCCCCGGCGGGAGAGCCCGGATGACGACCCCGGCCGGCGAGCGGTCGTCACCCGCGTCGGTGCAGGCGCCCGACCTCGCGTTCGGTCGCACCTGGCCCTCGCTCGACGTGTTCGGGGTGCTCGCCCGCGACCGCCGCGTCATCCCAGTCGTGCGCCGGCTGATGGCCGACGGCGAGACGCCGGTCGGGCTGTACCGCAAGCTCGCCGGGGAGCGGCCGGGCACGGTCCTGCTCGAGTCGGCCGACCATGACGGCGTGTGGTCACGGTGGTCGATCGTCGGCGCAGCGAGCCGGGCCACGCTCACCGAGGTCGGCGGCCGGGCGCGCTGGGTCGGCGAGCCACCCGCCGGGATCCCGACCGAGGG
>JBOFBK010000586.1:0-2566 GCA_051645525.1 Dermatophilaceae bacterium | reverse complement strand
GTGTACGGCGGCGGCCCGCTCGAGCAGCTGGCCCAGGCGCGGGTCGACCACGAGCTGGCCGTCATCGAGCGCAAGGACTTCGCCGGCTACTTCGTCATCGTGCACGGCATCGTCGCGTTCGCCCGCGAGCGCGGCATCCTCTGCCAGGGCCGGGGATCGGCAGCCAGCTCGGCGGTGTGCCACGTGCTCGGCATCACCGCCATCGACCCGGTCTTCTACCGACTGCCGTTCGAGCGGTTCATCTCCGCCCACCGCGACGAGGAGCCCGACATCGACGTCGACTTCGACTCCGACAGAAGGGAGGAGGTGATCCAGTGGGTCTACGAGACGTACGGCCGCCGCAACGCCGCCCAGGTGGCGAACGTCATCGCGTACCGGCCGAAGTCGGCGGTGCGCGACGCCGCGAAGGCGCTCGGGTACTCCCCGGGCCAGCAGGACGCCTTCGCCAAGGTCACCAGCGGCTGGTTCGGCGGGGCGGCCACCCGGCCGGGGTCGCCCGACGAAGGCAGCGACGCCGACATCCCGGATGCCGTGCGCGCCCTCTCCGCCGAGTTCCTTGGTGCACCAAGGCATCTCGGCATCCACTCCGGCGGCATGGTGCTCACCGAGCGCCCGATCGGCGAGGTCGTGCCGATCGAGCGCGCCCGGATGGCGGGTCGCACCGTGCTCCAGTGGGACAAGGACGCCTGCGAGTACATGGGCCTGGTCAAGTTCGACCTGCTCGGCCTCGGCATGCTCTCCGCACTCGACCACATGATGCGGATGACGGCCACGCACCTCGGCGAGTCGTGGACCCTCGGCACGATCCCGAAGGAGGAGCCCGCGGTCTACGACATGCTCTGCCGGGCCGACTCGGTGGGCGTGTTCCAGGTCGAGAGCCGCGCCCAGATCGGCACCCTCCCCCGGCTGCAGCCACGCGCCTTCTACGACCTCGCCGTCGAGATCGCGCTCATCCGGCCCGGCCCGATCCAGGGCGGCGCCGTGCACCCGTACGTGCGCCGGGCCACCGGGCGCGAGCCGGTCACCTACCCGCACGACGAGCTGAAGCCGGTGCTCGAGCGCACGCTCGGAGTGCCGTTGTTCCAGGAGCAGCTGATGGAGATGGCCCGCACCATCGGCGACTGCACCGCCGACGAGTCCGACCTGCTGCGCCGGGCGATGGGCTCCAAACGCGGCATCGAGCGCATCGAGAGCGTCAAGGAGAAGCTCTACGCCGGGATGCGGAAGCGCGGCCTGGTCGGCGACGAGGCCGACGCCATCTACCGGCAGATCCTCTCCTTCGCGAACTTCGGCTTCGCCGAGAGTCATGCGCTCTCGTTCGCGCTGCTCGTCTACGCGAGCTCGTGGTTCAAGCTGCACTACCCCGCGGCGTTCCTCGCCGCACTGCTGCGCTCGCAGCCGATGGGGTTCTACTCGCCGCAGTCGCTCGTCGGCGACGCCCGCCGGCACGGTGTCGCGGTGCTCCGGCCCGACGTGCTGCGCTCGGCCGCCCGGGCGGATCTCGAACAGGTTGACACACAGCCTGATTCGGCTCCATCACGAGCCGTCGGGGTGGCGCCCGGGCCGGGCGGGGCGGCCACCCCGAAGGTCACCGGTCTCGACTCGTGCCTCCGAGACCACACGGAGAGAACGCGGTTCGTTCCGGGCACCCCCGATCCAACCCCGGAGCACCGGCGCGACACCGCGTTCGCCGTGCGCCTGGGCCTGGACTCGGTACGCGGCATCGGCACCGCCGTCGCCGAGCAGGTCGTCGCGGCGCGCACCGAGCGGCCGTTCACCGACCTCACCGACCTCTCCCGCCGGGCCGGGCTCGACGCCCGCCAGCTCGAGGCGCTGGCCACCGCGGGGGCGTTCGACAGCACGGGCCTCACCCGCCGCGAGGCGCTGTGGAACGCCGGCTGGACCGAGTCGGCCGACCAGCTCGAGGGCGTCGGCGTCGGCAGTGCCCCGCCGGTCCTGCCCGACATGGACGACGTCGAGATCACCCTGGCCGACCTCTGGGCCACCGGGATGACGCCCGAGCGTCATCCGTTCTCCCATCTGCGTGACAAGCTGCGCCGGAACGGCATCCGGTCGGTGGAGGAGCTGTCCGATGCCGAGCCCGGGCGGCGGCTCACCGTGGCCGGGCTCGTCACCCATCGGCAGCGGCCCGGCACCGCGAGCGGTATCACCTTCCTCAATCTCGAGGACGAGACCGGCATGCTCAACGTGGTCTGCTCGGTGGGGGTCTGGCGCCGGCACCGGCGGGCGGCATCCACCGCGGCGGGGGTCGTCATCCGCGGCGTGCTCGAACGCGAAGACGGCGTCACCAACCTCGTCGCCGACCGCATCGCCCACCTCGACGGCGTGCACCCCGAGGCCGGCCCGGCACTACGCGCCCGCCACCGCTCCCGCGACTTCCACTGAGCCCTGATCCGTACGTTGGTGGGTGGCCTGGGAGGGTCGGAGTGGCTGAGCCTTGATCGTCCTTGGCGGCTCCGGTGACCAGCCGCGGGGCAGTGGTCCTGTCGGGCCGACCACCACCGAGTCGGGTGCCCGGATGGCCACTGTGCAGCCAACCGGGCAC
>JBOFBK010000585.1:0-2731 GCA_051645525.1 Dermatophilaceae bacterium | reverse complement strand
CCGCGGCACCTGGCGCTGGTGCACGAGGCGACCACGCTGTTCCGCGGCGCCGGGTACACCGCCTTCGACGGCACGCCTCCCGAGCAGCGCGACCACGCGGCGGTGGCCGCTCCCTACGCCCACGTCACCGCACCACTGCGGCGGCTGGTCGACCGGTTCGGGCTGACGGTCTGCGAGGCGATCTCGCGCGGCGTCGAGGTGCCGGATGACGTGCGCGCGGCACTCCCGCTGCTGCCCGACCTGATGCGCGAGTCCGACCGCCGTGCCGGTGCCGCCGAGCGGGCGTGCGCCGACGCCACCGAGGTGGCGGTGCTCTCCGGCAGGGTGGGCGAAGGGTTCGCCGCGGTCGTGGTCGACCACACCGAGCGGGGGATGGAGGTGCAGCTCACCGAGGTGCCGGTGCTGGCCCGGGTCACCGGCCCGCGGGCCGGCCTCGGTGCCTCGGTGCAGGTGCGGCTCGAGCAGGCCGACGTCGCGGCCGGCGAGGCACGCTTCGTCCTGGACCGCTGACGGCGGTGTCGCCGGTCGCAGCGACATCGTTCAAGTGGCCGGCGTCATCCCGAGAGCTTGCGCGATGAGAGCCGCGGCGTCGACGTCGCGGTTCTGGGGCCCCACGACGGCGCGGGGGAGCGGGTCGTCGATCTCGCGGTCTGGCACCGTGTGGCCGCCGCCATCGACGCGGAACACGGTGACCGGTGCCGACCCACGGTAGTCGGTGCGGGTCACCGTGGACGACGACCGGCGCGGGCCGTCCCGGAGGTCGAGGTCGGGGAGCCGGAACGGCATCCCGGCCGGGCGCGCCGCGTTGACCACTCGCCACGTCTCGACCGTGGCGGCAAGGCCGGTCACCTCACCGCGACCGCCCGAGATCTCACCGCCAGCGAAAGGCATCAGCGGGTCCTCGGGGCCGGAGACGAACGCTATCGCGACCGGCTCGGCCGGCCGGCCGCACTCGCCGGCCGGCATGCTCGCCGCGACCACCCCTGCGCCGGCGACAGCATCCGGCCGCTCCGCGGCCAGCCGCAGCGCCATCATCCCGCCGTTGCTGACACCCACCACGTGCACCTGCTCGGGATCGGTGTCGTACTGTGCGGCGGCCCAATCGACGAGAGCGACGAGGAACGCGACGTCGTCGGGGGAGTGGTCGGCGGTGTCCGGCCGGCAGTCGTTCCACGTCGCTCGCCCGTCCGGGGCGGCCACCGCGTCGGCGTAGACCACGACCATCCCGCCCGCGCGGCCGGCCGCCACCTCCTGCCAGCGGCCCAGCGGGTAGTCCGTCGCGCCGGTCCGGGCCGAGCCGCCGCCGCCGTGCAGGACGAGGACCAGGAGGGCCCGACGCTCGAGCGTCGGCGGGACGTACGTCAGCCAGGTGCGGCCCGCATGCGGGCCGCTGTCGAACCGACCGGGCATGAGGACGTCTCCGGGCCGGCCCCACGGTGCGGGCACCGAGGATTCGCCGGCCACCGAGGATTCGCCGGCCACCGAGGACTCGCCAGCCGCCGAGGACTCGCCGGCCGCCGGTTGCCCGGTGGCGGGCCCCCGGCATCCGGCCGCCAGGCCCGTGGCGGCGACCACGGTGACCAGGACGGCGACGCTCCAGCGGACGCGCACCATGGACGTGACGGTATCGCCGGTCGCCGGAGGAAGGTCCCCGATCGTGTGGCGAGGCGTTCGACGAGCGCCTGTCCGGGTGCGGCGCTAGCGTCGTCGAGGTCCGCGCCTTCGGCCATCGATCTGCAGGAGACCCCTATGCGCATCCGACGAACCCTTGCCATGGCGAGCGCCATCGCGGCACTCGCCACCCTCGTGCCGACCGCCGCCGTCGCGGCAGCCCCGAGTGCCGGGCCTGCGGTCGCACGCACCACCGTCGTCGTCGCCGCCGACGACCCCGGTGCGGGGCCCACCGACGGCCCGTGCGCCTACACGCCGCTCGAGGACCAGACCTACTCCACCTGGGTCGGTCTCCCGCGCGACCCCGCGCGCACACCGGACCGGGGGAACGAGCGCATCACGCTGCGCACCAACCGCGGCGAGATCCCGCTCGTGCTCGACCGGGCCATGGCACCGTGCACGGTCCAGAGCTTCGTGCACCTCGCCCGCCGCGACTACTTCGACGACACCCGCTGCCATCGGCTCACGGCCTACCGCACCCCGCCGTCGGCGCTGTCGGTGCTGCAGTGCGGTGACCCGCTCGGCACCGGTGTCGGCGACCCGGGGTACTCCTTCGGCGACGAGCTTGCCTCAGCGCAGGCCCTCGAGAACTGGCCCGGCTTCCCCGACGGCAGCCGCAAGAACTATCCCCGCGGCACCCTCGCCATGGCCAACGCCGGCCCGGACACCAACGGCAGCCAGTTCTTCCTCGTCTACGAGGACTCGCGGCTGCGACCCGACTACACGGTGTTCGGCCACGTGACCGAGCGAGGCATGCGGGTGCTCGACGAGATCGCGGCGGGTGGCATCGACCCCGGCACCGAGGGGACCGTGGAGGACGGCGCTCCGGCGCTGCCCGTCGACATCCGCCGCGTGTCGTTCGGCCGCTGAGCCCAGCCGGCGTCCGGCGGCATCCGGTCGTGCGGTACGACGGACCGCCGCTGGCCCTACACTGGCGCGCGGACGAGTCGGGCGGACGGTCGCGTCGGTGGGCAACCACCGCCGAGGAAGGTCCGGGCTCCGAAGGGCAGGATGGTGGCCAACAGCCACCCGGGGCGACCCGCGGGACAGTGCCACAGAG
>JBOFBK010000584.1:0-3772 GCA_051645525.1 Dermatophilaceae bacterium | reverse complement strand
CCTGATGAACGACGATGCCCTTCTCGCCGCCGTCGGCGAGCGCATCACCTCGCTCACCCCCCAGCTCGTCGATGTGCGCCGTGACCTCCACGCGCACCCGGAGCTCGCCCGTGAGGAGACGCGCACCACCGATCTGGTGGCCGGCCTGCTCGCCGACGCCGGGGTGGCGGTGCTCCGTCTGCCCGGTACCGGCGTGCTCGCCGAGGTCGGTGCGGCCGACCCGGCCTGCCGGGTGGCGCTCCGCGCCGACATGGACGCGCTGCCGCTGACCGAGCGCACCGGCCTCGACTTCGCCTCCGGCACACCGGGCGTCTGCCACGCGTGCGGTCACGACGTGCACACCGCGGCGCTGCTCGGCGCGGTGCTCGCGCTCAAGGAGGTCGAGAGCGGCCTGGTCGAGCGAGGTCTGGGCGTGCGTGCGGTGTTCCAGGCCGCCGAGGAGGTGATGCCCGGGGGTGCCATCGACGCCATCGCCCACGGTGCGCTCGACGGCGTCGACGCCATCTACGCCGTGCACTGCGACCCCAGTCTCGACGTCGGCGAGGTCGGCCTGCGCGAGGGAGCGCTCACCGCGGCCTGCGACCAGGTCACCGTCACCCTGCACGGTCGCGGCGGTCACACCTCGCGTCCACAGCTCACCGAGGACCTCACCTACGCCCTCGCCACCGTCGTCACCGAGGTGCCTGCGGTGCTCTCGCGCCGGCTCGACCCGCGCTCGGGTGCGTCGCTCGTCTGGGGCAGCATCTCGGCGGGCCGCGCGCCGAACGTCATCCCCGCCACCGGCGAGTGCCGCGGCACCTTGCGCATGCTCGACGCCGAGGCGTGGCTCGGCGTCGGGCCGATCCTCGAGGAGGCCGTGCACGCCGTCGTCGCGCCGTACGGCGTCAAGGCCCAGGTCGAGCGGGTCAAGGGGGTGCCCCCGGTGGTCAACGCCGCCGAGGGCATCGCCGCGCTGCGGCTGGCGACGCTGGCCGGTGGGATGCAGCCGGTGCCCACCGCGCAGTCCCTCGGGGGCGAGGACTTCTCCTGGTACCTGGCGCGGGTCCCCGGGGCGATGGCGCGCGTCGGCACGCGGACACCCGGTGGCCCGACCTACGACCTCCACCAGGGCGACCTCGTCGTCGACGAGGCCTGCATCGCGGCGGCTGCGCGGCTGCTGGCGTCGGTCGTGGTGGTGACGGCGGCCGACCGGCTCCGCGCGGGCCAGGCCGAGACGCCGGCGTGACCACCGACTCCCAGTGGGCCCGGCTGCGCGACGAGGCGGTGCGGATGACGACGCTCGCCTACGCGCCGTACAGCCGCTTCCCTGTGGGCGTCGCGGGGCTGGTCGACGACGGCCGCCTGGTGTCGGGGTGCAACGTCGAGAACGCCGCGTACGGGGTGGGCCTGTGCGCCGAGTGCGGCATGGTGTCGCAGCTGCACGCCACCGGCGGGGGCCGGCTGGTCGCCGTCTGGTGTGTCGACGGGGCCGGCGACACGTTGATGCCGTGCGGCCGGTGTCGACAGCTGCTCTGGGAGAACGGGACTGCCGACACGCTGCTGCAGACCCCCACCGGTGTGCTGCCGATGCGCGACGTGCTGCCGCAGGCGTTCGACGCCGGCGATCTGCACTGAGCGTCGTCATCCGGGGTGTCCACGCCCTGTCATGATGGCCCGGTGACCGAGACCCACGACGCCGTCGACGTCATCACGGCCAAGCGCGACCGCCGCGAGCTCACCGACGACCAGATCCGCTGGGTGGTCGACGCGTACACCCGCGGGGCGGTCGCCGAGGAACAGATGAGCGCGCTCGCGATGGCGGTGCTGTTGAACGGGATGACGCGGCGCGAGATCGCGACCTGGACCGCGGCGATGATCGCGAGCGGCGAGCGGATGGACTTCTCGGGGTTGTCGCGCCCGACCGCCGACAAGCACTCGACCGGCGGGGTCGGCGACAAGATCACGCTGCCGCTCGCCCCGCTCGTGGCGGTGTTCGGCGTGGCGGTGCCGCAGCTGTCGGGGCGTGGGCTCGGGCACACCGGTGGCACGCTCGACAAGCTCGAGTCGGTGCCAGGCTGGCGCGCATCGCTGTCGAACGAGGAAATGCTCGCGCAGCTGGAGTCGGTGGGCGCGGTGGTCTGCGCGGCCGGCTCCGGGCTCGCGCCGGCCGACAAGAAGCTCTACGCGCTGCGCGACGTCACCGGCACCGTCGAGGCGGTCCCGCTCATCGCCAGCTCGATCATGAGCAAGAAGATCGCCGAGGGCACCGGCGCGCTCGTGCTCGACGTCAAGGTCGGCTCTGGCGCGTTCATGAAGACCCGGGCGGATGCCGCGGAGCTCGCCCGCACGATGGTCGACCTCGGCACCGACGCGGGCGTGCGCACCGTGGCGCTGCTGACCGACATGTCGACACCCCTCGGGCTGACCGCCGGGAACGCGCTCGAGGTGCGCGAGTCGGTGGAGGTGCTCGCGGGTGGTGGGCCGGCCGACGTCGTCGAGCTCACGGTGCGCCTCGCCGAGGAGATGCTGGATGCCGCCGGGCGCGGCGGCGAGGACGTCGCGGCCGCCCTGCGCGACGGGCGGGCGATGGACGTGTGGCGGCGGATGCTCGCGGCCCAGGGGGGCGACCCCGACGCGCCGCTGCCGGCGGCGCGGGAGACGCACGAGGTGAGGGCGTCGTCATCCGGCGTGCTGGACCGGCTGGACGCGTACGCCGTGGGCGTGGCCGCGTGGCGGCTGGGCGCCGGGCGGGCCCGCAAGGAGGACCCGGTGCAGGCCGGCGCCGGGGTCGAGCTGCACGCGAAGCCCGGCGACGCCGTGACTGAGGGTGAGGTGCTGATGACGCTGCACACCGACCAGCCGGCGCGGTTCGAGCGGGCCCTGGCCGCGCTCGACGGCGCGGTCGAGATCGCCGCTGCTGGAACGGCTTACGAACCCCGGCCCCTCGTCATCGAGCGGATCGCGTGATGGGCGCCGTTCCCGAGGGGATCGTGCACCGGGCACCGAAGGCCCTGCTGCACGACCACCTCGACGGCGGGCTGCGGCCTGCGACGGTCGTCGAGCTCGCCGAGGCCGCGAGCTACCGCGACCTTCCGACGACCGACGCCGACGAGCTCGGCCGCTGGTTCCGGGACTCGGCCGACTCCGGCTCGTTGGAGCGCTACTTGGAGACGTTCTCGCACACCGTCGCGGTGATGCAGACGCCCGAGCAGCTGGCCCGGGTGGCTCGGGAGTGCGCGCTCGACCTCGCCGCCGACGGGGTCGTCTACGCCGAGTCGCGGTTCGCGCCCGAGCTGCACATCGCCGGGGGACTGGAGCTGGAGCAGGTGATCGAGGCCGTGCTCGCCGGGTTCCGCGAGGGCGAGGAGGAGGCCGCGTCATCCGGCACCCCGATCCGGGTCCGGGTGCTGCTCACCGCGATGCGGCACGCCGCCCGCAGCCGCGAGATCGCCGAGCTCGCGGTGCGGTACCGCGACCGCGGCGTCGGCGGCTTCGACATCGCCGGCGCCGAGGCCGGCTTCCCACCTACCCGCCACCTCGACGCGTTCGAGTACCTGCGCCGCGAGAACGCCCACTTCACGATCCACGCGGGTGAAGCGTTCGGGCTGCCGTCGATCTGGGAGGCGATCCAGTGGTGCGGCGCCGACCGGCTCGGCCATGGGGTGCGCATCGTCGACGACATCGCTGTCTCGGATACCGCGCGGGCGCTGGCTGCGGACATGCGGGGCGCCGCCGGCATACCGGACGACGTCGGCGCACCGCACACCGTCAGCGGAGCGGATGCCGGGGCGCC
>JBOFBK010000583.1:0-1531 GCA_051645525.1 Dermatophilaceae bacterium | reverse complement strand
CGAAGTCCTCCCGGAGCGCTGAGCCGTACAGTGCAAGCCACTTGATGCCGTGGCGACGGACGAGATCGTCGAGGGTGAACTCCTCGATGGAGACGCCGTCGCGCAACTGCACATCGCCCATCATGCCGTACCGCTCTCTCCGCCCCGGGCCTTTGCGCACCGGCAAGGGAGCTATCACCTCGGCGACAGCACGCAGTACCTCCTCGGGCCGGATCGGCAGCAGCCGCAGATCGCATCCGGGGCGTCGGCTCGACGGAGGCGGGTCGTCATCCGGCGGCAGTCATCGCCTCGTCGGCGGCCAGCAGCACCGCTTGGGACCCGATGGTCAGCAGGCGCGGGTCGGGACGGTCGCCGTGCGGGTCGCCCGGCCGGAGCGACGCGGCCGAGCCGGTCCACAGGACGCGGTGGATCGCTTCGTCGGTGCGCGGGCCCCACAGCTGCGGCGACAGCGGCCCGAAGAGCACGACCGACGGGGTGCCGAACGCGGTGGCGAGGTGGGCGACGCCGGTGTCGCCACAACACACGACCGCCGCGGTGCCGACCACGGCGGCGAGCGAGTCGAGATCGTCTCTGCCGCAACGGTCGACGGCGCCCGTTACGGCATCGGTGAGTGCCGCACCCAATGGCGCCTCGGCCGCCGAGCCGGTGACGTGAACGACCCGGCCGGCCGCCGAGAACGCCCGCGCGACCACTACCCATCGCTCGACCGGCCACCTCCGCGCCGGCGATGCCGCACCCGGGTGGATGACGACGTGGTCGCCGCGCGCTGCGGGTGCCGGGAGCCGGAGGTCGCCCGGGCCGGCGTGCCCACCGATCTCGGTGGTGACCAGGCGCACCCACCGGTCGACCTCGTGCTCGTCGTCTCGCCACGAGGGACCGTCGTGGTTCGCGGCCGACGAGGCGAATGCCACCACCCGCGTGGGCTGCTGGTGCCGAAGCACGGTGTGGCTCTGCGGCCCGCGACCGTGCAGGTTTACCCCGATGCCGCGGCTGCGCAGGTTCGCCCCGATGCTGGCCGCAGCCGGCTGTAGCGGCGCGTCCAGGCCGTCGAGCGGCACGACCGCGTCGACGACCCCGCGCCGTTCCAGGAACCGTCCGAGGTGGTCCGGCGCCGCCAGGTGGATGCGCGCTCCGGGTAGCGCGCGGCGCAGTGCGCGCAGCGCCGGCACCGCGGTGAGCGTGTCACCGAGCCCGAGCGCCCGCAGCACGAGGACGTCACCCACATCGCTCGCATCCACGAGTCTCAACTTCCCGCCCGAACCAGGAACGTTCAGGATCGCGTGGGAACGGTTCCCAGGCGACCGCGAAGGTTCCCAAGTCCGGTTTCATACGAGCCAAGTCCGGTTTCATACGAGCCAAGTCCGGTTTCGTACGAGCCGGGTCAGGTCCGCGGAAACCCGGGCAGATGCCGGCCGCGCGACTGACGCTCACGGCCAGGACGGCTCACGCGAGGTCGCGACGACCAGCTCGCGGATCTCGCAGCCCTGCGGCTGCCGTAGCGCCGTGAGCACCGCGGCCGCGACATCCGCAG
>JBOFBK010000582.1:0-2573 GCA_051645525.1 Dermatophilaceae bacterium | reverse complement strand
GGTCGTCATCCACCCAGTCGAGGGTCCGCTCGACCGCCTTGCGCCATCCGGCGTAGCCATGGCGGCGCTGCTCGTCGGACCACTGCGGCTCCCAGCGCTCGTCCTCGGCCCACTTCCGGCGCAGCTCGTCGGTGCCGCTCCAGAAGCCGGTGGCCAGACCGGCGGCGTAGGCGGCACCCAGCGCGGTGGTCTCCGCGACAACCGGCCGGCTCACCGGCACACCGAGCACGTCGGCCTGCAGCTGCATACACAGCCGGTTGGCGGTGACGCCGCCGTCGACCTTGAGACAGCTCATCTCGACGCCGGAGTCGGCCTCCATCGCGAGGGCGACGTCACGGCTCTGGTAGCAGATCGCCTCGAGGGTGGCGCGGGCCAGGTGGGCGTTGGTGTTGAACCGGGACAGACCGACGATGGCACCACGGGCGTCGCTGCGCCAGTACGGGGCGAACAGCCCGCTGAACGCGGGCACGAAGTAGATGCCACCGGTGTCCTCGACCTGCCGCGCGAGGGTCTCGACCTCGGCGGCGCCGCTGATGATGCCGAGCTGGTCACGCAGCCACTGCACTGCGCTGCCGGTGACCGCGATCGACCCCTCGAGGGCGTACACCGGGTCGGCGTCGCCGAGCTGGTACGCCACCGTGGTCAGCAGGCCGTTCTCGCTGCGCACCAGCTCGGTTCCGGTGTTGAGGAGCAGGAAGTTGCCGGTGCCGTAGGTGTTCTTCGCCTCGCCGGGCTCGAAGCACACCTGCCCGACCGTGGCCGCCTGCTGGTCGCCGAGCACCCCGGTGATCGGCACCGGGCCGGTGCCGCGCTGGCCGGCGGTGCTGCCGTACGCCTCGGGATGGCTGCTCGGATGGATGCTCGGGAGCATGGCGCGGGGGATGCCGAAGAACCCGAGCAGCGTCTCGTCCCAGTCGAGGGTGCGCAGGTCCATGAGCATGGTGCGGCTGGCGTTGGTGACGTCGGTGACGTGCCGGCCGCCGTCCGGCCCGCCGGTGAGGTTCCACACCACCCAGGTGTCCGGGGTGCCGAACAGCGCGTCGCCGCGCTCGGCGGCATCCCGCAGGCCGTCGACGTTCTCGAGCAGCCACTGCACCTTGCCGGCGCTGAAGTAGGTGGCCGGCGGCAGGCCGGCCTTCTCGCGGATGACGTCGCCGCGGCCGTCGGCGTCGAGCGCCGTGGCGATGGCCGCGGTACGGGTGTCCTGCCAGACGATCGCGTGGTGCAGCGGGCGCCCGGTGCGGCGGTCCCAGACGATGGCGGTCTCGCGCTGGTTGGTCACGCCGATGGCGGCGAGGTCGGTGCTCGACAAGCCGGCACCGGTGAGGGCTGTGCCGATGACGGTCTGGGTGCGGTCCCAGATCTCGAGCGGGTTGTGCTCGACCCAGCCGGCGCGGGGGAGCACCTGCTCGTGCTCGAGCTGGTGCCGCGCCACCTCCCGCCCGTCGTGGTCGAACACCATGAACCGGGTGCTCGTCGTGCCCTGGTCGACCGCGCCGATGAAGTCCGCCATGGATGCAGCGTATGACGGTGAGGCTAGGGGCTCGCGGCGTCCGTCAGAGACGGCCTCGGATCGAAGCCTGTGGACAACGCGAACGTGATCAGCGCTGGACGAGGCAGTCTTGGTGGCCAACAGGTCGGTCGCTGACCAGGCGTATCAACGCATCCGATCGTGGATCGTTATGTGGGAAGCGCAGAAGCTTCAAGGGAAGGCTGGTTAGATGCAGCGCATGAACGAGTTCGAAGCGGTCATCAACTCGCTCGGGGAGCACGTCGTCTCGTACGTCGGCAAGGACAATATCGGGTCGGTGACGATCTGGGCCGATGAGCTCACCGCGACCGCTGACGTGGCCATCGTGCTGGCGTCTGACACGTGGGAAGCAGAGGAGCGTGCCATCGACCGCATGATCGAAGTGCGGTCGGTGTTCCTCGACGAGGTTGCCATCGACTACCGCTTCGACTCGGCGGAGCCAGTATCGCGAGTCGGGTCCACGAAGGCGGCGACGCTCCAGCTCGCGTGAGCCGGAATCTTCGTCTCTCAGTCGAAGGGCACCGCGCGAGAGCGGCCAGGCACGAGAAGGTCGGTCGCGCGCTCGTAGCGGCTGGTGACGAGTGGGGAGCGGTTTGCCTGTTCTATGCCGCGTATCACCAAGTCAAGGCGGCCCTCCTCGAAGACGTCATCTTCGACGACGTCGAGGCATGTCAAGCGCGCAACCCCGATCTGCTCCCGCAGGATCGGTTCACCACGCGTCACAACGGTCGTCGGCAGACGTCCAGCGGTCGGGAGTGGGGTGTAAACGAGCTTGTGTTGCTCTTGTACCGAAGCGTCGCGGGCACCTACGAGCGCCTGCACCAGGCGAGTTGCGATGTTCGGTACCAGGCTGGGCTGAAGGCGTCGCCACACGCCATGGTGGATCTGTACGAGCGATTCGAGGAACGTCGTGCCGCTGGAGCCCTGGTGAGCTAGTGTCCATCGCCGTTAGTTCCTAGCATAAGTCGTAGGTTGGGGGTGTGCCAAGGAATGGGCGGCCGAAGGCCGAGTTGTCGTTGACCGATGACGAGCGAGAGCAGCT
>JBOFBK010000581.1:0-6009 GCA_051645525.1 Dermatophilaceae bacterium | reverse complement strand
TCTCGTGGCGTGAGTGCGCCACCGCTCCGGCGGTGATCGAGGCCATGGACGCCGGCGGATACGACGTCGTGGTGCTCGACGCCGAGGCCGCACCCGTCGGGGGTCTCGGGCTGTGCCGGCAGCTGAAGAACGAGATCTTCCGCTGCCCTCCGGTGCTGGTGCTCATCGGACGACCGCAGGACGGCTGGCTGGCCGGGTGGTCACTCGCCGACGACGCCGTGCCGCATCCGCTCGACCCGGTGGTGGTTGCCGACGCGGTGGCCGCGCTGGCACGAGCGCGTGCCTGACACCCCGCGGTCGTCGTGACCCTCCCGGTGCCCGCTCCGTCCGGCTGGCCCGACCTCGTGGCCGCGCTGCTGCGGGGGGAGGACCTGTCGGCCGAGCAGTCGGCGTGGGCGATGTCCGAGGTGATGCGGGGCGACGCGACCGCGGTTCAGCTCGCCGGGTTCCTCGTCGCGCTCCGCGCCAAGGGCGAGACGGTGGCCGAGCTGCAGGGCCTGGCCGATGTCGTGCTCGAGCATGCGATCCGGATCGACGTCACCGGCCCGAGCATCGACGTCGTCGGCACCGGCGGTGACCGGCTCCACTCGGTGAACATCTCGACCATGGCGGCGGTCGTGGTCGCCGCCGCAGGGGTGCGGGTGGTGAAGCACGGCAACCGGGCGGCGTCGTCGTCATCCGGTTCGGCCGACGTCCTCGAGGCGCTCGGCGTCTCACTCACCCTTGCCCCGGATGACGTGGCGCGCGTGGCCGAGGAGGTCGGCCTCACCTTCTGCTTCGCCCAGGCGTTCCACCCCTCGATGCGGCACGCGGCCGTCGCGCGCCGAGAGCTCGGCGTGGGGACGGCGTTCAACCTGCTCGGCCCGCTCACGAACCCGGCCCAGCCGACCTACGCCGCCGTCGGAGTGGCCGATGCCCGGCACGCCCCTCTCATCGCCGGGGTCTTCGCCGGGCGTGGGCGGGCGGCGTCGGTGTTCCGCGGCGACGACGGCCTCGACGAGCTCACCCTGGCGACGACCTCGACGGTCTGGTGGGTGCGTCACGGCGAGGTCACCGAGATCGTCCTCGACCCGGACGAGCTGGACGTGCCACGAGCGCCGGTGGAGGCACTGCGCGGGGCGGACGCCACGTACAACGCCGACGTGATGCGCGCCGTGCTCGGGGGCGACACTGGTCCGGTGCGCGACGCCGTCCTGCTGAACGCCGGCATGGCTCTTGCCACGGCGACCGGTCTCGACGGCGTCAGGCCGGCGCGGGAGTCGGTGGCCGCAGCGGTCCGGGAGGGGATGACGCGCGCGGCATCCGCGGTCGACTCCGGTGCGGCCGCCGCGTTGCTCGACCGGTGGGCGGCCCGTACCTCCGAACTCGCCAGGTGAGAGGCGGGTTCTCCCGCATCGATCCTTGCCGGGGGAGAGGCGATTCGCCGCCTCGACCACGACGGCGCGTGTCGGTGGCCGGTCGACAGGCCCGACATCGATCTCCGCGTAGCGGCCGGTGCTTCTCGCCGGGTGGCCAGGAGAGGCGGCGAGCCTCAGTCGTCGATGCCGAGGCTGAAGGCGGCCTCGAGGTCGTGGGTCGAGTAGGTGCGGAACGCGATGTGCGTCGTGGTGCCCGTGACACCGGCCACCTTGTTCAGCCGGTCGGCGATGACGTCGGCGAGCTGCTCGTGCTCGCGCACCCGCACCATGGCGACGAGGTCGGCATCACCGGCCACCGAGTAGACCTCGGTGACCGCGTCGAGACCGGCGATCTCCTGGGCCACCTCTGGAATACGGCCGACATCGGCGGTGACGAGGACGATGGCGGTGATCACGAGGACAAGCCTAGCCAACCGCGGATCACCTGCCGGGTCGTCCTCGTCGTGGGCGCCCGCCCAGGGGCCCGGTGAGGGTGGCGTGACGCCGAGCCGTCTCGAGCGGCTCGAGCAGGTGGCGCGCGCCGGCGGCTCCGGCCACCGGGCAGGTCCAGGCGCCGTCGATGTCCACGACGCGCACGCCCGGGGCGTCGAGCCAACGCAGCACCGTGTCGCTCTCGGCAGCGGTGGCCGCGGTCGCGGGCGGTACCGGTGGCGTGACGACTTCGGAGCTGGCCCGCAGTGCCTCGATGGCCGGCATCGGGTCGGCACCGCGCGTCGTGACGGTGCTGCCGGCCAGTCGTCCGTACCGCACGCAGACGACCTCCCATCCGCCGAGCGCGCCACGTCGGGCGGCGACGAGCTCGGGGATGCGGGCGAGTGGGTCGAGTCGCTGGGTACGGGCCGCGCCGCGCACCAGGATGCCGAGGCGGTCGCGCAGGACCTGGGCGTCCTCGTAGCGTTCGGCGCGGGCGAGGGTCGTCATCCGGTGGTGTAGGGCGGTGAACAGATCGCGGGTGTCACCGGCGAGCATGCCGACGGCGCGAGCGACCACCTCGGCGTACTGGTCGACGCTCTGTGCGCCGGTGCACGGTGCGCCGCACCGCCCGAGGTCGGCGAGTGCGCAGGCCGATCGCGGCCGGGTGGGGGAGAGCCGCTCGACGCACTGTCGCAGCGGCAGGACCTCGTGCACGGCGGCGACGGCGGCCTCGGCAGCGGACCGTGAGCCGAACGGGCCGAGGTACCGGGTGGGGTCGTCGGCGACGGATCGCACGACGGACAGGCGGGGGAACGGCTCGACGGTGAGCTTGACCCACAGCGCCCGCTCCTGATGCCGGGATCGGCGGTTGTACGGAGGCCGGTGCTCGGCGATGAGCCGGAGCTCGCGCACCTCTGCCTCGAGCGCCGTGGCGCACACGACCGGGGTGACCGACTCGGCCAGACCCACCATCTCGCCCATCCGGCGGCGGTGCTCCGACGCAGTGAAGTACGAGCGCACCCGGGTGCGGATGGAGACCGACGTGCCGACGTAGAGCACGCGACCGCGCCCGTCCTTGAAGAGATACACGCCGGGCGCGTCCGGGAGGCCGTCGGCGAGGTGCCGCTTGCGGCGGCGGGCGGGTGGTACCCGGGCGGAGTAGTCGAGCAGCTCCTCCAGGGAGTGGACGCCGAGCGACCCCACCCGCTCGAGGAGCCCGTGGAGGACGTCGACGGTGGCGCGGGCGTCGTGCAGCGCGCGGTGGTCGGGTGTGGTGGACGAGCGGAACAGCCGCGCCAGGGAGCCGAGACGGTGGTTCGGCACCTCGTCGCGGCGCACCAGCTGGCGTGCCAAGGTCACCGTGTCGAGCACCGGGAAGCCGGGCCACGGATGCTCGGTGCGTCGGGCGGCGGCCTTGAGGAAGGACACGTCGAAGCCGGCGTTGTGGGCGACGAGCACCGATCCGGAGGCGAACTCGAGAAAGGTGGGGAGCACCGTGTCGATGCGAGGCGCTCCGACCACCATCGCGTCGGTGATGCCGGTGAGCACCGCGACCACCTCGGGGATGGGAGCGCCCGGGTCGACGAGGGTCTGGAGCTCGCCGACGACCTCGCCGCCGCGGACCTTGACCGCACCGACCTCGGTGATCCCGCAGGCGACCGGGCTGCCCCCGGTGGTCTCGAGGTCGACGACGACGAAGGTGACGTCGGACAACGGGGTGCCGAGGTCGTCGAACGCGCCCTGGACCATCCGCACAGCCCCGACCGTAAGGGCGGGCTCCGACAGCGCCGGCGAGGGGCGCTGTCGGTAGGCCTCCGTAGCGTGACGCCGGACGACCTGGAAGGAGTGAGGACATGGTGCACCACGACGCCACGATGACCGTCGACTGCCGCACCTGCCCGGCGCGGGAGGTCCACTGCGGGGAGTGCATGGTGCCGGTGCTTCTCGAGCTCGAGGCGCACGGGGTCGGTGGCCACGCACGGCTCGACGCCGACGAGCGGCGCGCGGTCGCCCTGCTCGTCCGAGCTGGGCTGGTCGATGCCGAGACCGCCAGCAGGGCCCGGGCGGTTCTCGACCCGGGGAGGTCCACCTCGGGAGGGACCGCCCCGGGCCGCGCGGTCGGGTGAGCGCGGAGTCGGCTGCCTACGATGGAGCGGTGCGTTGGTCGCCGCGTCGTCGTCTCGGTCGTCGCGGGATCGCCGGTCGCCAGGTCGTGGCCGGCGCGGCGGCCGTGGCGGTGCTCGCCGCCTGCACCGGGGCGGATGCCGCCCCGCGTCCCGTCTCGCCGGGCGGGCCGTCGGTCATCTCGGGACGGGCCCCGGCATCCGCGGTCGACGAGCTTCTCGTCCGTCGTGCCGATGCCGTGGTGTCGGGTGACATCGAGGCGTTCCGCGACACCGTGGCCGACCCCGAGGATACCGACGGCCGTCGCCAGCTCGCGGCGTTCGCCTCTGCCTCGGCACTCGGTGTCGCGCGCTTCGCCCACGAACCGGTGTCGTCCGCCACTGACGCCACTGACCTCGTGGTCCGTGTCGCGTACCGGGTTCGCGAGGTTGATCGTGCCGACCGTGCGACGCAGGTGCACTACCGCCTCGAGTACGTCGCGGGCGGGTGGCGGGTCGCGGCGGAGGCGCCGGCCGAGGGCGCCCGTGCTGCTCCGTGGCTGGCCATGCCGGGGTTCTCGCTGCACCGTACCGGTCGGGTCGTCGTCGCCGGCACGGCCGCCGCCGCCGACCTCGTCGAGCAGGCGGACCTGGCGGCCGACGCCCTCTCCGACCTGGCCCGATGGTGGCCCGGCACACCGCGACGCACCCTGGTCCTGGCGCCGGCGAAGGTCGACGAGGCGGCGGCGCTCCTCGGCGTGCCGACGTCATCCGGCTCGGTGGCGGCCACGACGGAGGGCCCCACCGGTGCCGACCGCATCGCCACCGGCGATCGGGTTGTCATCCACCCCGACGCGTGGGCCCGTCTCGGACCCAGCGGTCGCGCGGTCGTGCTGGCCCACGAGGCCGCCCATGTCGCCGTACGGGCGAGCGTGCCGGTCACCGCACCGGCCTGGCTGGCCGAGGGGTATGCCGACCAGGTCGGCTACCGGCGCGCCGACCTCCCGCACCACCGGCTGCGGGCTCCGCTGACCCGCGCGGTACGCGACGGCACGGCACCTGCCGGGCTGCCCGCCACCATTGATTTCGACCCGGCCCGCGGCGACATCCGGGTGGCCTATCTCGCGGCGTGGCAGGCGGTCGAGCTGCTCGCCGAGGAGAAGGGCGACGCCGTGGTTCGTCGTCTGGTCGTGGCGTGCTCCCCACCGGGGTCGGTGGCCGAGGCGGAGGCAGCCTGCGACGCCGCGCTCGAGACCGTGACGGGCTGGTCGAGGGCCGAGCTCACGTCGGCGTGGCAGCACCGGCTGTCGGCTGCGGCACGTGCCCCGTGACCGCGGGAGATGCAGCTCGAGGCCGGCTGTGGTGCGGCCCGACCGCGACCGAGGCCGCCACGAGCACCGCGACGAGCCAGAACTGGTTGTAGAACGCCTGCTTGTTGACCAGGCTGGCCACGACCAGCACGAAGGCGAGCCAGCGCAGCACCTCGTCGACCTGCGGTGCTCGCCAGTGCACCGCAGCGGCACCAACCACGACCGCTGCCAGCATCAGCGCACCGGTGACGGCGAAGGGCAGCGCCACGCCGTGCTCGTTGAGCAGGTAGAGGTACCAGGTATTGGCGAACCGGATCGGCGGGAACTCGACGAGCGCCACCACGGTGTCGTCGACGAACGCTCGAGGATCTGCCACCAGCCAGGGCAGGACGAGCGCCCCGGCGAGTCCGCCGGTGACGAGCGTGCGGCGCACGCCGAACCCCGGCCACGCGAGCAGCACCGGTGCGAGCAGCGCGAGATGCTGCTTGCTCGCACACGCCAGCGCCAGCGGGACGACGGCCCACCACGCGTGGCCGCGATGCACCAGCACCGCCCACCAGACGAGGAGCGCGGCCAGGACCGGTTCGGTCCACGCCTGGTCGATCTGGGTGACCGTGCCAGGGACAAGCACCAGGACGGCGGCTACCGAGCCGGCCCGTACGGCACGTCCGTCGGCGAGCGCCCACACCCCGGCGAGCAGCACCACGGACCAGGCGAGCAGTGCCCAGCGGACGTCGCCGGCGACCCACCGGCCGGGCGCCATGA
>JBOFBK010000580.1:0-1020 GCA_051645525.1 Dermatophilaceae bacterium | reverse complement strand
CACGTACGAGTGCAGCACGCCCGCGGCGACGTCGACGTACTCCCCGGGATGCAGCACCCGGTGCCGCATGAGCAGGAGCACGACGAGGCCGATGTCGTCGGGGTGGTCCTCGGCGACCCGGGCGACCGCCGCGCAGGCGGCGCCGATCTCGTCGTCGGTTGCCTCCACGCGCACGCACCCGGCCACGACGGTGCGCGCCAGCTCGGGGACGTCGGTGGCCGGGGTGTGGAGCACCGCGGCGAGCAGGGCGTGCTCGGGGTCCGAGGCTGTTGCGGTCGCGGCGACGAGCTCGGTGAGGTGCGGCACGGCGAGCCGGGCCGCCACCTCGGCGACCTCGGCGTGCGGGCGCAGCCCGGCGAACACCTCGAACGGCGAGATGGCAAGCAGCAGTTCGGGTTTGGCCTCGTCGTCGACATAGACGGTGTCGCCGGTGCGGGCACGCTCCTCGCGCGCCTGCTCGGCGGTGGGGTGCACCTGGATGGAGATGGCGCGGCCCGGCGCGAGCACCTTGAGCAGGAACGGCAGCCGCGGCCCGAAGCGCTCGACGCACTCGGCGCCGAGCTCGGCCACGGGGTCGGCGGCCACGACACCGGCGAGGTTCGGGGAGCCGGGCCGGTCGGTTCCCGACGGGCCGGCCTCGTGCGCCCCCATCCACAGCTCGGACTCCGGCTCGGGCGTGGGGATGGCGCGCCCCTGCAAGCTCGCGATCGAGACGTGTGACCCCCAGGCGTCGGTGAAGACGACCGGTGACAGGCGGTCCACGACATCCTCGGCGTTGGGGGCTCGAACGGCTCCCGATGCTAGCGGCTGGGCTTCGGGCCCTTGCTCAGCGGGCGGTCGCACCGTCGGCGCGGCGCGACTCGGACCGTCCGGCGGACCGGTCGAGGGCCACTCGGGCGAGGGCGTCCACGACATCGGGGTCGTACTCGTAACCGAGGCCGAGGTTGATCCGCTCCATCGCAGCGGAGACGGCTTCGGTCTCACGGCTGCCCTCGGTGAGGTCGTCGAACGCGTTGGCGA
>JBOFBK010000579.1:0-4863 GCA_051645525.1 Dermatophilaceae bacterium | reverse complement strand
ACCGCTCCCGACGCGAGACCCGCCGACGGTTGCCGTACTCGACATCAGTGAAAGAAGGCTGAGTGCTGTCCACACCACATGATCCCCCACGCCCCGACACCGAACCGACCCCCAACCCGGACCAGCCAGAAAATCAGCGCATCCCTAGCGTGGCGATGCGACCTTGGGGCCAGTCGACCGCCATCCTGGGGGGGGATTCGCAGGGCGTTATCTGTTCGGCGGTCGATCATGAGGGAGTGATCGAGCATGATTCGGAGAACTGTGGCACGACAGGCCCGACGAGCGGCCGCGCTGGGAATCGCCCTGGCGATGATGCCGGCGTCGGCGTATGCGGTCAGTGTGTCGTCGTCGGACGGCAGCGGAGACCAACGGCGAACCGAGACACTGGGCAATGGCGCCCGAGTCACCGGAACACTGAAGTCGACGTCAGGTGATCCTGTGTACTACCAAGGCCGGGTCGACCGCGGCAACGGGTGTACCGACGGAAGTGGGATGCGGTACTCGAGCACCACCAGATCACGCACGGCAGTCACGAGTGGCGGCGTCATCAGCGACGTCATCGGGCCGTTCTGCACCTTCCAGGGGGTCCGCTCCAAGGTGTGCCGCCAGAGGGACCTCCTCCCGGACGTCTGCGGCAGCTATTCGTCGAGGTACTGACCGGTGGGTGCCGTGGTTCCGGTCGTGGTGTCCGACCTCGTGGTGCACCGCGGACGGCGCGTGGCCGTCGACATGGTGTCACTGTCGGCATCGGCCGGGATCACGGCAGTGCTCGGTCCTAACGGGGCCGGCAAGAGCTCGCTCATCGGCGCGATCACCGGCCAGTTCGGTGCCCACTCCGGCGAGGTCACCTGGGGCGGCGAGCGGGTGGACGGTCGACGCAGCCGCCGGTTCCTCGCCGAGCTGGGCTGGCTGCCGCAGTCGCTCACCTTTCCCGGGCGGATGCCGGTCCGGTCGGTCATCGCCTACGCGGCGTGGCTGAAGAAGATCGCAGCCCCCGTGGTACCGGACGCGGTCGACCAGGCGCTGGCCATGGCGGATCTGACGGCCCTGGCCGACCGGCGGGTCGGTTCACTCTCAGGAGGAGAGCGGCGGCGGGCCGGCTTGGCGGCGGCCGTCGTCGGCTCACCGGCGGTTCTGCTGCTCGACGAACCGACCGCAGGGTTGGACCCGCTGCAGCGCGACGACTTCCACGCGCGGGTTCGCGGTCTCGGCTCGTCCGCCGTCGTGCTGCTGGCCGCCCACCTGCTGGAGGACGTCGCGGCGACGGCCTCTCACGTCGTCGTGCTCGACCGAGGCGTCGTGCGGTTCGACGGCGCCATCACCGCGTTCACCGCCGGCAGCCCGGTCACGGTCGACACCCTGCGCACGGCGTTCGCCCGCCACGTGCGGCCAGCTGCCTGATGGTTCTTCGCCCCTCGCCTCGTCTCGCATGGGCGTTGCTCCTGACAGCTCTGCTGGCCCAGGGGGCTGTTGCTCTGTGGACCATCCGGGCTGCCTGGGTCGGATGGCTGCCGTCCGGGATCTCCGCACTCGAGCGGACGAGCCTCTTCGGCGCCTGCCTCGTGGCTACGGCCGCGGCGTGGCTCGTCGGCCCGTTGCGTGCAGACGGAATGTTGCCCTGGGCGATGGCGGGTGGACGCACGCCGAACGAGCTCTACCGCGTGTCGTTCTGGTGGGGGGTTTCGTGCGCCCCAGCAGCGGTCGCCGTACTCGGGGGCGTCGTCCTGGTCGTGTGTCTGTCGTCCTGGTCGCCGGAGAGTGTCGTCCGGCTCCTGCTCAGTGTCGCGGCGATGGTGGGGGTCTCTGCCTGCGCCGCCGGGCTCGGGGTCGTCACCGGCCGTTACCTCCCGGGCTATGCGGCGGTCGCAGTCGCTGCGGCGTCTCCCTACGTCGCCGTTCTCGCCCTCGATGGTTACCTTGCGAACACTCCGTTGTCGGCGTTGCTCGTTCCTGACTTTCGGGGCTACGCGTACGACTGGCCGGCACTCACCACGCCGGTGTTCCGGGCTTCCGTCCTCGTCCTCCTCGGCACCTGGCTCGCACTCTTGCTTCACGACCGCCATCGCGCCCGGACCGCTGCAGCGTGGGCTGCCAGCGCCGCGACCGCTGCCACGATCTTCACCGCCGGACCGGTACGACCCATCCCCGGAGCGGACACCGTGACCTGCGTGAACGGCACGACGCGAATCTGCTTCGACGGCACCCAGAGCGCCGCGCTGCGCCGCGAGTATGCCTCGATCGTCGACGGGCCGCTACGCTCGCTCCCGCCGCAGGTGCGTCCCACGGTGGTGGTCGCGACCGAGGTGCGCGTCAGCGACGCCGGTGCCTTGGTGGTGCCGCCGCCCGGGGGTAACGAGGCATCCGCGAAGGTGATCGACCGTGACGCCCTTGTCGCGCTGCTCGGCGACACCTTGTTCACCGCCACCTGCCCCGACTCGCGCCTGCAGCGGACGAGCGCCGTGCTGACGACCTGGTGGCGCACTGACCAGGGGCTGCCGATCGACGGCCGGCACTACCCCGGCCAGATCCCGCTCGACCTGCCGGACTTCGCGAGCGACCGTGCCGAAGCCGCTCGGCTCGCCGACGCCAGCCCCGCCGATCGAACCCGAACCATCGAACGAGGACTGGCGGCGTTGCGGCCCTGCCAGCGGGGGGTGCCGCCCTCGTGACCTCGCGAACCGCCATGGCGTACGGCGTCGACACGTCGACCGTCGCGGCGTGGTGCGCCACCTGGGCCACCGTCCTGCTGCTCAACGTCGTCACCCTGCCGGCGGTCGACCCCAGCTTCGCGGTCGAGGAGCGGCCCATGGAAAGTGTGTCGACCGTGGCACTCGTCCTTCCCGCTGCCCTGGCCGTCCACCTCACTCACGACCGGCTGGGCTGGCTGGCCCTGACATCGCCGCGTCGGATCAGGCTGCTCGACCTCGGCTGGTGCCTCGTCGTCGTCCTCGCCCAAGGGGCTCTCGCGGCGGGAGTCGCAGCACTCTCGTTCGGGATACCAGCCGCTCACCTCACCGGCGTCGCCGCGTTGCTCACCGGTGTCGCCATCGGCGCTGCTCGCATACTCGGTCAGACCGCGGGGACGGCCGTCCCGTTCGTGGCGCTCGCCGCCATGTCGACGCGTGGAGTGGTGCCCTGGGAGCTCAACGTGGTCTACAACCTCGATCTCGCCCGCCCGCTGTGGGCGGCTGCCACGACGAGCGTCGTCGTGCTCGCGTGCCTCGTGGTGCTGTCGCCGCCGTGCTCATCGTTCTCCGGCCACTCGCCCGGTCGAGTCACCGGCTGAGTGCCGACTCCGCGACCTGCCCAGGGAGCCAGGGCCGCCGGCTGCCCGACGCCACCCGTTCCGCGGCCATCCGGTCGGCCGCGAGCGCCGGTGACACCCGGGCCTGGTCGGCCTGGCGGAGCACCTCGAGGGTGGCGTCGAAGATGGTGGTCGTGCGCGACCGGGCCCGTTGCAGGTCGAAGCCGTGCAGCTCGTCGCTCACCTGGATGACGCCGCCCGCGTTCACGAGGAAGTCGGGGCAGTAGGTGATGCCGCGGGCGTGCAGCCGGTCGGCCGTGCCACCCGGGCCGGGGTCGGCGAGCTGGTTGTTCGCCCCGCCACAGACCACAGCAGCGCCGAGCGCCTCCACGGTGGTCTCGTCGAGAGCGCCGCCGAGCGCGTTCGGGCTGAACACGTCGGCGGGCTCGTGCAGCAGGGCCGCGAGGTCGTCGACCGCCCGCACCGCCGGATGCTCCGCGCGGAGGGAGCGCACGGCATCCGGCCGCACATCGGTGACGACCACGTCGGCGCCGTCGGCGAGCAGGTGCGCGGCGAGCCGGCGACCGACCTTGCCGACACCGGCGATCGCCACCCGTCGGCCGGCCAGGGTGGGCCGGCCCCAGCGGTGCCGGGCCGCGGCCCGCATCCCCTGGAACACGCCGAGCGCGGTGAGCAGCGAAGAGTCGCCGGCGCCGCCGCGCTCCGGAGAGCGGCCGGTGGCCCAGCGGGTCTCCTCGCCGACGACGTCCATGTCGGCGACATAGGTGCCGACGTCGCACGCCGTGACGTAGCGGCCGCCGAGCGACTCGACGAACCGGCCGTACGCGCGCAGCACGTCAGGGGTCTTGTCGCGCTGCGGATCGCCGACGATGACCGCCTTGCCGCCGCCGTGGTCAAGCCCGGCGACGGCGTTCTTGCTGGTCATCGCGCGCGACAGGCGGAGCGCGTCGGCTAGTGCGTCGTCGAGCGACGGGTACGGATGGAAGCGGGTGCCGCCGAGGGCGGGGCCGAGCGAGGTGTCGTGGATGGCGATCACGGCCTGGAGCCCACTGTCGGGGTCGTGGCAGAACACCACCTGTTCGTGCCCGGCGAGATCGACGAGGTCGAGGGTCACCGAGCGAGAGTAGCGGCCGGATGCCGCCCCGCGGCACGCGGCAGCGGCAGCACTTCACAACGTCGGGCCCGGCCTGCGGATGGCGTTCGCCTCACGGCGATGCGTGCCCCCGGCGACCGAACCAGTGCACGCAATCACTCCAGTTGTCGGGCCATCGAGACGAACCGCCCGTACGAGGCACTCGAACCGCTCGGTCCGAGGCGCTGTCTCCTGATGTGAGCCGCGATGGCCGGCGAGTCCGCCTCGCTGTAAGGATGCGAGCCTCGCGTCAGTCTCTCGAGCTTCTTCTTGGGCTGGTCGATCAGCTCGACGTCCCTGGACGGAACGGAGACCTTTCCACGCCACGCGACCGGTCGCACCGCTTCCACGGCTGCCGGGAAGAGGAACCACCACGCCTCGATCATCGGCACGGGAACGACCGGTCGAGCACCACGGATGTCGCGCACCTCGCGCCCCAGCTCTGCCTCGACATCGCCGCGCGGGT
>JBOFBK010000578.1:0-1009 GCA_051645525.1 Dermatophilaceae bacterium | reverse complement strand
GGGGGTGTGGAGCGCCGTCCCGGCGCCGCGCCTCACCCACGTTCGGGCGTCGAGGAGCGCGGTCGACGTTCGTGGGTCAGGAAGCCAGGGCGTCGGCGCTCAGGCGGCCAGACCGAGCCGGTTCATCCGCTTCTCGTGGTTCGTCGTCAACCGGGTGAACATCGCGCCGACTTCGGCGAGGTCGACTCCCCCGCCCACGAGCAGCGCCGACATCGCGTCACGCTCCACCGCCACGGCCTGGGCCTGCGACAGGGCCTCGCCGAGCAGCCGCCGGCCCCACAGCGCGAGCCGGCCGGCGGCCGTCCGGTCGGTGCGCAGCGCGTCGCGCACGATCGACACGATGAACTCCGTCTCGGCCGCGTCGTCGAGCGCGAGGTTCATCACCGCGCGGGTCTCGGCGTCGACCAGCGCCGACATCTCGCGGTAGAAGTCCTTGGCGATCCCCTCGCCCACGTAGGCCTTGACCAGCCCCTCGAGCCACCCTTTGGGCTTGGTGCGTTCGTGATAGGCGGTGAGCGGTGCCACGAACGGCGCCATGGCCGGCTCGGGCTCGATGCCCATCGCCGTCATCCGCTCCACCAGCTGCACGTACTGGAGGTACTCGGCGTTCGCGAGCTGGGCCATCGAGCTCTTCAACGACAGCGTCGGGGCGAGGTCGGAGTCGACCGCCATCCGGATGAAGGCCGTGAGCTCGCCATAGGCGAGCACCCCGAGCAGGTCGACGACGGCCGCGCGGTAGTGGGGGTCCTCGTCCGAGGTCTGCGCCATGACTGGCGAGCCTAACGGTACGATCAGGGGGTCCACGGTGCCCGGTCGGCACGACACGTGACCTGTTCGACGAGGCTCCAACGCGGTGTCCCTGACATCGAGGCCCGTCCCGAAGACCTCCGATCGGCCCGCACACAGGTGCCCGCGCTCTCGCGCGCCGCCCGACCGGAAGTGATCCCATGACCGACGTCTCGACCCGCGCGGATGACGACCTGCCCGCGCCGTTGCCCGACGACCTGCC
>JBOFBK010000577.1:0-10387 GCA_051645525.1 Dermatophilaceae bacterium | reverse complement strand
GGTGCGAGGAAGCCGGTGGGAATCCGGCGCAGTCGCGCTACTGTGACACCGCCTTCGCGAAAGCGACTGTGGTGGAGCCAGACCCGAATGCCTGCCGACCATCCATCGACCGGGGACGCATGAATCCCCGAGGAGGCCTTGTGTCGCACTCTGTCGCCCTCCCCACTCTCGACACACCCGTCGTCGACACCCCTGTCGTGCCACCGGTCCCGCTGCGTGAGTTGACCCCCTGGGCGATCTTCTTCGGGATGCTCGCTCTCGTCGCGCTCTTCTTCGTGAGCGCCGAGCAGGGCACCGCCTTGATGCCCGCCGAGAGCCCGGTCATCGAGTTCCTCCACGACGGCCGTCACCTGCTCGGCTTCCCCGGCCACTGACACTTCCTCAAGCTACTGCCGCCGACCGGCGCCCCGCGGTGTGAGCCGCTCACCCCACGTGGTGCCACCGCGCCGCACGTAGCCGTCCGTTCGACCCCAGCTCGCGTGCCGTGGCGCGGCGCGCGCTCATCTCTGGCCACCTGCGCAGCCTGCCCCTCGACCAGCCCGCGCCTCGACGTCCGGGCCCTCGCCACCCTGCCCTGCTTCTCGCGTTCCCGCCTGCCGATCGGATCATCATGACCGCACGTGCCTTCCTCGTCAGAGGCCTCCTCGCCGGCCTGCTCGCCGGGCTGGCTGCCTTCACCGTGGCCTACACCCTCGGCGAGCCGCACGTCGACCGTGCCATCTCGCTCGAGCAGGCTGGCACCGAGGCACAAGAACCCGCTTCGGATGCCGGGGCCGCGCCATCCGGGGACGCCGACAACACGGCGGTGTCGCGGCCGACCCAACGCACCTGGGGCCTGCTCACCGGCACCCTCGCGGTCGGGGTCGGGCTCGGCGGAGTCGTCTCCCTCGCCGCCGCGGCGTCGGCCGGCCGGGTCGGGCGCCTCGGCGTCACGGCGAGCACGGCCCTGGTCACCACTGTCGGTTTCGTGACGGTCGCCCTCGTGCCCTTCCTCAAGTACCCGGCGAACCCGCCCGCGGTCGGCACTGCGGAGACCCTCGGCTCCCGCACCACGCTGTACTTCGGGTTCCTCCTGGTCTCCCTCCTGGCGGGGGTGCTCGCCGTCGTCGGAGCCACGCGGCTCGCACGGCGAACAGGCACCTACCCGGCCGTCGTCACGGGCACCGTCGGATACCTCGCCGTCGTCGGCACGGCCGGGCTGCTCTTCCCCACCGTCAACGAGGTCGGCGACTTTCCCGGCGACACGCTCTGGTACTTCCGCCGCGCCTCACTACTCACCGTGGCAGCCATGTGGGTCGTCATCGGGGTCGTGCTCAGCGGACTGCTTCTCCGGCTCCAGGCCGACCAGACCCGTTCGGCGACAGTCCAACAGATGCAGCCCGTGCACTGAGCGACGCCGCGACACTCGCGGCGACGACGGCAGCGCCGATGCCCACCCGGCGTGCGAGCCCGGTAGCCCGGATGACGTCGCCCGGCGCCGGGGGCCGGCCGTCGCCCAGCACGGCCCGCCGCTCGACCCGCGGGCCGTAGCGGTTCGTGCCCCCGAGCCGGAGGCCGAGCGAGCCCGCGAACGCCGCCTCGACCACGCCCGCATTCGGGCTCGGGTGGGCGGCGGCATCCCGTCGCCAGACCCGCCACGCCTCCGCCGCGCGCCGCGGCCCGGCGAGCAGTGTGAGCACCCCGCAGCACCGCGACCCCGGCAGGTTCAGCAGGTCGTCGAGGCGGGCGGCGGCCCATCCGAAGCGCTCGTACCGCGGCGACCGGTGGCCCACCATCGCGTCGAGCGTGTTGGCCGCGCGGTAGCCGAGCAGACCCGGCACGCCGAGCACGGCGCCCCACACGAGGGGGGCGACCACGGCATCCGAGGTGTTCTCGGCCACCGACTCGACCACGGCGCGGGCGATCTCACCCTCGTCGAGCCGGCCGGTGTCGCGGCCGACCAGGTGGGTGAGCCGCTGCCGTGCGGCACCGAGGTCACCCGCGACCAGGTCGGCGTGCACGGCGAGCGCCGCCCGCTCGAGGGAGCGGCCGCCGAGCGCCACCCAGGTGGCCGCAGCCGTCGAGACCATCTGCGCAGTCGGATGACGCGCCGCGCGCTCCACGAGGGCGCCGGCCGCGACCGTCGACCCGACGAGAAGGAGCGCGTACACCACTCCGCCGCCTCGCGAGTCCCGGTAGATGTGGCGCTCGAGAACCGTTGCCGCCGTGCCGAATCCGGCTACCGGGTGCCAGCGCGCAGGGTCGCCGAGGAGGCGGTCGGCCGCAAAGCCGGCCAGTAGGCCGATCGCCCGCGGCGCTGCCACCGCTGCAGCCAGATGAGTCATCCGAGCTCCGCTGCGGTGGCACACGGGCGAGCCGCCCCATGGCGTCTCGTGATGCGCATCATCCGGCTGTCGCGGTCGTGACGCGGTCGAGTGCGGCGAGGAAGCGGCCGGTCGCCTCGGGGGGCCGCACGGCGATGCGCATCCAGCTGTCGTCGAGGCCCGGGAAGGTGTCGGCACGGCGCACCGCGACACCGGCCGAGCGCAGCGCGGCGTGCACGCCGGCACCGGGACGCGCGAGCACGAACGGCGCCGACGACGAGACGTGCTCGATACTCCGGCGTCGTAGACCACCCTCGAGATGGTCACGCCACCCGGCCACCTCTCGGGCTCGCCGGTGCGCCTCCTCGACCGCCGCATCGGTGGTGCAGGCCACGGTAGCGGCGAGGGCCGGCGTCGACACCGACCACGGCGACTGGTGCGCCGCCAGCCCCACGACGAGCCCGGCGTCGCCCGCGACGAACCCGGCCCGGATGCCGGGTATCGACCAGAGCTTGGTCAGGCTCCGCACCACGAGCAGCCCGGCCATCGCCTCGCCCAGCAGGCTCTCGGCCTCGCCGGGCACGGCATCCATGAACGCCTCGTCGACCACCAGCACCCGGCCGGGTCGCAGCAGGCTCCGCAGCGCGGCCGCCGGATGCAGCACACCGGTGGGGTTCGTGGGGTTGCCGACGACGACGAGGTCGGCGTCATCCGGCACGGCGCCGGGGTCGAGGGCGAACCCGTCACGCGGCCGGCAGAGCACCGTAGTGACCTGGTGGCCGGCCTGTTCCATGGCCGCATGCGGCTCGGTGAACTGCGGGTGGATGACGACCGGCCGGCGCCACGCGCGGAGTCGAGCGATCAACGAGAACGCCTCTGCTGCACCGGACGTCGGCAAGATCTCATCCTCCGACCAGCCGTGTCGCCGCGCGAGGGCGGCACGCGCTGGCCTCGCATCGGGGTAGCGGTGCGACGCCTCGACGGCGTCGCGCAGCGCGGCATCCAGCCAGGCGGGCCGAGCCCCGTCGTAGACGTTGACAGCGAGGTCGAGCAGCCCCTCGGCCGCCTCCTGGTCCCCGTGGTGCCGGAGCGGCTCGGCGACCGCTGCGATCTCGTTGCCGATGAGAGGAACTGGAGCCGCCGGGGATGGGATGCCTGCCTGCTGTTCCGCGAGCGGGACCGCCGCGTGCACGGCATCCGCGAAGCGTTGCGCGAGAACGGGATAACCGGCCCAGTGCACGTGCAGGTACGACGCGTGCCAGGTATCGGTGGTGAAGCCGGTCTGCTGCCCGTCGACCGTCCAGGCCGGCCGCTTCCCCGCCACCGGCGTGGTGGCGGTGCGGTGGAACTCGTGCCCGGTGACCCGCTCGCCGGTGCGGGTCACCAGCCCGTCGGATGCCGCGACGGCCTCCGGGTAGCGCAGGGTGAGCCGCTCGGTCATCACCGCGTCGGCCGGCACCACACCCGTCATCGGCTCGGCGTCGAGCGAGCGCGCGAGATAGAGCAGCCCGGCGCACTCGGCCACCGTCGGCACACCGGCCGCCACCGCCCGGCGCAGGTCGGACATCAGCGGCCGGTTGGCACCGAGCTCGGCGGCGTACACCTCAGGGAACCCGCCACCGAGGTAGATGCCCTGGGTCCGCTCGGGCAGCCGGGTGTCGCGCATCGGGTCGACCACGACGATCTCGCACCCGGCGGCGCGCAGCAGCTCGTCGGTCTCGGCGTAGCGGAACGTGAAGGCGCGCCCACCGGCGACCGCCACCATCGGACGGCCCGGGCCGGACGGCCGCACCTGGCTCGCCGGCCGCCACGGCTCGGCATCGAGGTCGGATGCCGACCGGGCGACGTCGAGCACGGCGGTGAGGTCGAGGTGCTGGGCCACCTGCTCACCGAGCCGCTGCACCATCCGCGCCGACTCCGCGCGCTCAGCCGCGGGTACCAGCCCCAGATGACGCGACGGCGCCGCCAGCTCCTCGTCGCGCGGCAGGGCACCGAGCACCGGGAGCCCGAGCCGCTCCATCGCGCGCCGGATCTCGCGGACGATGCGCGGCGAGCCGACGCGGTTGAGCACCACCCCGGCCACCTCGACCCGCGGGTCGAACGCCGCGACCCCGGCAGCGACCGCGGCGGCCGTGCGCGACATCCGGGCGACATCCACGACGAGCACGACCGGGCTGCGGGTGAGCGCGGCCACGTGCGCGGTGGAGGCGAACCCGTCGGTGCCGACCTTGCCGTCGTGCAGGCCCATGACCCCCTCGACCACCGCGACGTCGGCACCGGCCGCCCCGTGCAGCAGCAGCGGCGCCACCCGGTGCTCGCCGACGAGGTGCGGGTCGAGGTTGCGGCCGGGGCGGCCGGTGGCGAGCGCGTGGTATCCGGGGTCGATGAAGTCGGGCCCCACCTTGTGCCCGCTCACCACGTGCCCGGCGGCCGACAACGCCGCCATCAGCCCGGTGGCGACCGTGGTCTTGCCCTGACCGGTCGACGGTGCGGCGAGCACCAGCCGGGGCAGGGCTACCACTCGATGCCCTTCTGGCCCTTCTGGCCGGCCTCCATGGGGTGCTTGACCTTGGTCATCTCGGTGACCAGGTCGGCCGCCTCGAGCAGGCGCGGGTCGGCACGGCGCCCGGTAATGACCACGTGCTGGAACCCGGGCCGCGCGGCGAGAGTGGCGACCACGTCGTCGACGTCGACCCATCCCCACGCCATCGGGTAGGTGAACTCGTCGAGCACGAGCAGGTCGTAGGTCTGGTCGGCCAGGCGGCGGGTGATCTCCTGCCAGCCCTCCACCGCGGCGGCCCGGTGGTCGTCGGCCTCGCCGGCTTTGCGGGTCCACGACCAGCCGGAGCCCATCTTGTGCCAGTCGACCGGGCCGCCCTCGCCGGTCTCGTCGTGCAGCCGGCCGAGCCGTTCGAGCACGGTCTGCTCCCCGATCCGCCACTTGGCCGACTTGACGAACTGGAACACCCCGATCCGCCAGCCCTGGTTCCAGCCGCGCAGCGCCAGGCCGAAGGCCGCGGTCGACTTTCCCTTGCCGTCACCGGTGTGGATGACGAGCAGCGGCCGGTTGCGTCGCTGCCGGGTGGTGAGCCCGTCCGCAGGCACCACGAGCGGCTGACCCTGCGGCATCAGGCGGCTCCCGTGCTCGGGCGGGCAGCTCCCGTGCCGGAGCGGCTGGCTTCGGGCATCGCAACGAGGCTGCGGTCGCGCGCCGTGGCGGTGAGCGCCGTGGCGTCGAGCTCGGCGACCGGCACGTGGTCGGCGCGCAGCCGCTCGGCGAGCGTGCGCGCGAGCCCGAGCCGCAGCGGGCCGGCCTCGCCGTCGACCACCACCGTGGTGACCCCGAGCCCGGCCAACAGGTCGGCCGCGCCCAGCGACCGCGGCACCGGCTCGGCGCCACCGGTGGCCCGGCCATCGGTGACCACGACCAGCAGCGGCCGCAGCCGCGGGTCCCTGACCCGTTCGCGCTCGATCACGCGGGCCGCCTCGAGCAGGCCCTCGGCCAGCGGGGTCCGCCCACCGGCGGGGACCTCGTCGAGGCGGGCGGCGGCGATGTCGACCGAGTGGGTGGGCGGCAGGACCAGCTCGGCCCGCTCGCCGCGGAAGGTCACCAGACCCACCTTGTCGCGCCGCCGGTACGCGTCGAGGAGCAGTGAGAGCACCGCGGTCTTCACGGCCGTCATCCGTGCCCTCGCGGCCATCGATCCGGACGCGTCGACGCAGAACAGCACGAGGTTCGCCTCGCGCCCCTCGCGCACCGCGGTGCGCAGGTCCTCCGGCCGGATGACGACCCGCCTCGCCGTCCGCGTCGTGCTGTCTCGGCGATCGGAGCTACTGGCCGCGGCACGCAGCGTCTCGACGAGGTGCAGCGCACCGGTGAGGCCCTCGGGCCGGCGCGCACCGACCCGGCGTCCGGAGCGGGCGATCGCGCGGCTCCGGCGCCCGGCCGCACCCTCGCCGAGGCCCCGCACCGTGAGCAGCCGGGGCCGGAACGGCTGTGTCGCCTGCGATCTGGAGTCCGGTGCCGTGCCGACCGGCGCCCGCTCGGGGTCGTCGGTGCGGTCGGGCGAGGCGTCCGGGACGGGCCCGTCGGCACCCGGCCCATCGGCACCCGGCCCATCGGCACCTGCGTCATCGGCACCTGTCTCATCGGCATCCGGAGTGTCGGCACTCGGCCCGTCGACCGGTGACCGGTCGTGCGACTCCTCCCGATCCACACCACCGGTATCCGACCCGTCAGAGCCCGATCCATCGGCGTCCGAGTCGGTTTCGGGCCTCGGGTCGGGCGGGGGGTCGGGCGGCAGCTCTCCGTCGCCGAGCACCTGGTCGAGCAGGTCCTCGTCGAGGCCGGGCGCGTCGAACGGGTTGCGCCGCCGCCGGTGCGGCAGCGCGAGCAGCGCGGCCCGGCGGATGTCGGCGCGGGTCACCTCCTCGCGCCCCGCCCAGGCCGCGTGCGCCACCGCTGCCCGGGCGGTGACGATGTCGGCCCGCAGCCCGTCGACCTCGAACGCCGCGCAGACCTCGGCGATCCTCAGCAGCGCGGCCTGAGGCAGCCGGACCCGGCCGAGCCGAGCACGGGCGGCGCCGATGCGCTCGGCGAGGGCGGCGTCATCCGGCTCGTAGCCGCGGGCGAAGCCGGCGGGGTCGGCGTCGAACGCCAGCCGGCGCCGTACCACCTCGACCCGCAGCCGCGGGTCGCGCGGCGCGGCCACCTCGACGGTCAGCCCGAACCGGTCGAGCAGCTGCGGGCGCAGCTCGCCCTCCTCCGGGTTCATGGTGCCGATGAGCACGAAGCGCGCGGCGTGCTCGACCGACACCCCGTCGCGCTCGACCGTGGCGCGCCCCATCGCGGCGGCATCGAGCAGCAGGTCCACGAGGTGGTCGTGCAGCAGGTTGACCTCGTCGACGTAGAGGATGCCGCGGTGCGCCCGGGCGAGCAGGCCCGGTTCGTACTCGACCCGGCCCTCAGCCAAGGCACGTTCGAGGTGGATCGACCCGAGCACTCGGTCCTCGGTGGCGCCCACCGGCAGCTCGACCAGACGCACCGGCCGGCTGCTGCGAGGCGCGTCGGCGGCGAACGGCCCGTCCGGCGAGCCGGCACCGTTCTCGGCCGGGTCGGTGGAGAACCGGTCGCCGGCGACCACGTCGATCGGGGGAAGTACGGCGGCCAGGCCCCGCACCGCGGTCGACTTGGCCGTGCCCTTCTCGCCGCGCACCAGCACCCCACCGATCTCGGGCGAGATGGTGGTGAGCACCAAGGCAAGGCCGAGGTCGTCCAACTGATCTGCGGCACAGCCGAGCACAGCAGAAAAGGGGTAGTTCACCGGCATGGAGGCTCCCGCTCTCGTCGGCAACGAACGTCGTCGTCGTGCGCGCGGGGCCGGTCTTCGGACTTGCCGGGTCCCACCCGTTCGGGTGGACCCGGTTCACCGCAGCGGGCCTGTGCCGGAATCTCACCGGGCTTCCCTGATTCTCCCCGGCCGGCCGTCGCCACCGGTTCCGATGGCGGGGTCGACGGGGCACCTCGCGATGCCCGCCACGATAGCGTGCCGTCCCGTGCCGGCCGAGCGTCATCCCCACCCGGTGCCCGCGGTCACGGTCGTCGGCATCGGCGCCGACGGCTGGCCAGGGCTGCGTTCCGACCTCAGGGCCCTCGTCGAGCGGGCCCCGGTGGTGCTGGGCGGCGCGCGGCATCTGGCGATGCTGCCGGCACCGTCACCCATCCAACGCCGGATGCCGTGGCCGTCACCACTGCGCGAGGGCTTGCCCGGGCTGCTCGCCGCGCTCGACGGCACGCCCGTCGTGGCCCTGGCGTCCGGCGACCCGCTCGTCTCGGGCATCGGCAGCACGCTGCTCGACCTGCTCGGGGCCGACCGCGTGACGGTCCACCCCGCGACGTCGTCGGTGGCACTCGCCCGCGCCGAGCTCGGCTGGCCGGCGGAGTCGTGCGCGGTGGTGAGCGTGGTCGGCCGCGAGCCCGAGCTGCTGCTGCGGGAGCTGGCGCCCGGGCGGCGGGCGCTGGTGCTCTCCGCCGACGAGCACACGCCGGGGCGGGTCGCCGAGCTGCTCACCGCGGCCGGGTACGGAGCCAGCATCCTGCACGTGCTCGGCGACCTCGGCACGGATGGCGCCTCGCGCACCGATGGTGCCGCCGCCTCCTGGTCGGCGGCCTCACCGCGGCTCACCATCATCGGCATCGAGCTCGCCGGGCCGCTGCAGGCGGGCTGGGTCGCCGGCCTGCCCGACGACGCCTTCGAGCACGACGGCCAGCTCACCAAGCGCGACCTTCGCGCCTCGGCGCTGGCCCGGCTGCTGCCCGCACCGGGGCAGCTGCTCTGGGACGTCGGTGCCGGGGCGGGGTCGGTCGGCATCGAGTGGATGCGGTCGCACCCGGCCTGTGCCGCCGTCGCGGTCGAGGCCGACGCCGAGCGGGCGCGCCGGATCACCCACAACGCCGGCCGGCTCGGGGTGCCAGGTCTCGCCGTGGTATACGGCACGGCGCCCGAGGCGCTCGCCGGGCTGCCCAAGCCGGATGCCGTGTTCGTCGGCGGTGGGGCGACCGCTCCCGGCGTGCTCGACACGTGTCTTGCCGCTCTGCGAGACGGTGGGCGGATCGTCATCCACGCTGTCACTCTGGAGACGGAAGCTGTTGTCGCTCAGGCGTATCGGAAGCACGGTGGCGAGCTGACCCGTATCTCGGTCGAGACGGCGTCACCGGTCGGGGGGTTCACCGGCTGGTCGCCGGCACGCACCGTCACCCAGTGGGCCTGGACAGCGGCGACCTGACGGACCGGGCGGCCCGCTGGGCGCCGCCTGACCCTCGCGCGCTCCTGGCATGGCCGGTCAGTCCGCCGCGTCACTCTATCTATATGCCTTTTCGCTCGTATATACTGCGGTGATGGGCAAGCATCTGGTGGACATCGATGAGGACGCGCTGGGAGCAGCCCGCGCAGAGCTGGGGACCAGCACGATCAAGGACACCGTCAACGAGGCGCTCGCCCGGGCGTCATCCGAGCGGCGACTACGTGTCGTCGGGGCACTCGACGCGCTGGGCGCCGCTGAGCTCGATGACCGAGCAGACGCGTGGCGCTGACCTTCCTCGTCGACACCAGCGTCCTCACCCGCTTGGCGCGCCCACCGGTACGTGAGGTCGTCGAGCCGCTTGCGGTAGCCGGACAGCTCGGAAGACCGCGTATCTGCGACCTGGAGATCGGCTACTCGGCACGCAACGCCGGCGAATGGGACCGTCTCATCGCGGCCCTCGATCTCGCTGATGGGGTGGACGTCACGGCCGCGCACGTACGCCGGGCGCTTCAGGTCCAGAGACTCTTGGCCGAGCGCAGCCAACGGGGTCGCAAGATCCCTGACCTCCTGGTCGCAGCTGCCGCTGAGGCGGTCGATGTCGCAGTGCTCCACTACGACAGCGACTTCGACGTCATCGCGTCCGTCACTGGCCAACGCTGCACGTGGGTCGTCCCACCAGGAAGTATCGACTAGCGGGCCTGGAGCGCCGGTCGGTCGACAACGCTCCGTGACGCCAGGTCGAGGTGCATCCATCTCCGTCCGGCCCTGCGGGACCGCCCGTGGTAATACCCGGTTATACTTTGACGATGAAGACTGCCATCTCCGTACCGGACGAGACTTTCGAGCGTGCCTCGCGACGCGCCAGCGACCTGGGGATGAGCCGTTCAGAGTTCTTCGCGCGCGCCGCCCGGCACTATCTCGACGAGCTCGATGTCCAGTCCCTGACCGGCCGGATCGACGCAGCCCTCGAGCACGCCGTCCTGCCGGAGGAGTCGTCCGCTGACGCGGTCGCGGCCGGCCACCACCTGCTCGCCGCTACGGACGACGAGTGGTGATCCATCGGTCCGAGATCTACTGGGCCGACCTCGGGCCGGCATCCGGCAGCCGCCCGGCGAAGCGTCGCCCGGTGCTCGTCATCCAATCCGACCCGTACAACGACAGCAGGCTGGCGACCGTGCTCGCCGCGGTCGTGACCTCGAACACCGCCCTGGCGACCATGCCGGGCAACGTGTTCCTCCCGGCCACCGCCACGGGGCTCCCTCGCGACTCGGTCGTGAACG